>JBEVNG010000046.1:0-4828 GCA_040508235.1 Polyangiales bacterium | reverse complement strand
CGGTCTCCGCCACCCGCGGCCACCAGTAGTCGGCCTGCGCGCGCAGCGCGAGCCACGGCAGCGGGCGGTACAGCGCCACCAGCCCGACGGCGCCGTGGGTGCGCGGCAGCACGTGCGTGTCGCCCACCAGCTCGACGCCGAACGCGAGGGGCAGCCGATGGCTCACGGGCACCGGCTGCTCGAGCAGCAGCGCGAGCACCATCGCCAGCGGGCGTCGCAGCGAGGCGCAGTCCTCGGAGCCGGCGCGCAGCTCGCGCGTGCCGATCGGCGTTCCGTCCGCGGTGTGCGCCTCCAGCTGCGCGGCGACGCCGAGCTCCCCGCGCTGGATGCGCCCGACCACGCGCACCTCGGCCGCGTCGAGGTCGGTGACGAAGCGCTGACCGGTGAGCTGCTCGACGTCCGCACTCAGCGTGGCGCCGTTGGGGCACATGCTGCCCACGGGCGCGGTCCACTGCAGGTGCACGCTCTGCGCCGCCGCGCTGCACGGGAGCGCGAGCACCCACAGCCACAGCCATGCCTTCACGGACAGCTCGCCACCGGCACGATGTTGTCGGCGAGCATGAACACGCTCTGGACCTGGGACTCGTCCGAGACCGCGCGCAGCGTGAGCTGATCCGTGTACTCGCGCGCGACGATCGTGACGCACAGGGTCTGCCAGCCGAGGCCGAGCGAGGGAGACATCCACAGCAGCTCGCGCACGGTGCAGTTCGCGCGCACACCGCCGGAGACCTCCAGGAAGACCTTCTCGGAGTTGTCGAGCGTCGCGTTGCTGATGTCGAGCTTGCGCGCGTCGATGCGGAAGCTGCGCTCCTCGCCGGCGCGGAGCGGCTGCGCCAGGGCCTGCGACGCCTGGTGCCCTTCCAGCAAGCCGAGGAACGTGGCGCCGTCGCGCGGATCGGGGATCTCGGTCACCCACTGACGGATGGTGTCGTTGACGATCTGGGGTGTGTTCCAGCGCGGCGGCTGCGTGCAGTCGCTCCAGGGCGGCGCGTCGAACTGCCCGCCTGCGTTGTACAGCGGCTTGCCCTCGAACGACGGGTTGTCGAGCCAGAGCAGCGGCGCGCTCGCATCGACGCACGTCGCCTCTTGCAGATCCGGCCGCACCTCGTGCGGCGGCGACATGCGGCCGGTGGCGTCTCGCACCACCACCGAGAACGTGTCCTGCGAGACGGGCGCGCAGATGGTGCGGCGCGCGAGCTTGGAGCCGTCTTCCCACTCGACGGTGTACGGCGGCGTACCGAGGGCGCCGGTGACGCTGAGCTCCAGGCACGACGCGCAGCCCGCGTCGGGCACCGCGACCGCCACCACGGCGCGCAGCGCGATGCCGCCGCCGTCGAGCGTGCTGGAGGCGTCGACGTCCAGCTCGTCCTGCGGCTCCTCGCCGCCGAGGCGGACCGAGCCACAGCCGACCAACAGGATCAGCGCGAGCGAGGGGGAGCGCATGAGCCCTCGCTTCTATCGCATACCGGGCCAGCGCGGTGGCCCAACGAGCATGCCCCGCGCGCGCAAAACTTGCTCGCGACGCCTGCAGGGGGCAGTGACGTCCATGGCTGGCATGCTCCACGCGGCCAGCTCACACCAGGATGGCCGTGCTCCGCCTGTCTTGCTTTCTGTTGGTGCTGTGCCTCGCCAAGCCCGCGCGCGCGGACGCGTGGTGGGGCCGCGACAAGTCGCTGCATTTCGGGATCTCCATCGCGCTCGGCGCCGGGGGCTACGCGGGCTCGGCCCTGCTGCTGCGACCACGCTGGCAGCGCGCGCTGCTCGGCGGCGCCTTCGCGATCGGCGTCGGGGGCGCCAAGGAGCTCTGGGACATCCGCCACGGGGACCCCTCGTGGAAGGACTTCACGTGGGACGTCGCAGGCAGCGCCTCCGGCGTCGCGGTCGCGTACTTGCTCGACCTCGCCTTCACCGCGCCGCGTCCCGTCGGCCCCGACGTGCACCCGCCCGCACCGGGCCCGCTGCGCTGACTCAGGACTTGCTGGCGGCGCCGGCGCGGACCAGGCCCTCCAGCTGGTTCACGACCTGGTCGAGGTTGAGGCCGCTGGTGTCGAGCAGGATGGCGTCGTCGGCGGGCTTGAGCGGCGCCACGTCGCGCTCGCTGTCGCGGCGGTCGCGCTCGCGGATGTCGGAGAGCACGCTCTCCAGCGGCGTCTCGTGTCCGCTGGCGAGCAGCTCGTCGTGGCGACGCTTGGCGCGCGCGTCGTCGCTGGCGGTGAGGAAGACCTTCACCTCCGCGTCGGGGAACACCACCGTGCCGATGTCGCGGCCCTCCAGCACCACGCCGCCGTCCTGGCCGAGCCGACGCTGCAGGCCGAGCAACGCCGCGCGCACCTCGCGATGGCGCGACACGCGCGAGGCTCCGTCCGAGATCGCGGGCGTGCGGATCTCGCCCGCACGATCGACGCCGTCGATGGTGAGGTGGGAGTGCTCGTCGAACGCGAGCGCGAGGCCGTCGACCAGCGTGCCGAGCGCGGCGCCGTCGTCCCAGCTGATGCCGCGCTCCCGCGACGCCAGCGCGACCCCGCGATAGAGGGCGCCGGTGTCGACGAGCACGTAGCCGAGCCGCTCCGCGAGCATACGCGCGGCCGTGCTCTTGCCGGCTCCCGCGGGCCCATCCAGGGCGACCACGACTCTCTTGCTCATGCGTTCCCTTCCAGCGTCACGTCGGCGCCCAGCGTCTGGAGCGCGGATAGCACGCCAGGGTAGCGCGCATCGAGGCGCTCGACGCCCTCGATGACGGTCTCGCCGTGCGCGACCAGGCCCAGCACGCAGGCGAGCAAGGCCTGCTCCGGCGCCGCGTCGATGCGCGCGCCACGCAGCTGCTCGGGCGGATCGACCTCCATCCCGTCCTCGTAAGTGGTGCAGCCGACGCCGAACTGCGCCAGCGTGTCGCGCAGCGCCTGGAGCGCGTCCGGCGTGCGCTCGCGCAGCGGCGTGACGTCGCGGATCGAGATCCGATCGCCGGCCGCCAGCGCGAGCGCGGCCAGCGCGGGCACCTCGTCGAGCAAGCCGAATGCACGCTCGCCGCCGACGCGCACGCGCATCAGCTTGGAGCTCCCGGCGCGCACGTCGCCGAGCGGCTCGTTGCCGGCGCAGTCGCCCTTGGGCGTGACCTGCACGCGCGCGCCGGTGCGGTTGAGCGCGGCGAGCCAGTGCGTGCGCGTGGGGTTGAGGCCGACGCCCTCGATCGTCAGGTCGCTGCCCGGCACCACCAGCGCGGCCGCGATCAGGTGCGACGCGATCGTGAAGTCGCCGGGCAGCTGCCAGCGAAAGCCCGCCCACGCCGGCTCCGCTTCCGTGGTGTCGAGCAAGGTCATGCCTGCGGCGGTCGACACCGGCACACCGAGCGCAACCAGCGCGCGCTCGGTGTGATCGCGCGACAACATGCCCTCGCGCAGGGCCGTCACGCCGCGCGCGTACAGCCCCGACATCAGCAGGCCGAGCTTGGTGATTGGATCGCCGTCGGGGATGTCGATCTCGACGCTCTCCAGCAGCTCGTCCGCGAGCAGCGGCGCCACCGCGACCGGCGGACGGATGTCGGTGTCCGTGCTCTTGCCCGCGACGTGCGCACCGCGCGCGCGCAGCGGCGCGATCAACGTGCGCAGCGAGACGTCGGGCCCCGTGACGCGCGTGCCGAACGTCTGCCCCGCCAGCAGCGACGTCAGCAGCACCAGCGTGCTCTCCGAGTCCGCCACCAGCCCGCCGCTCGGGATGCGCAGGCCACGCAGGCCCACGCCCTCGATGGCGTCGTCGATCTTCACGCCCATCGCGCGCAGCGCGGTGATCAACGCCGCGTGGCGAACATCGAGCCCCTCGATGCGCGACTCGCCGTGCGCGAGCGCGGCCCAGATCAAGGCCTGCTGCCCGATGTGCAGATCGCTCGCGACGCGAACCCGCCCGCGCAGGGGCCGCCCGGGGCGGATACGCGCGCGCGTCATTCGGCGGCGTCTTGGTGCGCGGGGCCCTTGGCCACGCTCAGCATGCGATGCAGCTTCTCGACGGCCGCGTTGAAGTCGACCTCGGGCACCGTGCCGCGCACGAACACGAAGTTCTGATCGCCGGAGACGCGCATGCGGCTGACCATGCCGCCGAGGCCGAGCATGCGCACGAACATGTTGTTGGAGACCGAGGCGAGCTTGTCGCGCGTGGCCGTCTGCAGCGTCTGCGCACGGTCCTCGTCCGGCGTCTCGGCGACCGCGACGATGCGGTAGTCGGCGGTGATCTCGATGCTGAAGCCGAGCCGCTTGGCGTCGGCCGTGAACTGGCCGAGGCCGTACTGCTCGGCGTGCTGATCGAGCATCGCGCGGCCCTTGCCCTCCGGGTCCTCCGCGATCAGCGCCACGTGCGCGACCGGCAGTGCGACGCGATCGGCCAGCGTCTTGTACAGCGGCGCGTCCTTGACCGCCGTGCCGGGACCCGCCACCGCGCGGTCGGCCACCTGCATCACGCGGTCCGGCGTACACACGATGATCAGCTTCTCGTCGACCTGGGTCCAGAGCGAGTCCGGGCGGCGGTAGAACGTGAGGATGCCGTGGCGCTCGCGCGGCGTGTTGTCCTGCTTGGCCAGCGCGCTCAGCTCCAGCAGCGAGAACTCGCCCTCCAGCGCGGCGATGTACGACACGTTGTCGACGGTCTGGCCGGTGCCGCCGAAGGTGACGCGGTTGACCTTGTCGAGCGGCACCCACGCGTCGAGCCGCTGCTCCTTCTCGACCTCGGCCCAGAGCGGCCACAGCTGCGTCTTGCGCAGCTCCGTCAGCGCGACCTTGCCCACGAACGTACTCTCCGGAGGCAGCCACGCCCACGGATCGAGCGGCGGCTTGGGCAGCTC
>JBEVNG010000029.1:0-24369 GCA_040508235.1 Polyangiales bacterium | reverse complement strand
CAAGCCGACCGCGGCGCTCGCGATGCGCGCGTCACGCTTCACGGCACGCGCGAACGGCACCTGGTAGCCGGGCTCCAGCGGCGGCGTAGCGGTCGCCGACGTGCCGCCGGAGCTGCAGTCGACCAGGTCGACGCCGAGCGTGGCGAGTCGCTTGCTCAGCTCGACCGTGTCCGCGAGCGACCAGCCGCCCTCGACCCAGTCGCTCGCGGAGACACGCACCGCCAGCACGCGCGAGCTCGGCCACAGCTCGCGCACCTCCTGCACCGTCTCCAGCAGGAAGCGAACGCGGTTGTCGAACGAGCCGCCGTACGCGTCGGTGCGCTGGTTGGAGAGCGGCGACAGGAAGCTGTGCAGCAGGTAGCCGTGCGCGGCGTGCAGCTCCACGAAGCGGAAGCCCGCATCGCGCGCACGCAGCGCGGAGCGCGCGAACGAGCGCTGGATCTCGCGCAGCTCGCCCAAGCTCAGGGCATGCGGGACCGGACTGCGCGGCGAGAACGAGAGCGCGCTAGGCGCGACCAGCGGCCAGCCGCCCTCGTCGTCGTGCAGCGGCTGCCCACCGTCCCAGGGGCGCTGCAGGCTGCCCTTCCTGCCGGCGTGCGCCAGCTGGATGCCGGCCACCGCGCCGTGGCTCTCGATCAGCGCGGCCAGGCGAGCGAGCGGCGCGACCTGGTCTTCACTCCACAGCCCGAGGTCGTGCGCGGAGATGCGCCCGCGCGCCTCGACCGCGGTCGCCTCCAGGATCACCAGCGCCGCACCACCGGCAGCGCGCGCCCCGAGGTGCACCGTGTGCCAGTCCGTCGGCAGGCCCTCCTCGGTGGCGTTGTACTGGCACATCGGCGCGACGCCGATGCGGTTGCGGAAGGCGACTCCGCGCAGGGAAAAGGGCTCGAAGAGGTGCGGCATGGCCTGTCCTCTATAGAGGACGTGTGGCTCGTACGCAATCAGCTCCAGCGGCCACCGCGGTCGCCTTCGCGGCGTGCGATCAGCGCGTGCCCCTCCACCAGCTGGTGCAGCAGATCGTCGGCGCTGACGTGTGCACGCAGCTCGGCGCGCGCGCGCTCCGCGTCCGCCGGGCGCAGCTCCGCGACGGCTTGCTCGACCGTCAGCGTGCTGCGCTCGAACACCGACACCCGCTCCACGCGCGCGAACGCAGAGTCGAGCAGCAGACCCTCGTCGAGGTCGTGCACCAGCTCGGCGGGTGCAGGTTCGAGGGCGAAGCGCCAGTCGTTCTCGGGCAGGCGAGGGTAGCGGGAACCGAGCACCGCCACGGCGCCGCCGCGCTCGACCAGCGTGTCGAGATCCGCGAGCAGGCGAGCGCCATCTCGCGCGTGCAGATGCCTGCCGATCGTAACCAGCCAGTAGCGCGCGCCATCGGCCACCAGCTGCGACACGCCGCCCTGACGCAGCTGCACGCGCGCCTGGTTGCGCTGTACGTTTTCGCTGGCGGCGGCGAACGCTCGCGGGTCGTCGAGCGAGAGCGTCACCGTGCGGGCCAGACGCGCCAGCTCCACGGCCAGCACCCCGCCGTCGTTCGACAGATCGAGGGCGCTCAGGCGGTAGGAGAAGCCCGTCTGTTCCGCGACGCGGCGCAGCAAGTGGCTGGGATAGCGCGTCAGCTCTCGGCGTGGACGCTGGCTCGGTTCGATCAAGTTCCTGCCCATCATCGCAAGTCGTTGTCGAAGCCCTCGCGGGCTTCGTTACGCGCCCTCCACATGTCTCGATCAATTCTGCTGCGTCTACCATGAAAGACAGGGTGCGACATGGATCTGGAGCTAAGAGGCAAGCGGGTACTGGTCACCGGGGGCAGCCGCGGCATCGGCAAGGCGATCGCGCTGCAGCTCGCGCGGGAGGGAGCAGACGTGGTCATCTCCGCCCGCAACGAGGACGCGCTGCGCGCGACGGCCAACGAGATCGCGTGGGAGACCGACCGCAAGGTGATCCCGATCGGCGCAAACACGGCGCAGCAGGCCTCCGTCGATGCGCTCGTCGCGCGCACGGTGGCCGAGCTCGGCGGGCTCGACATCCTGGTCAACAACGCCGCGCTGCCCGGCGGCATCTCCAAGGCGACGCGCGTGGAGGAGCTGGTCGACGAGCACGTGCTGGAGGACATCGACATCAAGGTCGTCGGCTACCTGCGCACCGCGCGCGCCGCCACGCCGCACCTCACCAAGAACGGCTGGGGTCGCATCATCAACATCGGGGGCCTGGCGGTGCGCAAGTCCGGCCGCGTGGTGGCCACGCTGCGCAACGTGGGCGTGGCCGCGCTCACCAAGAACCTGGCCGACGAGCTCGGACCGCGCGGGGTCAACGTGGTGGCGGTGCACCCTGGCGCGACGCGCACCGAGAAGACCAAGCCGGAGAGCGAGGCGGCGCTGGCCGCGGACGTCAGCATCGGCCGCATCGTCGACGCCAGCGAGGTGGCGTACCTGGTCGCGTTCCTGGCCTCGCCCAAGAGCGTCGCGATCAACGGCGACGCGATCCCCGCGGGCGGGGGCAGCAAGGGCGCGATCTATTACTGACCTTACTGTGCCGTCGCGTCGGGGGCGGGAGGAGCCTGGGGCGCCGGCTCGGTGGCGGCGGTGGGCGCCGCGGGCGTGAGGTGCGCGAGCTGCTGGCGGATCGCCTCGTCGAGCAGGCGCACCCAGTGGTTGTAGCGACGATGGATCACCGCGCCGTGCCGCGCGTCGCTGCCGTAGTTGAGGCCCGGCGAGCTCTGGTCGTGCTCGATGCGCCAGCCGGCTTCGTTGGTCGCGATGCGCACGCGCGCGCCGTGGCCTCCCGCGGAGACCTCGGCGACCGTCAGCCCGGGAGCGTGCGAGAGGATGGTCCAGCCCTTGGCCTGGGCTCCCGCGACGGCCGCCTGGTCGATCTCGGAGGCGGTGTAGGGCACGCCCATTCCGTTGACGCCGGCCGTCTGCGCGGGCGAGTACACCGGCGCCAGGGTCGGCGAGCACGCGCCACCCGCCAGTGCGAGCAGCAAACTGGTAACCACGAGAACGTTCCGCATGCCGGCTCTATAGCCTGGCCCGGGGGCGAACGCGTTACGATCATGGGCTTGCGCGCGTGGTGCACGATGGGGGCGTGGGCGCTGCTGGCGCCCGGATGTGTGCTGGTCGGCTACGAGGCCGAGGCCACGTCGCGCGCGCTGCAGGAGGCGGGGCTGCAAGAGGCGGGTCTGCAAGAGGCGGGTCTGCAGGACGCGGGGCTCGCGGACGCGCGCAAGCCGGATGCGAGCGTGGATGCGGCACTCGATGCGCGCCGGCCTTCCGACGCCGCGCAGGATGCAGACCGCGTCGATGCCAGCCCCGATGCGGTGGTCGATGCGAGCCGCGACGCCATGCTCGACGCAGCCGGCCTGATCGACTGCATCGCGGGCGAGGACTGCGACACCGAGTGCACCCGCGCGTGCACCATCCGTTGCGGCGCCTCCGATGCGTGCGAGGCCGTCTGCATCGCCAGCAGCTGCGTGATGGCGTGCAACGACGCGCGCCGCTGCGAGATCGAGTGCGAGCCCGGCGCCAGCTGCATGCAAGACTGCGCGACCGGCGACGAGTGCGAGGCGATCTGCCGGCGCGACTCCAGCTGCGCGATCGACTGCCGCAATGCCGCCTGCGACGTCGACTGCCGCGACAACGCGCGCTGCGCCGTCTACTGCACCCCGGGCGATCCCGAGTGCCGACTCGAGTGCGACGGCACGGCCGTCCTCTGCGCCGATGGCAGCAAGCTGTGCAACCAGACCTGCCCACTCTAGTCGCAGCAGCGTCAGCCGAGCGGCAGGTCGACCCAGCGCACGAAGCCAGGGCGCTTGCGGATGCTTGCGTAGTACGCCTCCACGGCCGGACTGGCGGCGCGCTCGATCGGCAAGCTGAACCAGCGATGCAGGCTGGCCGCGACCGGGATGTCGCCCCACGTGAACTCCTCGCCGACCAGGTACGGCCGCTGCTTCAGCTCGCCGTCGAGCACGCCCAGGGCCGCGTTGGCCTGCTTCTGCGCGCCGTCGATCTGCACCCGGTCGCGCTGCGGCTCGGGCGTGCGTACGAGCTGGATCAGCAGCGTGCGCAGCACCGGCCAGAGCGTGGTCGCCTGCCAGTCGTGCCAGCTGCCGGCGCGGGCGCGGGCGATCGCGCTGGCGGGGTGCGCGGGCGTCTGGCCGTACTGCGTATAGAGGTGACGAACGATCGCGTTCGACTCCCAGATCGGCTCGCCGCCATCGACCAGCGTCGGGATCAAGCCGTTCGGGTTCAAGGCCAGGTAAGACGACTCCTTCTGCCCTCCGAACGGACCCGCGATGTCCCGGCGCTGGTAGTCGAGCCCCAGCTCGTCGAGCGCCCACAGCACCTTCTGCACATTGATCGACTTGGGGTGTCCCCAGAGCACGAGCCCACTCATCACCGCCTCCTGTTCGCGCGGGAAGCTAGCCGCGGCTTGTCTTCTATGCAAGACTCCGGGTCTCGGGGAAGACGCAGGTGGGGTGCTGCTCTGACCGGCCCGGGCCAGGCCGAGGGGCGGCATCATAGTAGACAGACGGTCAGCTTCCCGTATATTGGTCGGCCGAGGCGCGGACGGTCACATGGCAGCAAGGAAGCAGCAGCGTAAGGCGGTCGTCCGGCAGGTGGTGCGACCCACCGTGTCGGAGCTGCCCGGGGATGACCTGGGCGCGGCCGAGATGAACCGGCGCGTGGCGGAGGCGCTGCGTCGCTTCCGCAAGCAGCGCGACCTCTCGCTCGATCAGCTGGCGCTGAAGAGCGGCGTCAGCCGCGCGGCGCTATCGCAGATCGAGGGCTCGCGCACCAACCCCACGCTGAGCGTGCTGTGGAAGATCGCCAGCGGCCTCGACATCCCGTTCCAGGAGTTGCTGGAGACGCCGGTCGAGGAGCCGCTCAAGGCGCTGCGGGTCGGCGACGTGAGCCCGGTTCGCAGCGCGGACGGCCGCGTCGAGAGCCGGCTGCTGACGCCGGGCGGCACCGCGGGGGGCACGGAGACCTACGAGCTGCGTATCGCGCCCAAGGGCGTGCACCGCAGCGAGCCGCACCGCAAGGGCACGGTCGAGACGCTGGTGGTGCTCAAGGGTGCGCTGCGCGTCACCGTCGGCGAGTCGGAGCTGGAGCTCGGCACGGGAGACAGCGCGTACCTGCGCGCCGACCTCGCGCACAGCTACGAGAACCGCTCCTCGCACGAGGCGCGCTTCATCAACATCATCTCGTACGAGCGCTGAGCTCACGCGAAGCTGGGCGCGAGCTTGGCGTAGACCACGGTGGGCAGGTCGCCGGGGTTGAAGTAGCGCCGCTCCACGTTGGCGGGGACGTCGACTTCGTCTCCGACGGAGAGCACGCGGCGCTCGCCCTGGTACGACACCACCAGCTGGCCGGCCGTCACGAGCAGGCTCTCGGTGCTGTGGGAGACCGCCGCGGGCGTGAGGCCCTCGCTGTGCGGCGCCAGCGTCATCTCGTGCAGCTCGGTCTGGCGGCGGCCGCGGGCGCTCGGCAGGAGCGAGCGGCGTGGCAGCTGCGGAACCTCGGACGGGGTGTCGCTGCTGGAAGGCTGGATCAGCTCGCCGAACGCGACGTCGAGCCCGTTGGCGAGGCTCCACAGGGTGTCGAGGGCGGGTAGCTCGCGGCCGGTCTCGATGCGGCGCAGACTGAGTGCATCCAGCTGGGCGCGCGCGGCGAGCGCTTCGATGGAGAGGCCACGCGCGGCGCGCAGTCTCTCGACGTTGGCGGCGATGACGGGGAGCAGCTCCGGAGAGGGAGCCGAGTGCGAGAACTCGGAAGCGCGACGTCGTACGGCGGACGTCACCCGAGCGTCATGGAGGCGAGCTTCGGACGAACGCTGCTTCTGGGGCATGGTCCCCGCCCTCAGCAATTCTTTGGCCAGCAAGCGCGCGCGCCAACAATCGTGGAAACGACTAGGTACGCTGCGCAGCGCCTCGCCAGGGACTAGGACAAATCGCGGCGGCCCTGGATATGCCGTAGGGCACGCCGTGAACATTCCTCCTACTTGCCCTTCACGGGGAAGACGGCGGTCGCCTCGATCTCGACCAGGAAGGCCGGGCTCGCGAGCGCCGCGACCTGCACCGTGGAGCGAGCCACGATGTTGGGTTGCTCGCTGGTGCCGAAGTACTGCGCGTACGCCTCCGAGAAGCCCTTGAAGTCGAGCTTGTTCTCCAGCTTGGGATCGCCGACCAGGAACACCGTCAGCTTCACGACGTCGCCCAGGCCGAGGCCCTGTGCCTTGAGCAGCGCTTCGATCTTCTTGAACACCGAGATGGCCTGCGTCTTGGTGTCGCCATAGGCCTCGATGGTGGTGCCTGGCTTGTTCGGGTCGAGCGGCGCCGGGACCTGTCCACTCAAGTAGAGCGTCGAGGCCTGGGCAGGCACCACCACGCCGCTGAGGATGGGCGACTTGGCGTCTCCCTTGATGCGCTTGATCTCGGGTGTATTGGCGGCGTGCAGCGCGAGCGGCGTGAGCACGGCGGCGACGAACGCCGCACCTGCGAGCAGGGTCTTCATACTTTCTTCTCCTTGTGGGGCGGTCGACTGCTCGCGTGGTTCGCGAGCCGTTGCAGCGTGTGGTGGGCCGAGCGCACGGCGCCCTCTTGCCAGCCGTTGACGTAGCTCAGGTACTCGCCGGCAAAGTAGTACGGACCGTCCGGCTCCAGCAGCACGGGGTACTCGTTCTTGCGCGCCTCGTCGCTCCAGCGCGTGGTGGCGCCGCTGGAGTACTTGACCTTGCGCCACGAGATCGAGACGCCGTGCTCGAGGTGCTTGCGGTAGAGCCCGGGGTGCAAGAGCTCGCCGCCCTCCAGCGCGAGCTCCAGCCGGTCGGACAGCGACTTCTGCGCGAACTCCTCTCCGTCGTGGAAGACGTAGGCGCCGGTGAGCACGCCCTTCCTGGCGTGGATGCCCTGCGACGGATACCAGATCTGCGTGATCGGATGGTCGGTCCAGGAGATGCCGCCGTAGATCTGATCATCGAGCTCCCAGAAGCGGCGAGTGGCCTGGAACGCGACCTTTGCGAGCGGCGTGCCGACCGGTGCGGCGAGCGCCTGACGCACGCGCGGCGTGATGTCGCTGTCGAGCGTGGTGAGCAGACCCGGCTGGATGGTGGCGATCACGTAGTCCGCCGTCAGCGAGCTCGCCGCGCCGGTGCGCAGGTCGCGGAACTCGACACGCGCGCCGTCTCCCACGCGCCGCAGCTTGGTGACCTCGACGTGGTAGCGCACGACCTTGCCCAGCGAGCGCGCGAGCGCCTCGGGGATCTTGCTCATGCCGCCGACGGGCCGGATCATGGTGGGTAGCTGGGTCGGCGCTTCCTCCGCCTGGTACAGCTGGTTCCAGAAGCCCGCGTTGAACAGCTGCACCACATCGAGCCGCTCCCACGGCGTGCCCTCGTCCTTGCCGCCGCCAGGCGTGGCGCTGTAGCCGCTGCGGATCGAGCCCTTGTACGTGAGCTTGTCGTCGAGCGCGCCGAACTCGCGCAGGAACGTGCGCAGCTTCTCCTTGTCGTCGCCCGTGAGCGGTCGGTTCAGGCTCGCTTGATCGATCGACTTGGCCGCCAGCTCGGCGACGAAGCCGCGCGCGTCCGCGTTTACGCGTCCCGCGCGCTGCGGCTTGCCGTCGAACGCGAGGTTGCTGCGCAGCAGCGCGTTGCGGTTCTGGTTGCTGAGCACCTCGAACGGCACGTTGAGATCGCGCGCGTAGCCGATGATGCCCTGGTGATGTTGCGGCAAGCGCGCGGCGCCGGCGTCGAAGTAGTGGTCGGGATGGTCGTCCCACTGCGCGCGTTGTTTGCTGTCGACTTCCTCGATGGTGGTGTTGCGGCGCACCGTGAACACGCGCCCACCGGGACGGTCGCGCGCCTCCAGCACGTGCACCTCGTAGCCCGCCTTGCGCAGCTCGATCGCGGAGACCAAGCCGGCGATGCCGCCGCCCAGGATCACCACGCGCAGGCCCTTGCCGGACGCGAGCTGCGGGGGCCCCGCGTAGGCCGCCGGTGGTCTCACGAGGTCGAGCGCGTGCAGCGCGTTGTACACCGCGAGCGCGCCACCCGCGGCACCGACGCGGTTCAAGAAGCTTCTGCGCGTGAGATCCATGGCACGACTCCGGTTCAGAAGGTGACGTTCAGGCGTGCGTAGTAGCGACCGCCGTCTGCTTCGTAGGGACGCTGGCTCGGGTACACGCGGCCCGTGCTCGGTGGCCTGCCCGCCGCGGCATCCGCGGCCGTGTTGGGCCAGCGCGCCTTGTCCGGGTAGTTGTTGAACAGGTTCTCGATGCCGATCGTGAGCCGAAGGTGGTCGTTGAACTGGTAGGCCGCGATCAGATCGAAGAAGGGCTCGGCGCCGAACTTCTGGTTGTAGAGCAAGCGGCCGGTGTTGGGATCCGTGTCGGGCAGGTAGGGCTCGATCCACTTGCCGTAGATGCGTGCGCGCGCGGTGACGTTGAGGGCGCGCCAGCTGTAGTCGAGCGTGAGGTTCTCGACGTGCTTGGGCAAGCGATCCTCGAAGTACTGCTTGTTGCGCGCGTCGATCACGCCCGGGCGCGCGTCCTTGACCTCGGTCTTGTTGAGGTTGACGGCGCCGGTGAAGCCGATGCCGTGGTCCTCGTTGAGCTGCTTGCGGTAAGCGAGCACCAGGTCGAGACCCTGCGAGACGGTGCGGAAGCCGTTCACGAAGTAGTTGAACTGCGTGAGGCCCTGGGCGGCGGCGACGCCGGACGCGACCAGGCCCGCCTGTTCCTCGGGCGTGAGGATGTTACGCGGCGACAGGCCGATGCGGTCGCGGATGTCGATGCGGTAGGCATCCGCGGAGAACGTCAGATCCTTGAACGGCTGCGTTACGAAGCCGACGCTGATATTGAGCGAACGCTCCGGCTTCAGCTGCTCGCCACCCTTCAGGCGCGCGATCGGGTTGGTCGCCGGGATGGTGCCGTTGGTCTGGATGGTGGTGCCGTCCGCGCTCGGGAACTGGTTGGTGTTGGTGAGGTTCTGCTGGCCGGGTGTCGGTGCGCGGAAGCCGGTGCTGACGTTGCCGCGCAGGTTGAAGCCGTCGAACAGCGACAGGCGTGTGGAGGCCTTGCCGGTGAGTGCGGAGCCGACGTCCGAGTAGCCCTCGGCGCGCCCCGCGAGGCTCACGTTCCAGCGCTTGAAGATGTCGGCGTCCAGCTCCGCGTAGCCCGCGCCGCTGTGTCGCGCCCACGTGCCCGCCTGCGAGGGACCGGTGCCGAAGAAGCCGTTCGAGCCGCCCGCCAGGCCGATGCGGCTGAGATCTCCGAGCGCGTACGAGCCGACGTCGCCCGTCTCCGCGGTGTATGCCTCGCGACGAACCTCCGCGCCGAACGCGATGTTGAGCGGGCTCGCGACGCCGATCTCCACGGGCAAGTTGAAGTCCAGGTTGCCGCCGACCTCGTCCTGCTTGCGCGTGCCGGTGTCGAAGGAGCGCGGCGAGGTCGGACCGAGCGAGGCGTTGAGGGTCTCGCGGATGTGGTAGCCGATGGTGTTGTGGCCGTAGCGTGCGCTCAGGTCCCAGCTCAGGTCCTTGAACAGCGTGCCCTTCAAGCCCGCGACCGCCGAGCCGTCGAAGGTGGTGGCCGAGAAGCGCGGCGTGAAGCCACCCGGGTAGCCGACGATCGCGGCCGGGTTGTTGCGGTAGTAGTCCTGCAGCGCCTGCGGCAGCGTGGCGAAGTTGTTGTCGAAGGTGGCGCCCGTCTGCGACGACGTGAACACGCTGCCTTGCGTGGGCGTGCGGTAGTTGAAGTCGTTCTCGCCCCAGCGATAGCCGAAGCTGCCGAACGCGTAGGCATCGATGTCGTCGGTCAGCCGATACTTCGAGTTCAAGAACGCCAGCACGCCGTGCGTGTCGGGCTGGCCGTAGCGCGTGACCACGGGGCGACGCACGGAGGTGTTGCCCGCGTCGATCAACGCCTGCGCGTTCGGGCGCTGGTTGCTGCGTGAGGTCGACTCGTCGCGGCTGACCTCCAGCGAGAGGTTCAAGTTGCCGCGCTTGCCGAGCTCCCAGCCCGCGTTGATGCCGCCGAGGTAGCCGTTGCCGTCGCCGTCGTAGTAGCGGCCGAACTGCCAGTAGCTGTCGTAGCCGGGCTTGTCCTTGAGCAGCACGTTGACCACGCCCGCGATCGCGTCGGAGCCGTATTGCGCGGAGGCACCGTCGCGCAGCACCTCGATGCGGCTGATCGCCGCCAGCGGCAGCTGCGCCATGTCGACGGCCTGCGAGCCGTTGGCTAGCGTGATGTCGATGTACGCCGAGCGATGGCGGCGCTTGCCGTTCACCAACACCAGCGTCTGATCCGGAGACAGACCACGCAGCGTGGCGGGACGGTTGAAGATGGCGCCGTCCGCCAGCGGCAAGCGCTGCACGTTGTACGACGGGATCGCCTGCGCGAGCTTGGTGTTGAGGTCGGGGGAAGGACTGGTCTTGAAGTCGTTCGCCGACACCACGTCCACCGGCGCGTTGGAGTCGAGCACGGTGCGATCGGTGCGGCGTGTACCGGTGACGATCACCGAGGAGAGCGCCTTCTGGTCGGGCTCCGGCGCGGCCTCGGCCGTGGGTGCTTCGACCACGGGAGGCACAGGCAGAGGTTCGTACGGCGGCGCGACGCCCGCATCGAACGAGATCAGAGGTGCCAACGCCTGACCGGCATCGGGAGCCGCGGGAGCGCTGACATCCTGCGCAAACGCGAGAGAAGGGGACAACGTGAGGGCGGCGGTGAGGGCGCCGCGTGAGAAAGACCAGCCCATGCGCGCCATCTTTGTTGATGGACGAATGTCTTGCAACGTAGACAGCGACGATTTCGTCTTTGTAACACCCGGAATGACGACGGCCCGTGCATGACTGCACGGGCCGCTGGAGTGTCTGCAGACTTTGTCAGCTCGCCAGGAACGGATAGTCGATGTAGCCGGCGTCGCCGCCGCTGTAATAGGTCGAGGGATCCGGCACGTTCCACGGCGCGTCGAGGCGCAGGCGCTCGACCAGGTCGGGGTTGGCGATGTAGCCGATGCCGAATGCGATCAGGTCGGCGCGCTGCTGCTCGAGCGCCCGACGCGCGCTCGCTCCGTCGAAGCCGCCACACAACACCAGCGGTCCGCGGAAGTTGCGGCGCAGCAGCGGCGCCAGCTGCTCGCGAGCGGGCAGCGTCACCGGCTCGATCAAGTGCAGGTAGGCGATGCCGCGGCGCTCCAGCTGCGTGGCCGCGTGACCGAACGTCTCGGCCGGTGCGGAGTCGTCCGTGCCGTCGCCCTTCGCGTGCGGAGACAAGCGCACGCCCACGCGTCCCGCGCCAAAGACGTCCACCACCGCATCGACGACCTCCAACAGGAAGCGCGCACGTCGCTCGACCGAGCCGCCGTGCGTGTCGCCGCGGCGGTTCGCCCCGTCGCGCAGGAACTGATCGATCAGGAAGCCGTTGGCGCCGTGGAGCTCGACGCCGTCGAAGCCGGCGCGCTTGCTGTTCTCGGCGGCCTCCGCGAACTCGCGCACGATGGCGGCGATCTCGTTCGCCTCCAGCACACGCGGTACCGGGAAGGGCCGCGGTCCCTCGACGGTGGCGAATTCACCGCGCGCGGGGATCGCGCTCGGCGCGGGCGGCAAGCCCCCCTTGGGCAAGCGCGCCGGATCGGCCTTGCGACCGAGGTGGAACAGCTGCTGGAAGATGCGCCCGTCGGCGTCGTGCACCGCGTCGGTGACCGTACGCCAGGCCGCGACCTGTCCCGCGCTGTGGATCGCGGACGTGCCGGGGCGGCTCACGCTGTCGGGCGAGATGTGCGTCGCCTCGGAGATGATCAGGCCCGCGCTCGCTCGCTGCGTGTAGTACGTGCGCACCGAGGGCAGCGGCTCGCGGCTCTCCGCGTGGGCGCGCGCGCGGCCGAGCGGCGCCATCAAGACGCGATTCGGCAACCGCAGCTCGCCGACCTTCAGCGGCTCGAACAGCGCGCTCACGGGTGGGCCTCCGCCTTGGGCGCGCGCGCGTGGCGGTTCTTGGGCACGGGCAGGCCGAGGTTGCTGCGCAGGGTGGGACCGTCGTACTCGCTGCGCACGACGCCGCGCTCGCGCAGGAGCGGCACCACCTGCTCGGTGAAGCGCGCGAAGTCCACCGGGTTGGTGACGCGGTAGTTGAAGCCGTCGACCGCGCCTTCCTCGAACCAGCGCTGGATCTCGTCCGCCACCGTGCGCGGCGAGCCGACGAACGGCGAGACCTTGCCGGCGAAGCGCCACGCCGCCTGGCGCAGGGTCAGCTTCTCCTCGCGCGCGACGCGCTTGATGCGCTCGGCGCCGCCGCGGTAGCCGTTGCTGCCGAGCTCGCCCAGCTCGGGGAAGGGCGCATCGAGGTCGTGCTTCGAGAAGTCGTAGTAGTTGAAAGGGCGGCCCAGCTGCACCAGCGCCTTGCCGAGATCGAGCTTCTCGCTCTGCGCCTCGGCGCGCGCCTGCGCTTCTTCGTCGGTGTCGGCGATCACCGGGATCAAGCCCGGGAAGATCAGCAGGTGCTCCGCCTTGCGGCCGGCCTTGACCACGCGTGCCTTGACGTCGCGGTAGTAGTCGCGCGCTTCCTCGAAGCTGTCCGCGTTGCTGTAGATGCCCTCCGCGTAGCGCGCGGCGAAGTCGCGGCCGGTCTCCGAGGTGCCCGCCTGGAAGATCACCGGCTGGCCCTGGCGCGAGCGCTGGATGTTGAGTGGGCCGGCCACCGAGAAGAACTCGCCCTTGTGGTCGAGCGCGTGCAGCTTGCTCTTGTCGAGGAAGATGCCGCGCGCCTTGTCGCGCGGGAACGCGTCGTCCTCGTACGAATCCCACAGGCCCTGCACCACGGCCAGGTGCTCCTCGGCCTTGCGGTAGCGCAGCGAGTGATCGATGTGCTTGTCCTGCCCGTAGTTGCGCGACGCGCCCTCGAGGCCCGTGGTCACCACGTTCCAGCCCGCGCGCCCGCGGCTGATCAAGTCGAGCGAGCCGAACTGGCGCGCGACGTTGAACGGCTCGTTGTACGAGGTGGTCAGCGTGCCGACGAGCCCGATGCGCTGGGTCGAGACCGCGAGCGCCGACAGCAGCGTGAGCGGCTCCAGGCGATTGAGGAAGTGCGGCGCGGTGTCCGCGGTGATGTACGGGCTGTCGACGATGAACAGCAGATCGAACTTGGCGGCCTCCGCCTTGCGCGCGTTCTCGATGAACCAGTCGATGTTGACGCTGGCGTCGCCCGGCAGGTCGGGGTGCTTCCAGTCGTTCTGGCTGCTGCCGACGCCGGCGAGGATCGCGCCCAGCTTGAGTTGTCTCTTCGCCATTGGAATTCCTTTCAAGCTTTCTCGCGGGCGCGTCGGAAGACCTCGCCCATGTACCAGTGCTGGTTGGTGTAGCGAGGGTCGCCAGCGTGCTCGCCCCAGCCGTGATCACGGCGCAGCTGCCCGAGCAGCCCGGACTCGAGCACTTGCTCGCGGTCGACCGCTTCGTCGCCGTGGCAGTTCGACGCGACGAACAGCGCGTCGTGCGGGCAGTAGAGCTCGCACATGTAGCAAGTCTGGCAGTCCTGCTTGCGCGCGATCACCGGTGCGCGCCCGGGCACTGCGTCGAACACGTTGGTCGGGCAGGCCGCGACGCACTGGTTGCACTGCGTGCAGCGCTCCTCGATGACCAGCTCGATCATACGGCCTCCTCCAGCACGCGCAGGTGATCGAAGCTGCCGCGGATGTGGTCGAGTCCGTAGAGCGTCTGGCGCGCTCCGTACTCGGCGCGCTCACCGCTGACGTCCTCGCGCTTGTGCATGCCGCGCGACTCCTGGCGATGCAGCGCGGCGTGGTAGCTGAAGCGCGCGCTGGCGATCATGGCGGCGGTCTCGCGCGAGCGCACCGCGTTGTCGTCCTGCAGGTGATCACGCACCTCACGCCACAAGCCGTCGAGCACGCCGAGCGCGCGCGCGAGCGTGGGGCCGCGGCGAAACAGGTTCTTGTCGTAGTGCGTGGCTTCCTGCTGCGTGCGGGCGATCAGGTCGTCGGTGTTCAGCTCCGCACGCGCGCGTCTTGGCCTCAGCCCGGCTTCGCCGATGGCCTCCACGGGACGCTCGCCGCGCCTGCCGAGCGCGCGCGCTCGCCGCGCCGCTGCCTGCCCCGACCATGTGCCCGACGAGAGCGCCCAGGCCGAGTTCACCGCGCCTCCACCGGACGACGCACCCGTCACCAGCTCGCGTGACGCCGCGTCGCCGGCTGCGTACAAGCCCGGCACGATGGTCTGGCAGTCCTCGTCCGCGATCTGCACGCCGCCCATGCCGCGGATGGTGCCCTCCGCCAGCAACGTGACCGGAAAGCGGTCGCGGAACGGATCGATGTTGCGGCGCCGGAACGGGATCATCACGTTGGGCGAGATCTGTGGAAGCCGCGCGCGGATGTCCTCGGGCATGCGCTGGAAGTCGCAGTACACGGGACCGCGCAGCAGCTCGCGCGCGAGCTCGCGTGTGCCTTCACCCGCGCGAATCTCCAGCACGCGTCCCTCTGCGTCGTAGTAGTTCGCCCAGGCGTACGACATCGTGCGCGCCATGGTCGAGAACGCGGGCGCGATCACGTACTGGTTCGAGAACTCCATGCCGGACAGCGGCACCCCGGCCTCGGCCGCCATCAGGTAGCCATCGCCGGTGTTGGTGCGGCTGCCGAGCAAGCGCGAGAAGAACGCGCAGCCCCCGGTGGCGAGGATCACGCCGTCCGCGCGCGCTTCGTAGGGCTCGTCCAGCTGACGACGCAGCCCGCGTGCGCCCGCCGCCGAGCCGTCCGTGTGCAGCAGCAGCTCCAGCGCGGGACTCTGATCGAGGATGCGCACGCCCAGCTGCTCGCACAGCTGACGCAGCGCGCGCAGGTACTCGGGGCCGCGCACCGGTCCGTACAGCTTCACGCCCTGATCGTTGATGCCGAACTCGTAGTTGCCTTCCAGCGTGGGCAACGTGCGGAAGGTCTGGTCGAGCACACGCTCCATCCAGCGTCGGTCCGCGAGGCCATGGGCTATCGCCTCGCGCTGCGCGATGGCGGCGGCGCGCTTCTCGGGCGCGAAGAACCAGTGTCCGGGACCCGCGGTGGCGGTGACGCCGCTGGTGCCGACGAAGCCCTTGTCGACGAGCAGGACCTTGGCGCCCTCCCGCGCTGCGCCGATCGCGGCCCAGGTCGCGGCCATGCCGCCGCCGATCACCAGCACGTCACTCTCGTAGCGCGCCATTCAGTAGCCTTCGGCCTTGTCGACGACGTCGTGCAGCGGCTCGCCGCGCAGGAAGCGGTCGAAGTTGGCGGAGACCTTGTCGTAGAGTACGTGGCGCACGGCCAGGTAGTTGGAGGAGACGTGCGGCGTGAGGCGCACGCGCGGGTGCGTCCACAGCGGATGCGCGGCGGGCAGCGGCTCGGGATCGGTGACGTCGAGCGTCGCGAAGCCGATGCGCTCGGCGTTCAGCGCCTCGATCAGCGCGCTCTGATCGATCACCGCGCCGCGCGCGATGTTGATCAGGTGCAGGTTCGGCTTGGCGTGGCGCAGCAGCTCGGCGTCGAACAGGCCGCGCGTGCTCTCGGTGGACGGCACCGCGATCACCAGGTGATCGGCGGTCGCGACCACCTCCTGCAACGAGAGCAGCTGAACGCCGGGCACGGCACTGCCCAAGGTGCGCCGACGCACGCCCGTCACGTTGGCGCCGAAAGCGAGCGCCAGCTTGGCGACCTCGCTGCCGATCGCACCGAGCCCCACGATGCCCACGGTGCTGCCGCGCACGCGGCCGAGCGGCGCGTGCTTCCAGTCCGCCAGCGAGCGCGCGCGCACGCTGTCCAGGTCCTTGGTGTGGCTGAGGATCGCCGACAGCACATACTCGGCGATCTCCTCCGACGCGACGCCGCGGCCGCACGAGACGGTGGGCGCGTCGAACAGCCAGCGCGGGTAGTAGTCGATGCCGACCGACGCGCTGAACACCCACTGCAGCTTGCCCGGCCAGCGCGCGGGCGGCTCGATGTGGCGGTTGCCGCGCCAGATCGGGGTGGGCCGGATCAACATGATGTCCGCCTCCGCGGCGGCCTCCCACGGCGTCTCTTCCGCGGGCGTGATCACGGTGGGGCGCGACGGGTGCGCGCGCAGGCGTTCGTTGAACTCGCCTTCGAGCTGACTGGCGATCACGAGACTCATGGCACCTCCGTATGGGTGGTTACGCGCGGCCCTCGATGACCGCGTTGAAGCTGTCGTCCCAGAGCGGGCGCACGTCGACGCGCTTGGGGATCAACCCTGCGTCGAAGAACACGTCCGCGACTTCTTGCTGCGACTTGATGGAGGTCTCGCTGACCGGCAGCAGCGTGGTCGGACCACTGCGGTTGGCGATCTGGTCCTGCGCGTACTTGAGCGGGACGTCGATCTCCTTGGCCAGCAGCACGGCGTACTCGTCCCAGTGCTGCTGCTGCCAGGCGAAGGCCCGCTTGTAGACCTGCAGGTACTCGCCGATGGCGCCGCGCAGCTCCGGATCCTTGAGCGCGTCGACGTGGGCGCTGACGATGTAGTTGCCGGACAGGATGCCGAGCGCCGTCTTCAGCACGCGCGCGCCATCGACCGCGAGCGCACGCTGGATCGGGAAGCCGTAGATCGCCCAGGCATCGAGCGAGCCCGCGGAAAAGGCCGCCGCGCCGTCGCTGACGTTGAGCGAGACCGGCTCGATGTCGCCCCAGCCGAGCCCGACCGACTGCAGCATGCGGATCAGGAAGTACTGCGAGGTGGTCGCGCGCACGTAGCCGACGCGCTTGCCCTTCAGGTCCGCGAGCGACTGGATGCCGGAGCCCCTGGGCACCAACACCACCTGGTTGTTCACGTCCGCGTTGACGGTCGCGATCTGACGAAAGCTCTGGATCGACGAGGCCGCCGCGAACACGGGCGGGATCTCGCTCATGCCGCCGAAGTCGAGCGAGCCTCCGTTGAGCGCCTCGACCTGCAGGTGGCCCGACTGGAAGTCCGCATACTGGACGCGCAGGTTTGTGGGGATCAGCTTGGCGGCCTTGATGATCAGGTCGTAGTTGCCCTTGCCGGTGCGGCCCACGCGCAGCGTCGTTTGTCGGGTGCGCGGCTTCAAGAGCGGGTAGGCGGCACCGACGGAGAAGAGGCCTGCCGCGGCGATCCAGCTGCGTCGACTGATCACGTGGCCACCTGCGTCGACAGGCGCCGAAGCGTGGCCTCGGGACTGCTGACCCGCGGCGTGGAGTCGCGGTCGACGCCGAGGTGCGACAGCAAGGTCTCGCGCAGCGCCTGCTGGTAGCCGGGTTCCTCGCGCCGCGAGCCGTCCACGCGCTCCTCGACCGCGATGCGGCCGGTCTCCATCAGCAGGATTCGGTCGGCCAGCGCCACCGCCTCGCTGACGTCGTGCGTGACCAGCACCACGGCGGGCTTGTGCACGCGCCACAGCTCGACCACCAGCTCGTGCATCTTGATGCGGGTCAGCGCGTCGAGCGCCGCGAACGGCTCGTCGAGCAACAGCAGCTCCGGCTCGCGTACCAGGGCGCGTGCGAGGGCGACACGCTGCGCTTCGCCACCGGACAGCGTGAGCGGCCAGGCCTCGAGGCGATGGCCGAGCCCCACCTCGCGCAGGGCGGCTTCGGCGCGCTCGCGCGTGTTGGCGCCGCGCAGCCCGAGCGTGACGTTCTGCCAGACGCGCTTCCATGGCAACAGCCGCGCGTCCTGGAACACCACCGCGCGCGCGCTCGGCACCTTCACGTCTTGATCACCGACCTCGTCGAGGCCAGCGAGCGCACGCAGCAGCGTGGTCTTGCCGCAGCCCGAGCGACCGACCAGCGCCACGAACTCGCCGGGCGCGATCTCCAGGTCGAGCCTGTCGATTACGGTGTTTTCGCCGAAGCGCTTCGTGAACTTGCGGAGCGAGATCGCCATTCAGTCCTCCACCAGCTGCGGACGCCAGGCGAGCGCGCGCTGCTCGACCGCCCGGATCAGCTTGTCGAACACCAGGCCGAGGATCGCGTACACCACCAGGCAGACCACGATCACCTCGGTGCGCATGAAGTCGCGCGCCTCGTTGATCAGGTAGCCGAGGCCCTGGGAGGCGTTGATTTGCTCGGCGACCACCAGCACCAGCACCGCCAGCGAGAGCGCGTAGCGCAGGCCGACCAGCAGCGAGGGCAGGGCGCCCGGCAGGATCACGTGGATGATCTGCTCGCGTCGCGTCAGGCCCAGGCTGCGCGCCGCATCGAGCAGGCGCTTGTCCACGCCGCGGATGCCACCGTACAGGTTGAGGTAGACGGGGAACGTGACGCCGAACGCGATCAGCGCGATCTTCGGCGTCTCGCCGATGCCGAACCAGACGATGAACAGCGGCGAGAGCGCGAGCGAGGGCAGCGCGCGCAGCATCTGCACCGGCGAGTCGACGGCGGCCTCGCCCTCGCGCGACAGGCCCGCGACCAGCGCGAGCGCGATGCCCACGGTGACACCGATCGCGAGGCCGGCCGCGATGCGTCCGAACGAGACCAGCAGGTTGGAGGCGAGCTCGCCGGAGAGCAGCATGTCCGCGAACGTGCTGACCACCTCGTGCGGTGCGGCGAGCGTGCGGCGCGGAATGGCGCCGACCAGGGCGCCCGCTTCCCACAGCGCGAGCAGGATCAGCGGCGAGAGCCAGCGTGAGCGTACGAGCGACACGGGGCGTCTCAATCGAACAGGTCCGGCTGTTCGCGGCTGATCAGGTCGAAGTAGGGCTGGAACGAGTAGTAGCCACCCGGACCTCCACCCACCTGCGACGCGGTGTGCCTGGCGACGTCGTGCGGGATGGGCTTGGGCTTGCCCGCGGCCTCGGCGAGCAGCTGCGCCTGGCACGCGTTCTCGAAGGCGAGGTAGCGCCAGACCGCGGCCTCCAGCGTGGGGCCTACCGTGAGCAGGCCATGGTTCTGCAGGATGACGGCCTTCTTGTCGCCGAGCGAGGCCGCGATCTTGTCGCCCTCGCTGGTGTCGAGCACCACGCCCGAGTACTCCTCGAACAGCGCGTGATCCTCGTAGAACGCGCAGCTGTCCTGCGTGAGCGGATCGAGCAGGCGACCGAGCGCGGACCAGGCCTTGCCGTACAGACCGTGCGAGTGCGCGGCGGCCACCACGTCCGGGCGCGCCGCATGCAGTCGGCTGTGGATCGCGAACGCCGCGCGGTTGAGGCGCTTGATCTCGCCGTGCTCCAGGATCGTGGAGTCGTGATCGACGCGCAGCAGATCCGAGACGCGGATGTGGCTGAAGTGCACGCCCGCCGGGTTGAGCCAGAACGTGTCCGGGAACTCCGGGTCGCGCACCGTGATGTGCCCGGCTCCGCCGTGATCGAAGCCGAAGTAGCCGAACAGCCGGAACGACGCGGCCAGGCGCTGCTTGCGATGCAGGCGCTCCAGCTCGACGGTGGGCTGCTCGGGCGGCGGCTTGCCCCACTCCCCCCAGAGCGTGGGCAGCGCGCGCGCCGGCAGCTTGTGCAGCGAAGGGCGGGCTCGTTCGGAGACGGACTCGAGTTTCATCGCGCTTCCTTCGTGGCCAGTCGGTTCTCGCCGGCTGGATGTTGTGTCTAGGTTAGCAGACGATTGGCGTCAAGCGAGTGCGCCACAGTAGGTATACGGTGCGCTGTTTTGCCACGTATCGCGCTTGACCGGAAATAGTTGTCCACTAGAGAGGACGTGAGTCTGGTCATTGCAAGCAAGGCAGGAAGTGGGAGCCATGGGCGTCAGGAAGTGGTGGGTCGGGGCGTGCTGGAGTGGGCTCTGGCTCGGACTCGGGGTTCCCGGGACCGCGTTGGCGCAGGAGGCGGACGCCTCGGTGGTCGCGCCGGACGCGGGCATCACCGCGCCGGAGGACGAGGACACCAGCGCGCTCGCGAGCGTGGTGGTGACCGCGGATCGCCGTGAGACCAACCTGCAGAACACGCCGATCGCGATCTCCGCCTACGGTCCCAACACGCTGCTCGATCGCAACGTGAACTCGGTGCGCGACCTGGCGGGCCAGGTGCCCAACTTGCACATCGCGCGCGCCAGCATCAGCTACACCACGCAGACGTACTCGCTGCGTGGCGTGGGCGAGAGCGATCCGATCCAGGAACCGGTGTTGGCGGTGTACGTCGACGACGTGTATCAGCCGCGCCAGCTGGGGTCGATGGTCGACTTCAACGACCTCGAGCGCGTCGAGGTGCTGCGTGGTCCGCAGGGCACGCTCTATGGACGTAACTCCAGCGCCGGTGCGCTACGCATCATCTCGAACACGCCCGACGCACGCACGCGCGTGAAGGCCTCGCTCAGCTACGGCACCTTCAACGCGGTGCGCGCAGCGGCCACGGTGTCCGGCGCGCTGATCGCCGACAAGCTGTACGCGAGCATCTCGTTCCTGCACAACCGCCGCGACGGCTTCACCTACAACCCGACGCAGACGCGCGACGTCAACCGCATCAACGTCGACGCGGCGCGCATCAAGCTGCGCTACACGCCGACCCGCAAGTGGGACCTGCTCGCCACCTTCAACGGCATCGTCGATCGCAGCGACAGCCGCAGCTACGTGCCGCTCGATCAGGGCGGCGCGCGCTTCTCCACGCGTCGCTCGCTGTCCGAGGTGACGCCGCACCAGAACCTCGATCAGGCGTCGGGCTCGCTGCGCACGATCTTCAAGCCCACCGACGAGCTGGAGCTCAAGCTGATCAGCGCCACCGGTGGCTTCGACCTGAACCCGGTCTGGTACGACAACGACGGCCAGGCCGCGCTGGTGCAGAAGAACCTGATCCACTACCGCGACCAGTACACGACGCAGGAGCTGCAGTTCAACGGCAACTACAAGTACGTCGACTTCACCAGCGGCCTGTTCTACCTGTTCGAGCGCTTCTACGTGCAGCGCGACGGCTACAGCCGCCGCAACGCCATGAACACCGACCCGGTGCTCAACCCCGGCAACTACGGCTTCGCGCGCGCACACAACGTCACCAAGACGCACAGCTTCGCGGTGTTCGGCGAGGTGCACGTGAAGCCGACGCGCTGGCTGACGCTGACCGGCGGCGTGCGCGAGACGGTGGAGTGGAAGCAGTTCGACTTCAACAACAAGGGCCTCAACCTGCAGGGACAGGTGGTGTCCGACTCGATCCGCGGCGACGCCAGCGAGACCTGGACCGCGTTCACGCCCAAGGGCGCGATCAGCGCGCAGGTGACCAAGGACCTGCTGACCTACGTCAGCATCTCGCGCGGCTTCAAGTCGGGTGGCTTCGACAACCGCGCCACCCAGCTGCAGTTCGCCGAGCGTCCGTTCAACCCGGAGTACGTGAACAACTACGAGCTCGGCCTCAAGACGGAGCTGTTCCGCCACCACCTGCGCGCGAACGTGGCGGCGTTCTACAACGACTACAAGGATCTGCAGACCTCGTACACCGACCCGATGTATCCGGGCGTCAGTATCCGCGGCAACGCCGGCGCCGCTACCACCAAGGGCATCGAGCTGGAGGCGGACGCACGCTTGCCGGGTGGCCTCGGGCTGAACTTCGCGGGCGGCTACCTCGACGCGAACTACGACCGCTATCGGAACGCGTTCGGTGTCGGCGTCAACGCGGATGGCAACCGGCTGATCAACGCGCCGAAGTGGAACTTCACCGCCGGCGGCAGCTACGACATCCCGCTGCCGGTGCCGGGCTTCGTGCGCCTCACCACCGACGTGCAGTGGGCGAGCGAGTTCTACTCCAACGCACTCAACCGCCCCGAGGACCTCAACCAGGCCCAGGCGTTCTGGAACGGCAACGTGAGCTGGACCAGCCCCGACGAGCACACCGTCGTGACGCTCAGCTCCCGCAACCTGCTCGACAGCCAGCGCGCGGTCACCAGCACGTTCACGCCCAACACCGGCGTGCGCTACTTCAACTTCCCCGACCCGCGCACGTTCCTGGTCTCCCTGCGCTACAACCTCTGAGAGGGGTCATGCCCACCGACTACGACGCGATCGCCCCGCACTACGACCGCCGCTACGCGCTGCACGAGTATGGCGGCATCGAGGAGGCGCTCGATGCGTACGTGGTCGGCAAGCAGCGTGTGTTGGAGCTGGGCTGCGGAACGGGGCAGTGGCTGGCGCGGCTCGGTGCGGTGGCGCTCGGGCTCGATCTCTCCGCAGGCATGCTCGCTTCAGCGCGCGAGCGGGTGGGGGCGCGCGTCGTGCGCGGAGACGCGTGCTCGCTGCCCTTCGCGAGCGGCAGCGTCGATGGCGTGGTGATCGTGAATGCGCTGCACCACTTCCCCCAGCCTGCGCAGTCGCTGCGCGAAGCCGCGCGCGTGCTGCGCCCCGGCGGCGAGCTACTGACGATCGGGCTGCAGCCGCGCGCCACCGACACCGAGTGGTACGTCTACGACTACTTCGCGGGCACGCTCAAGCGAGACCTGGAGCGGTACGCGAGCTCCGCGCAGCTGGAGCGCTGGCTGGAGGACGCGGGCCTGCGAGACGTGCGGACCGTCGTCGCGCATCGCTTCGACCAGGCGGTGGAAGCCCGCGAGGCGCTGTCGCTGGGCGTGGTGTCCAAGCACGCGACCTCGCAGCTCGCTGATCTCTCGGACGCCGCGTACGACAGCGGTCTGCAGGCGATCGAGGCCGCCGCTACGCAAGCCGAGAGCGAGGGCGGCTCGCTGCGCCTGCTCGCGCGCCTGGCGCTGCACGGGACGTCGGCGGTGAAGGGCTAGCACTCGCTGGTTGGGGTGCTCGACGTAGCGCCAGATCGAGTCACCCGTAGACTCGGGTGATGACCACGCTCGTGCTCGAACAGCAAACCACGGTGCTCCTCACCTCCGACGTCGCGCGTCTGCGCGCGTTCTTCGTCGACACCTTCAGCTACGAAGTGACCGTCGACATCGGCTGGTTCGTCAGCCTCCGCCATCCCGCGCTCGGCAGCACGCTCGACCTCTGGAGCGAGCAGCACGAGAGCGCGCGCGAGCTGCCACGCGGCGCTGCCGGCTTCGTGCTCGCGTACCTCACGCCGGACGTCGCCCTCGCGGAGAAGCGCGCAGTCGCCGCGGGCGCCGAGGTCGTGCAGCCGCTCCGCGACGAACCGTGGGGCCAGCGTCACGTGCTGCTGCGCGTACCCGGTGGCCCGATCCTCGATCTCGTGCAGCGCATCGCGCCCGACCCCAAGTGGCTCGCGCAGCACGGTCTGGGCTGAACGCCTACCCGTTCCGCACCAGCACGGCGCGGGCGTAGGCCAGGGAGAAGCCTGCCTTCGTCACGTTCGCCTGCGACTGCGAGCCGGGGGCGGTGGTGATCATCGCCAGCTGCGCACCCTGGGTGCGGGCGTCCTGGAGGCGGCGGGTGAGCAGCGCGGCTTGTACGCCATGACGGCGGTGTTCGGGCAGTGTCGCGGAGCCCGTCAGCACGGCGACGCCGTCGTGAACGCGCATGCTCGCGCCGCCTGCGATCGTGTCGTCGCGGTAGGCGAGGTAGCGCCGGTGCTCACGCGCAGCGAGGGAGTCGTCGAAGACCTGCTCGAGGATGGTGCGCGTGAACTGATCGACCACGACGCCCGTGCCGTCCGCGTGCGCGAAGGCTTCGACGAGCACGCGACGGAAGGCGGCGAGGGTGCCCTCGTGAACGGGCTCGATGCGGATGTCGCCAGGGGGCGGTGACGCGCTGTCGAGGGCTTGGGCGAGCACGTTCTCGAAGCCGACGAGCTGGTAGCCCCGTGCGGAGAGCTGCGCGAAGGTCTCCGGTGCAGCGAGCGTGCAGAGCTCGAAGCGCAGCGGCTCGGGGGAGCTGCGCTCCAGGTCCACGAGAGCGGCCTCGTCGAGCGGACCCGTGAGTCCCCCGCCGATGACCTTGTTGAATGGCGAGCCGGCGCGCACGAACGTGGCCACGCCTTGGCCCAGCCTCCGCGCGAAGGCCTCGGGCGCACGCTCACTGCCGACCAACGGCGCGACGGTGGCGTACTGCACCTCCGCCTCCGCGTACTCCAGCTTCCGTGCCGTCGACGCGTCCACGAACATACGTGGACGTCTAGCACTCAGTGCACCTCGACGCCCAGCTCGCGTAACAAGGTGGTGCGCAGGGCGGCGAACTCCGGGGAGTGGCGGTCGCCGTCGGTGTCGATGTGGTGCTCGGCGGCGATGCGGCCCTCTCGCATGACCACCACGCGATCGGCGAGCACGATCGCTTCGTCGACATCGTGGGTGACGAGCAGCACGGCGGGGCGGTGTCGCTCCACCAGCGCGCGCACGAGCGCGTGCATCTTGATGCGGGTGAGTGCATCGAGCGCGGCGAACGGCTCGTCGAGCAAGAGCAGCTCCGGCTCGCGCACCAGCGCACGGGCGAGCGCGACGCGTTGGGCCTCGCCGCCCGAGAGCGTGACGGGCCAGGCATCGCTGCGCTCGGCGAGCCCCACTTCAGCGAGGGCGGCTTCCGCCTGCGCA
>JBEVNG010000028.1:0-9874 GCA_040508235.1 Polyangiales bacterium | reverse complement strand
GTCTCCAGCGCGCCGTGCGCCTCGACCGCGTACAACTGCTGGCCAACGGTCGCGCCCTCGTCGCTCGCGATCTACACCAGCACGGCCATCCCCGGCTGGACCGGCTCGTTCCTGCTCACGAGCCTGAAGGATGGCGCGGTGCATCGCGTGGACGCGGACCGCGACGAGCTGCTGTTCCGCACCGTCAATCGTTACCGCGACCTCGCCGTCTCCGCCGACGGGCGCACGTTCTACATCGCCACCGATCCAGGCGGCGACACGCGCGCGCTCGACGGCAGCCCCACCAACGCGCTCGCCCATCGCGGCGCGATCCTGGAATTCCGCGCCCAACCCTAAGGCGACGGGCAGACGGCGCCGGTGTCGATCCAGGCCTGAAACAGCTCCCCGAGACGAGCCTGCGTGCCGGGTGCAGGCTCGCGATCCTTGCCCGGGTTCCACGCCCAGCCGACCAGCGTGTCGTGCGTGACGTGCTCGTGCAGCTTGCTCAGGTCCATGCCGCCGTTGCGCGCGGGATCCTTGATCTGCTCGCAGATCGCACCGAGCGACTTGCCTTCCCACGCCATCTCGCGCGGCGCGACGTGCCACTTCGGATGCCCCGGCACGCCCGAGGCCTCGTAATTCTCGGCTTGATGGCAGGTGTTGCAGCGCAGCGCGACCGCGCCGAAGCCGTCCTCGCCGCGCACCACGCCCGGCTGATGCGGCTCGCCCTTGCCCTGCAGCGGCTGCTCGCCGGCGGGATGGCAGTTCACACAGCGCTCGTGCAGCAAGACCTTGCCCGCCTCCGCGAACAGCGCGCGCGAGCGTGCACTCTCGTTGCTGATCGAGGCGAAGCTCGCGGGCCCACGCAAGGTGACGGTGCGTGGCGCCGCGGACGCGATGCGACCTTTTGCCACGTAGTCCGTGGCCACGATGCTTGCGTCCAACACGAGCGAGCCGAACGCGAACGTGATCGGAGCGATCCACCAGCGCAGGCGTGACTCTCGAGCTCTCATGTCCGCGCCCTCTCCTGCGAACGGTTCGCGTGCCTACCTTACCCTCTTGCAGACTGGTGTATGAGGCGCACGTGTGCATCTGAAAAACGTACGCACGCGCGTTGGTCGCCGAGCCCAGGGCGCGGTAACGTGGCCAAGCACCGGAGGTCGTGATGCCCACACTCGACGTGAATGGCAAGCGCTACGAGGTCGGCGCCGACGGCGAGACGCCGTTGCTGTGGGTCCTGCGCGACGATCTCGGCCTCACCGGCACCAAGTACGGCTGCGGTGTTGCGCAGTGTGGCGCCTGCACGGTGCACCTCGACGGCGAGCCGCGACGCGCATGCAGCACGCCTCTCAAGGCCGCGCTCGGCAAGCGCGTCACCACCATCGAAGGGCTCGCCTCGCGTACGGCCAAGGCCGTGCAGGGAGCGTGGGTCAAGCTCGACGTGGTGCAGTGTGGCTTCTGCCAGTCCGGCCAGATCATGACCGCGGTCGCGCTGCTGGAGAAGAAGCCCAAGCCGACCGACACCGACATCGATCACGCGTTGACCGGCAACCTCTGTCGCTGCGCCACCTACCACCGCATCCGCGCCGCCGTGCACGAAGCCGCGCGCAACACGGGAGGCTGACATGGTCGCCAGCTCCGACACCTTCTCGCGTCGCGACTTCGTGAAGCTCGCCAGCGCCAGCGGCCTGTTGCTCGGGCTGCAGCTCCCGCTCGGCAGAGCGCAGGCCAGCACCGGCTTCGCGCCCAATGCGTTCGTGCGCATCACGCCGGACGATCTCGTGACGGTGATCGTCAAGCACCACGAGATGGGCCAGGGCACCGCGACCGGCATCGCCACGCTCGCGGCGGAAGAGCTCGATGCCGACTGGAGCAAGGTGCGCGTCGAGTACGCGCCGGCCAATGCCGAGCTCTACAACAACACGGGCTGGGGTCCCGTGCAGGGCACCGGTGGCTCGAGCGCGATCAAGAATTCCTGGACCCAGATGCGCAAGGCCGGCGCCGCCGCGCGCGTGATGTTGCTGCAGGCGGCCTCCGCGCAGTGGGGCTTGCCGGTGAAGGAGCTGAGCGCGAGCCAGGGCTTCGTGAGCCACGCCTCGGGCAAGCGCGCCAGCTACGGCCAGCTCGCCACGCTGGCGTCCAAGCAGGCGCTGCCCAAGGATCCGCCGCTCAAGGATCCGGCGCAGTTCAAGCTGATCGGCAAGCAAGCCCCGCGCGTCGACTCGGTCGCCAAGTCCAGCGGCGCCGCGGTCTACACCATGGACGTCAAGCTGCCGGGCTTGCTGACGGCCGTCGTCGCGCGGCCGCCCACGTTCTCCGCGACGCTGAAGAGTGTCGACGACAAGGCCGCGCGCGAGGTCGCTGGCGTGGTCGACGTGGTGCGCATCCCCGAGGGTGTGGCGGTCGTCGCCAAGGGCATGTGGGCCGCGCTGCAGGGCCGCAAGGCGCTGGTCACGGAGTGGGACACGACCAAGGACAAGCTGCTCTCCAGCGACGCGCTCTACGCCAGCTACCTCGCCGCCACCAAGAAGCCCGGCACACCCGTCACGCACAGCGACGAGACCCGGCCGGCTCTCGCGCGCGCCCACAAGGTCATCGAGGCGAGCTACCAGTTTCCGTTCCTCGCGCACGCCCCCATGGAGCCCACCAACTGCGTGGCGTGGCTGCACGACGGCAAGCTGGAGACCTGGGCCGGCCATCAGCTGCAGACGATCGATCACAAGCTGGCAGCCGAGGCCGCCGGGCTGCCGCTGGACAAGGTCGAGCTGCACACGCTGATCTCCGGCGGCAGCTTCGGACGGCGCGCCAACCCGTGGGCCGACATGGTGGTGGAGGCGGTGCACGTCGCCAAGCAGGTGAACGCGCCCGTCCGCGTGCAGCGCACGCGCGAGGACGACCTGCGCATGGGCCTGTACCGACCGATGTACGTGCATACGGTGAAGGTCGGCCTCGACTCGCACGGCGAGATCAGCGGCTGGCAACACGCGATCGCGGGACAGTCCATCCAAAGCGGCGGCCCGTTCAGCGCGAACTCGGTGAAGAACGGCGTCGATCGCACCTCGGTCGAGGGCGTGTGGCCGATGGCCTACGACGTGCCCAACGTGACCGTGCAGCTGCACTCGCCCGAGCTGCCGATCCGCCCGCTCTGGTGGCGCTCCGTCGGCCACACGCACACCGCGTTCGTGATGGAGACGCTGCTCGACGAGCTCGCCACTGCGGCCGGCCAGGATCCCGTCGCGTACCGGCTGACGTACCTCAAGGACAAGCCCCGCCACATCGCGGTGCTCAAGCTAGCCGCGGAGAAAGCCGGCTGGGGCACGCCGTTGCCCGCCGGCAAGGCGCGCGGCGTCGCGGTGCACGAGTCGTTCAGCTCGGTGGTCGCGCACGTCGCGGAGGTGAGCCTCAAGCCAGACGGCACACCCCGGGTCGAGCGGCTCACGGTCGCGGTCGACTGCGGCATCGCCATCAACCCGGACGTCGTACGCGCGCAGATGGAGGGCGGCTCCGGCTTTGGACTCTCGGCCGCGCTCTACAACGAGATCAGCATCGAGGCGGGCCAGGTCAAGCAGAGCAACTTCCACGACTACCGTCAGCTGCGCATCGAGGACATGCCCAGCATCGACGTGCACATCGTGCCGAGCCAGCAGCCGCCCACGGGCGTCGGCGAGCCCGGTGTTCCCACGGTCGCGCCCGCGGTCGCGAACGCGATGTTCCAGCTCACCGGCCAGCGGGTACGCCGCCTGCCGTTCAAGCTGCCCACGCCCGGCAAGAAGCGCGCATGAGCGAGCTGCGGGCATGTGTCGAGGCCGCCTCCGCGCTGCGCGCACGCGGCGAGACGTGCCTGATCGCCACCGTGGTCGACGTGCATGGCTCGTCGTACCGCAGGCCCGGCGCGCGCATGGTGTTCAGCGCGCAGCAGTGGCTCGCGGGCTCGGTCAGCGGTGGCTGTCTGGAGCGCGACGTGCTCGCCAAGGGGCCGTACCGCACGCGCGACGGGCGCGCGCACCTCAGCACGTACGACGCCGCCAGCGACGAGCGCGCTGGCTCCGGCTGCGATGGCGTGATCGACGTGCTGGTCGAGCGCGCCTCCACCTCGCCCGACGACCTCACCGACCCGCTCAACTTCGCGGCACGCTGCCTGCGCGACGAGACGCACGGCCTGTTCATCACCTGCTTTCGCAGCGCGCGCGACGACATCCAGGTCGGCGCACACCATGCGGAGCTCGCGAACGGCGAGGTGCACACGAGCTTCCCGGCGTCGTTTGCGCTGCCGTCGTCACCGGGTGTGCATCACGTCGAGGGCGTCGCGCTGCTGGTCGAGCACATCGCGCCGCCGCTGCACCTGTTCGTGTTCGGTGGGGCGCACGACGCGTTGCCGGTGGTGACGCTGGCCAAGGCCACCGGCTGGAGCGTGACCGTGTGCGAGCCGCACGCGCAGCTGTCGAGCCGCGAGCGCTTCCGGAGCGCGGACCGCCACCTGATCGGCCCGCTCACGCAGGCGATCGACGCGCTCGCGCAGTGCGCGCGGCCGGCGGCCGTGGTGATGGCGCACCACTACGAGCGCGACCTGCTCGCGCTGGAGGCGCTGCTGCGCACGCGTGTCCCGTACGTCGGCCTGCTCGGAGCTCGCAAGCGCGCCGAGCGACTCCGGGAGGACCTGAGCGAGCGCGGCATCTCGCAGCAGACCATGCAGCGCCTGCACTCGCCGATCGGACTGCCCATCGGCGCGGAGAGCCCGCAGGAGATCGCCCTCGCGATCGTCGCGCAGGTACAGGCCACGGTCAGCGCGCACAAGCTAAGCATGCCCACGCGACGAGCGAGCGCGTGAAGGTCGCCTGCGCCGTGCTCGCCGCCGGAGGCTCCACGCGCATGGGCCGTCCCAAGCAGCTGCTGGAGCTGGACGGACGCCCGTTGCTGGCACACGTGCTGGAGGCGACGGCGTTCTTGCCGGACGTCGCGGTGGTGCTCGGCGCGCACGCGCAGGAGATCGCCAGCGCGATCGAAGGCACGCAGGTGCTGCACAACCCGCGCTGGGCAGAGGGCATGGCCACGTCGCTGCACACCGCCGTGCACTGGGCCCGGCGCCTCGACGCGGACGGCCTGCTGCTGTGCACGTGTGATCAGGCGCTGCTCGACCGCGCCCACCTGGAGCGGCTCGTGGCGGAGTTCACGCATGCCAAAGCTTCCGTCGCATCACGCTACAACGGCACGCTCGGGGTGCCCGCGCTGCTCGCCCCGAGGCACTTCGAGCGCCTGCTAGCCATCGAGGGCGACCGCGGCGCCGCACCGGTCCTGCGCAGCGAGCCCGACGTGATCGCCATCGACTGGCCCGAGGGCGCCGTCGACCTCGACACGCCGGACGATCTCGCGCGCTTCAACAGTCGAGCGTGACCTCGCGCTCCCAGGCGGAGATCTGCGCCTGGTGCTCGTGCCATTCCGCTTCCTTCAGCTTGCAATAGGCATCCACGAACGCCGGCCCCAGCGCCGCACGGAGCGCCTCGCTCGAGCGCAGCGCGCGGATCGCGTCGAGCAGGTTGGTCGGCAGCAGCCCGACCTCTCCCGCCGGCAGCGGCTCGGTGTACATGTTGTTGTCGCGGCGTGGTCCCGGGTCGCGCTGCTGCGCGATGCCCTCCATGCCGGCCGCCAACACCGCCGCCTGCAGCAAGTACGGATTCGTCGCGCCATCCGCGAGCCGCAGCTCGAAGCGATCCCCGTCCGGGATGCGGATCATGTGCGTGCGGTTGTTGCCCGTGTAGCTGATCGTGTTGGGCGACCAGGTGGCCCCCGAGTGTGTGACCGAGGCGTGGATTCGCTTGTACGAGTTGACGGTCGGGTTCGTGATCGCGCACAGCGCGGGCGCGTTGGCCAGCAAGCCGCCCAGGAACTGATACGCCACGCGCGAGAGCCCCAGCTCTCCACCGCGCTCGCTGAACACGTTCTTGTCGTTCGCCCACAGCGAGGCGTGCGTGTGGCAACCGTTGCCGGACAGCGCACGAAACGGCTTGGGCATGAACGTCGCGCGCAGGCCGTGCTGCTCCGCGATCGTCTTGGCCATGTACTTGAAGAACGCGTGTCGATCGGCCGTGGTCAGCGCGTCGGCGTAGGTCCAGTTCATCTCGAACTGCCCGTTCGCGTCCTCGTGATCGTTTTGGTACGGCTCCCAGCCGAGCTCCAGCATCGCGTCGCAGAGCGCCGAGATGGTGTCGTAGCGGCGCATCAGCGCCTGCTGGTCGTAGCAAGGCTTGCTCTGGCTGTCGGCCGCATCCCCGAGCGCGCCGCCGTCGGGCGTCAGCAGGAAGAACTCGCACTCGACTCCGCTCTTCAGCGTGTAGCCGCGCTCGGAGGCGCGCTGGATCTGCCGCGCGAGCACACGCCTCGGCGCCTGCTCCACCGGCTTGCCGGCCATCACCAGCTCCCCGACCACCCACGCCACCTCCGGCTTCCACGGCAGCTGGATCGCCGTCTCGGGCAGCGCCATGGCCAGCATGTCCGGGTCGGCGGGGGTCATGTCGAGCCAGGTCGCAAAGCCGGCGAAGCCCGCGCCCTCCGCCGCGATCTTGTCGATCGCCTGCGCCGGCACCAGCTTCGCGCGCTGCGTGCCGCGCAGGTCCGTGAACGACACCAGGAAGTAGCGTACGCCTCGCTGCCGCGCGAACTCCGACAGGCTCTTCATGGCTCCTCCAGCAGCTGCTCGATCGCCGCGCGAATGAAGCGCGCATCGCTCGGGTTCTGAGACGGGTTGCCGGCGCGATGGCCCCAGATCGAAGGGATCTCGCGGTAGCGCGCACCCGGGATCAGCGCCGCGTCGTCCGCGCAGTCTTCGGGCGTGAAGTACAGGTCCGTCTGGCTCGGCATGATCAGCGTGCGCGCGCGGATGCGGCCCAGCGCCTGCGACAGCGGCTGGCCCCGTGCGACGTCGTTGCGCATCCAGGTGCGCAGCATCGCCAGCAGGTCGAGCGGATGACGCCTGCGGTACACGGGCTCCCACGCGCGCACGAGGTAGTCTTCGAGGTCCGTGAAGCCGAGCGGCTTGTAGAGCTGGTGCCGGTAGAACGCCTGCGACGCGGCCCAGCTCGCGTAGATGCGCGCGAACGCGCGCAGGCCACGCGACGGCACGTCCGTGAAGCGCACGCCGTCCCAGCACGGGTCCGCATGCAGCGCGGACTCCAGGCTGCTCAGGAACACGATGTTGTGCTCGCGCGTCCGGGCGGTGCCACACAGCGCGGCCACGCGACGCACGCGCTCCGGGTGCATCACCGCCCAGTGCAGCGCCTGCTGCGCGCCCATCGACCAGCCATACGCGAGCGCGATCGTCTCGACCCCGAGCGAGCGCAGCAGCCGCTCCTGCGCAACGACGTTGTCGATGTGGTCGACCTCGAACGGAGTGCCCTCCGGCAAGTGGCTCGGCGACGTCGACAGCCCATTGCCGAGCATGTTCGGGATCACGATGAAGAAGCGCGAGGGGTCGAGGATCGGACCGACTAGCCACTCGATATCCGTGTGCTGGGCGCCGTACGAGGTCGGATACAAGATCACGTTCGAGCGCGCGTCATTCAGCGTGCCGTGCGTGCTGTACACGAGCTTGGCGTCAGCCAGCTCGCCACCGTGGTGGAGCTTGAAGCGACCGAGCGCGAAGACGCTCGCCGTCATGCCGCTCGCTTCAGCGCGTGGAGGAACTTGCGGTGCATGCCCAGGTAGCCTTCGCGCTCCACGTGCACCAGCAGCGGCCCCATGCTGCGATGCGCCTCCGCCAGCGCGAAGAACGGGATCGCCGGGTAGCGATGGTGCTCCGCGTGGTAGGGCATCTCCCACATCAAGAAGCGCACCGGCAACGTGGTGTACGTGGTGCGCGTGTTCGCGAGCGGCGCGTCGAGCTCCGCGCAGCCAGTGTGCTCAGCGAGCAGGATCGCGCGCAGCAGCGGCTGCGCGAGCACCATCGGAATCACCCAGAAGAGCAGAAAATAAGGCTGCCCGAGCCACCACGACAGCGCGACCGCCGTGCCGTACGTCGCCAGCTGCAGGCGCACCGAGCGCGCTACCTCGCGCGCGGTCTTGGCGTTCAGAAACGGGTAGTCGGTGTGCCCCAGCGCGATGCGAAAGTGCGTGCGGAGCTTGCCGATCCACCAGGTCACGCCGCTCATCTCGATCAGGTAGCCGGGCACGTCCCTGGGCTTGCCGTCATCGAGCTCCGGGTCTTGCCCGGGCTGGTTCGTGAAGCGGTGATGCCAGGTATGGTAGTAGCGATAGAACGTCGCGTTGTAGAACGACAGCAAGCCGGCGACCCAGCCGACCAGCTCGTTCAACCACACGCTGCGGAACGCCGTGCGGTGCACACACTCGTGCATCGCCGCGAACATGGTCACGAATGTAAAGCCGTACGCGGTCGCCGCCAGCAGCGCCAGCCAGAGCGGACCATGCAAGCTCTGGCCGTACAGCACCCCAGTGGCGATCATGACCACGAAGTGTCCCGCGAGTCGTCGCAGCCCCTGCGCGTCGGAGCGCTGCTGGAGCCGCCGCATCAACTCGGCGGGGACAGGCGCCGCGAGGGTCCCGACAGCGTGAGGGCTCTGCGCATCCATGCTTGCCCGAGGCAGCTTGGCGCGGCCGATGCGCGCTGTCAGCGCCGTGGAAAGCGCGTGCGCGCCTATTTACGAGGCCGAAACGAAATGCGCCCAGTTCAAACGGCGGTCGCCAGCGGCATGCGCTCGTAACCCATGAACACGCTCGCGCTCGCGCGCTCCTCGCCAGCCATCAATGCACGGAAGCCGGTGCGCGCCGTCAGTGCAGCGTCCCCATCTCCCGCCAGCAGCGCGGTCACGCTGACGCCGGTGTCCTTGAGCTCCGCGCGCAGCGAGCCCGCGAACGAGAGCATGAACGCCTTGGAGGCCGCGTACACCGCCTCGTACGGACACGCGTGCAGCGCGGCCTTCGACGACGACAACAACACCCGCCCGTGGCGCTGCTTGATCATGTGCGGCAGCAGCGCCTTGGTGAGGCGAACGCTGCCCAGCACATCGAGCTCCAGCAAGCTCAGCTCCTCGTCCAGCGGCGTCTCGCGCGCGAACTCCCCGCACACGCCGACGCTCGCGTGGATCGCGAGCGCATCGAGCGGACGGTACTCCGCCTCCCACTGCACCGCGCGCACGAACGCGCGCTGTCCCTCCAGCGTCGCCATGTCGAGCTGCAGCGCCTTGAGCTGACAGCCGTGCTCGGCCAACTCGCCGGCGAGCCGCTCGATGCCATCATCCTCGGACACGGCGATCAAGTCGTAGCCATGCTGCGCGAACTGGCGCGCGAGCTCGTAGCCGATCGCACTGCAGGCGCCGGTGATGGCGGCGAGCGGTCGCTGGCTTTGCATGGTTTCCATCCGTGTTTCTCCTGTCGCTGACTGTGACAAGAGCAATCGCGATGCCAGGTAGCGGCACGCTGACCGTGTGGGGCTATGCTCGCGCGCGATGAAGTCCTGGATGCGCCTTGTGTTCGTGGGAGCTTGCTGGAGTTTCAGTACCTTGGCGCGCGCGCAACCTAGCGCGATCGCGCCATCCGAACCGGTCACGGAGTATGGCGCCGTTGCCACGGCGACACGTCTGCCCCGCCCCCTCGCGAGCGTGCCTGCCACAGTCACCGTGCTGCGCCGCGAGGAGCTGGACGCCAATCCCGCCCTCACCACCGACGCCGCGCTGCGCAGCGTGCCCTCGGTGATGACATTCCGCCGCAGCACGAGCCTGACGGCGGACCCATCGTCGCAGGGCCTCAACTTGCGCGGCGTCGGTCCCTCGGGCGTGTCGCGCACGCTGGTGTTGGTCGACGGCGTACCGGCCAACGATCCATTCGCGGGCTCGATCTACTGGCGTGCGTTGCCGCGGCTCGGCCTCGATCGGATCGAGATCGTGCC
>JBEVNG010000020.1:0-5930 GCA_040508235.1 Polyangiales bacterium | reverse complement strand
GTATAAAACGCGGTGATCGAGCCCTCTCTGCTCAGGCCCGCGCGCTCCAACAGCGGTGCCAGCGACGTGAATGCCGAGGCTGGATAGCCGCGCCGTGCGGGCGGTTCTCCCGCCGCCAGGCCGACCTCGCGCGCCGCACGCACCAGCCGCGTCAGGCTGTCGACCAGCAGCAACACGCTCTTGCCCTGCGCACGAAAGTACTCGGCGAAGGTTGTCGCCACGTGCGCGCTCTTCACGCGCTCGAGCGGAGACGCATCGCTGGTGGCGCTGACCACCACGCTGCGCGAGCGTGCGTCGCGACCGAGCGCGTCGTCGATGAACTCGTTCAGCTCGCGGCCGCGCTCGCCCACCAGGCAGGTCACGATCACGTCCGCGCTCGCCTCCGAGGCAAGCTGCGCCAGCAAGCTCGTCTTGCCGGCGCCAGCGGGCGCGAACAGACCCACGCGCTGTCCCTCCCCCACCGTGCACAGCGCGTCGATCGCGCGCACGCCCGTGGTCAGCACGCGCGAGATACGCGGTCGATCCAGCGCCGCCGGCGGCCTTCGCTGCACGGCCCAGGCTTGGCCGACCAACGCAGGCCCACCATCGATTGGCCGCCCCATGCCGTCGACCACACGCCCCAGCAAGCCATCCCCGCACTGCACGCGCAGCGCGTCGCCCATGTACACGACCGGATCGCCCAGCCCCACGCCATGCGCATCGCCCAGCGGCATCAGCGTCACGCGCTGATCGTCGAAGCCGATCACCTCGGCGTCGAGCGGCTCGCGTTCCCGATCTATACGCACCCAGTCGCCGCGACGTGCACCGGGCAGCTGCGCATGCACCGTCAGCCCGGACAGGCCGCACACGCGCCCGGCGTCGCGCGTCACGGCAGCAGCGCGCGCAGCTTGTCGAGGACGCGCCGGCGTTCGCTCATCGAGCCCTCGCCCACTTCCTTGCCCAGCTCCTCGAGCAGCTCGCTGGCGCGCTTGCTGACTTCCTTGGGGATCTCGACCACCACCGTGACCAGCTGATCACCCTTGCCCACGCCGCCGAACGCGGTGATGCCCTTGCCGCGCAGCCGGAAGACCTTGCCGCTCTCGGTGCCCGGCGGCAGGCGCATCTTCACGATGCCCTCCAGCGTCGGCACGTCGAGCGAGTCGCCGAGCACCGCCTGCGGGTAGCTGATCGGCACCGTACAAAGGATGTCCGCGCCCTGCCGCGTGAACAGCGAGTGCGGCTCGACATGCACGTAGACATGCAGGTCGCCCTCGCCGGTGGCGGTGTGCTCGCCCGCGCCACGTACGCTGCGCACGCTGTTGTCCTCGACGCCCGCGGGCAGCGTCACCGTCAGCCGCTCGTGCTTGGGCGCGACGCCCTCGCCTTTGCAGCCCGGGCACGGATGCGTGATCTGCTTTCCGGTACCGTGGCAGGTGTTGCACACGCGCGTCGCAGGCAGCAGGCCGCGCTGAAAGCGCACCTCGCCCTTGCCGCGGCAGACCGGGCACACCGCCGGCGTGTAGCCCGCCTGCGAGCCGGAGCCGGTGCACTGCGTGCAGGTCACGTTTCGCGTCAGCTCGACCACCTTCTCGCAGCCGAGCGCGGCTTCCTCGAAGCGCACGGTGAGGTCGTAGCGGAGGTCTTTGGCCTTGCGGCCCTTGCGATTGCGGAAGATGTCGCCGAACAGGCCGCCGATCATCTCGCCGAAGGCGTCCAAGTCGACCGGCTCGAAGCCCGCCGCGCCGCCCTCGCCGGAGAAGGCGCTGTGCCCCATGCGGTCGTAGCGGCGCCGCTTTTCCGGGTCGATGAGCACGGAGTAGGCCTGGCTGGCCTGCTTGAACCGCTCCTCCGAGCGCGGATCGTCCGGGTTGCGGTCCGGATGGAGCTCGATGGCGAGCCTACGATAAGCGCGCTTGATCTCGTCCTCGGCCGCACTCTGTGAGATGCCGAGGAGCTCGTAGTAATCGCGTTGGCTCGCCACGGTGGTCAGACAGTGTAAAGGTCGAGGCGCGCCCAGCAATGCGGGAGAAGAGTGCGGAGTGCAGCAGCTCGAGATTCACGAACAAGAAGTCGGTACACGCCTCGATCGCGTGCTCTGCAATCGGCTCACCCTCTCACGTGCCCAGGTCAAGCGGCTGTTCGAGGCCGGGGAAGTCCGCCGTAACGGCCGCCGTGCCGGAAAAGGCGAGCTCTGTGCCAAGGGCGACCGCGTGGAGCTCGGTGCGGAGCTACGCGACTCGCGCGCGCTGCCGGACGAGCTCCCGCTCGACGTGCGCCACGAGGACGACGCGCTGGTCATCATCGACAAGCCCGCCGGCATGCCCAGCCACCCGCTGCGCCCCGGCGAGATCGGCTGCGCGGCCAACGGCCTGCTCGCGCGCTACCCCGAGATGGGAGGGACTGGCTACGACGACCGTCAGCCGGGCTTGGTGAACAGGCTCGACAACGACACCAGCGGTCTGTTGCTGGCCGCGCGCTCGCCCGAGTCGTTCGCGGCGCTGCGCTCGGCGCTGGAGGCCGGCGCGATCGAGAAGCGCTACCTCGCGCTGGTCGCGGAACCGGTACGCCCGCAGCTGATCGAGCTCTCGCTCGCGCCGAGTCCGCGCCACCGTGCGCGCGTCGAGGTGAACCCGCTCGGTCGGCCCGCGCTCACCGAGATCGAGGCCTGTCGCGACCACGGTGAGCTGTACGTGCTGCAGGTCCGCGCGAGCCGCGCCTACCGGCATCAGGTCCGCGCGCACCTCGCGGCCATCGGCGCACCCATCGTCGGCGACGCGCTGTACGGCGGCGCCTTCGGAGCCCGCCACTACCTGCACGCCTCGCACCTGGCGTTCGCGCATCCCTTCACGGGCGCGCGCATCGACGTGCGCTGCGAGCCGCCCGGCGACTGGCCCGAAGCCCGCTAGGGCCTAAAAGCTCCAGCCCAGGCCGCCCTGCGCCACCACCGCGTACGGACCGTAGCGGTTGGTGATGCGCATGTACTCGACGCCCCAGTCGAGCACCGCGGTGTCGAGGAAATCGAACTTGGTGAAGCTCAGGAAGTCGAGCGAGAGCCGCATCTTCAGGCCCACGGTGTGGTCGTGGAACGCGGTCATCTTTGGGTCGTCGCTGATGTAGCGGTCACCGGGTGTACCCGCGACGGTGTCCGGCGCGACGTAGCCGCCCGCCTTGAAGAAGTACGACTTGGACTGCGTGTAGTAGCGATAGCGCAGCCGCACCTCGAAGTGCTGCCCGAGCTCCTGGTGGAAGCGCGTGTCGATCGCGTGCGCGTCGATGTCCCAGTTGTCGCGGTAGTAGCGATAGCCGAGCCGGATCGCGCTGCGCGTCGGCTCGAAGAAGTGCGCGTACCAGAGGTAGCCCGCGTTGCGCGTGCGCTGATCCGGATGGTGCTCCGGCGCGCCGCCCATGGTGAGGTACTTGGCCGTGCGGTACGCGTTGGCCTGGAAGCCATCCATCAGCGAGATGTCGTAGCCCAGCGTGAGCGTGATCGCGCGGCTCAGCACCTGATCCCAGGCGAACCCGAGCGACAGCACGTTCAGGTCGTCGACGAAGTCCGCGCGCGCGGCGACCAACCTCCCGGGTGAATCGGCCGGCACCATGCGCACCACGCGATAGACGTCGTCGTGGCTGAAGTAGCCGGTGAAGTGCAGCACGGTGTTGCGCTGATCGAGGCTCAGCGCGGCCGCGAAGCCACCACGGTTGCTCTTGTAGTCGGGCTCCCGGCTGACGCGCCCCGTGCCGTACAGATCGAGCTGCGTGTTGCCGAAGTCGATCTCGTAGCCGAGCCCCACCGACACGTCGTGGCGCTTCTCCGTGAACACGCGGTCGGAGATGGTGCCGGTGGCGACGCTCGCGCTGCTGATCGCGTCGATCAGATAGGTGCCGTCGACGCGCACGCCGATCGGCGTCGACAAGCTCGCGTTGACGCTTGGTGCGACCACGCGCGTGGAGCGCTCCCAATAGTAGTTGCCGCGCGCGTTGAGCTGGCCCGTGTACGTGCCGGACGCGGCGTCCGCGCCCGCGAGCGAGGCACACAGCGCATAGACCACGAAGAGCAGCGCGGCGGAGCGTAAGCGAAACGAAGCGAACACGAGGAGCGGCGACCTTTCGTCCTTGCCGACAGTCTGGGCCGTCAGTTGCAGCCGCAGCCACCGCCGCCAGCGCCCGCGCTGGACGTGGCGCCTTCACGCGACTCGCGCAAGTGGGCCTGGAACGCCGTCTCGCCGGACTCCGTGGCCGGATCCATGCTCGGCCGTGACAGCAGCTCGCGCTCGTGGGGCTTCACGTGCGCACAGCCAACCAGCGCGCACAGTGCGATGCAAGCACAGACTCGCATCACGGGTCGAGCCAACGCGCCAGCTCGACCAGCGGCCAGATCATCCCGCGCGCGATCGATCGCATCCACGGACGCGGGCGTACCACGTCCGCCATCACGGGGCCTACCCGGTAATACGCCGCGATCAGCGCGCGCCCCGGGGCATGGCTGGCCAAGTAGCGGTCGCGCCAGCGCCGCAGCACGCCGACCTCGCTCGCCAGCGGCGAGCCGTAGGCGGCGGTGGCGATGAAGCACGGCGACACCGTCGAGAACGTGCGCTCGGGCGTCGCGAACGACGCCATCATCGTCGGCCCGATCTCGCTGCACATCGCGTCGCGCGGCGTCACGGAGATCGAGTACTTGGTGGTCTGCTTGAGGCCCGCGATGTCGACGTCGATCTGCGTGCCCGGCTGCATGGTCAGGCAGCGGTTGAGCGCCGGGTTCGCCGGGTCGTTGCACACGTCGAGCGCGACCTCGCGCAGGATCTGCACCGCGTCGTGGGTGTACGCGTTGGTCCAGTCGCCGCCGTCAGGCTTGACCCGCACGTCGTAGCCCGCGATGGGCCGCTGGCTGTTGGATGAGCGGAACGACAGCTTCGCCCACATATGCGCGTGCGTCTCATCGGGGTAGCGCGTCACGCGCAGGTCGCTGACGGCGCCGGGCGTCGGCGTGGCCGAGCAGTACGACTCGCACAGGTTCGTGGTCGGATTGCAGATCAGCGAGCCGCAGCCATCGGGCATCGCGGTGCAAGCCATGCCGCAGCTGGCCGGCTTGTCCGCACGCGAGCACGGGTCGGTGCTCAACACCTTGAGCGTGAGGCGGTTGCCATCCTGCGCGAGCAAGCGATCCGCGCCGCTGCCCTTGGCGACGTTGGTGTCGTCGAGGATGGTCGCATCCATCGTGCGCAGCTCGCCGTCCTGGCCCTCGAGCGCGCCGTAGCCCGCGGGTGCACGCGCGTTGATCGGGGCAGCCGAGTTCATCGTGAACGGCATCGCGTACACGACCGATGGCTGCCCGCGGTACGGATAGCCGAACTGGCGCGCCCAGGTGTCCCACGACTTCATCGGCTGGTTGGGAGTCGGGAAGCGCGTCGCGTTCCAGTTGCCGCCGTAGTCGCCCTCGGTGTTGACCTCGACGTACAGCACGTACTCGCGGTCGCTCGCCCACTCGCTGGGCAGCGAGAAGGTCCAGGTCGTGGCGCGGTTGCCGGCGGGCGTCGCCTGCGAGATCGCATCGAGCTCGGGCATCACGTCGCGTGCGTGCTGCTGGTACTGCGCCACGTCTGCGTGGTCGTTGCAGTTGGCGGTACAGCGCGTGACGTCGCGACGCGGCGGGTAGAGCGAAACGGTCGAGAGCGCACGGTCGCTGCCGGCACCTTGCTCGTTCTGGTACGGCTCGACGTACGGCTTGGCGAGATCCGCCTCGGTGACGAAGCGGCCCTTGTCACTGGAGAACACGCTCGCGCAGGTGACCGCATCGAGCGCGTCGCGATTGCTCTCGGTGCGGTTGAACGACAGGCAGTAGTAGTCGTCGACGCTCTGATCGTCCGAGGTGCGCGAGGCGAAGCCCTCGGAGTCGCGGTTCTGGAAGATGACGCGCTTGAACTGCTTGGCGCCCGGCGCCTCGGCACGGCGAT
>JBEVNG010000563.1:0-13969 GCA_040508235.1 Polyangiales bacterium | reverse complement strand
GTTAGCCATTCGTTACCCGCAGACGATCATCCCGGGCCACTTGCTGATCGAAATCAAGCTGGTGGTTCCCACTTGGTTCGAGGCTACCAACTAGGAGCGTCTAGCCATCCTCGACCTGATCGACAAGGTCAAGCGAATGCTCGATGGCGAGCAGACGCCACCTACGGGCTACAACATCGGCTTCGATGCCGGCGAAGCCGCCGGGCAGTCCGTGATGCACCTTCATGTCCACGTGATCCCTCGTCGCGGCATGGAAGCGCCTGGCGGCATGCGACAGGTCGTGCCGAGCGCGAACGAGGTCGTGCTCCCACCGACCGCGACGGTTCCGGATGCGCCGCCGTCGCCAGTGCACACGCCGGTGGAGCCGCCTCTCCTTCCCGCAGCCGCGCTCGAGCGCGCACGTGGGCTGATCGCAGCGTTCTGCGAGCGGTCCGGTGGCGACGGCATGCTGAAGCAGCCAGGCGGCCTACGCGCACGCGTGCTCGGCCCCTCGTACGACGGCGGCGTGCGCATCGTCGGCCCCGACACCGGCTTCGTCGAGCACATCATCTCGGAGCTCGAGCTCGCGTGGGTGATCGCGAACGAGCAGCACGGCAAGCACGACGGATCGCTCGACACGGCGTGGGCGATCGCGCTGTTTCGCGCAGCGCAAGAGTAGCGCAAAGGGCCCTGACCGCTCAGCGCGGGACGGGGGCGGCCCTGGCGTCCGCGACCATCGTGGCTTCGTCTTCGGCTAGCAGGAAGCCGGCGGTGCGGGTCGAGGCGGCGGATGACGTTACCTTGTCGACGTACTCCTGGTGCGTCGGGTAGAGCGTGGCGAGCTGCTCGGGCGTGAACGGCTTGGTGTGGCCGAACAGGGAGCAGACGACGTTGCCTCCGCCGAGCAGGCCGCCGAGTGCGCCACCTCCGCTCGCGCCGGGGTTCGTGCCGCTCGTCGCGGGATCGGGCTCTCCACTGTTCACCGCGATGGGCACATCGACGTACGGAGTTCGGATACCGCCCTTGGCGTTGCCGAGCTCGTCTCGCACGATGGCGCCGTTGGCGACCTCGATGCGCGGCGCCTTGGCAGGCGCGGTCCCGTTCGCGACCCACAGATGCAGGCTGCGGATCAGAGCCTTGATAAGGAAGTGCTGAGGGCCGTCGTTGACCATGCCGCAGCCCAGGTCGATGCCCATCGACTCGGTGTCGGCGAAGCGTCGGTCGGCGTGCGCGGTGCCCGCCATCTCCCAGGTCTGCAGACGCTCCGTGTCAGGCTGCCTCGCACCGAGGTACAGGTTCACGTCGGTCTCGGACTGGGCTTGGACCACGGGAACGGTCAGGTCGTCGCGAATCAAGACCGGGGAGCCGCTGACGAAGCCGATCAAGCCAGCGATGCCTCCGCCGTTGGTCAGCGCGGCCCCGCCCGCCGAACGGCTGTGGATCAGGAAGCCGTCGTAGATGTTTGCGATCGGGTGCACGGCATTGACGTAGGTGACCATTCGGCCCGCGGACTGCGACTCGCCGAGGGCGAGCACGCGCTTTGGCTCGAGGCCGCCCAGAATTCCCTTCTTGCCGGGCTTCGCCACCAGCTCGCCCACCTGCGAGAAGATGTCGAACGAGTAGTCGTCGCCAGGATGCGCGAGGGACGCATAGCGAGCCGGATCCCACTCCTTGAGCGGCTTCGAGTCCGGCCGATTGCCCCCTCCCACCAGCGAGCCCAGGCCGATGCCGCCCGCTTCGATGCCGGTGCTCTGCGCCGAGACGGCCACGTAGACATAACCGCCGCGCAGGATCTCTTCCCAGCCCATCATGAAGTCCACGTCGGCATCGATGCCGCCGCTGACGTTGAGCCATTCGACGAGCGCGGTGCCGTTGAACTTGGCTGCGTCGGCCGGACGCCGCACGACGATGCGCGTCTTGTACGGCGCCTCCGCGCCCGGCGTGACGGTCCACTTGCCGTCCATGGTCTGCGTGCCGACCAGGCCGAACGTGGTGGCCGTTCCCTCGACGAAGAACTCTTCCTCGATATAACCGTGATCGCTGGCCTTGAGCCCGAAGGCCAGGCGCGACGTGCTGTACGGTGTCTCCATGCCGCCCGTGACTGGACCGGTCACTTTGGCCGCACCGGTCGCCGAGGCACCGTCGGCGTCGCCGCTGTCGCCGCAGCCAGGAGCGAGCAGGAAGAACGAACCAAGGAGGAAGACTGCACGCGTCCCGAGACTCATCTCCTGCCATGGCCTGAGCGCTCGGATTTTGTCTAACCTGCGGTCACAGGTCTTCGATGCTCTGGAGCAGCTTGTCGACGTAGCTCGTGCGCACTTCGATCAGCGACGCGCGCCTGGTGCGGCGGCGGACCGAGAGCAGCTCGCTGGAGGGGGAGACCAGATCTCCGGAGACCAGCTCGTCTTCGAAGGTGAAGCTCTGTGCCGGGATAGTCCGGTCTGGCTCCGCGCGCGCGTGGGTTGCGCTGAGCAAGAGAGCGGCGAGGACGAGGCAACGGGGCATGTTCATTCTCCTGGCGTGAGGTGGGGCTTGCGCATGGGGCGACCGTCTTCGGTGAGACTCGACTTGGGCTCGGGGGGAATGTTGGGAGCGGGCACGCTGCCGGTGCGCCAGACGCGCTCGGGCTCCGCGGCGGGGCCGGCGTCGGGCACGTCGTTCTTCGCGCTATGAGGCGGCAGATGCACCGCGGTGCGCAGCCGGTTCCTCGCGGGCAAGTGCGCCGATCCGTGCTGCGCCGAGCGCGCCTCGACGCGGATGGCCTGACCTGCTCGCAGCGAGATCGTGCGACCGTCCGTGGGGAAGACCTCCACGTGTCCTTCGTCGACTTCGACCGTGAGCGCGTCGCTCGAGGTGTGCACCGCGAAGATCGTGCCGCGCACTTCCACGTGGCCGTGCGGAGTCCGAACGCGCAGCGCGCGCCCCTGCAGGTCCTCGGCGTGTACGTAGAGACTCCCGGCGCGGAGCTCGGCGCTGACGTCACATTCTGCGGACAGACTGATCATGACCGCGCTCGCGGGGGAAGCGGCGAAGGTGGCGCGACCCTCGAGGTGTGCTTGCTCGATGGGCCGATCGCGGAACGCCCGGCAGCCTCGCACGACTTCCGGAGCGGCGATGCGCTGCCGAGGCTCGGAGAAGACATGCCAGCAGACGAATCCGGCGAGCATCAGCGAGCCTGCCAACATTAGCCCAACACCTCGGCGGTCTCTCGTCCGCACCGAGGCTTCCGCGGCTTGCTCCGCGTGCACGCGTTCGGCCGCGGACAGCGTGCGCAGCGGCTCGTGCTCGGCCAGTGCGCGTAGGCGCGCGCGCAGATCTTGCTCGGTCACGATGGCTCTCCCAGCAGCTCGCGCAGCACCGGATCACGCAGCGCGTGCACCCGGAGCTCACGCTGCGCGTAGGTGATGCGGGAGCGAGTCGCCGCGAGGCTCGCATCCATCAGCACCGCGACCTCGCTCATCTCCAGCCCCTCCAGCGCCCACAGGCAGAACGCGATCCGCTTCTTGGGCTTGAGTCGTTCGAGCGCGACGCGCAGGCGCTCGAGGGCGCGGCGTTGTGCATACGCTCCCTCGGGCCCCTGCTCGGGACTGACGAGGCTCTCGTGGTAGGACGCCGGCAGCTCGACCTTGCGCCGGGAGTAGGCGCTGCCTCGCATCGCTCGCCTTGCCACCTGCACCGCGATGCCCCCGACGAAGGCGCCGGGAGGTCCCTCGCCGCGGTAGTGCGCGAACGCGCGCATCGCCTCGACGAACACGCTCTGCACCAGGTCCGGAAGATCGTGGCGCGGGCCGAGCATGCGACCGAGCAGGCGCTCGACGCGCGGCAGCTCGGCGCGTACCAGGGCCGACGCGAGGGCTGCGTCCTCGCGGGTGGGAGCACGGGTCAGGCGTAGTGGGAAGGCCAAGGTCCTCACTCGGATGACGTCGCCGCGACGGGCGCGGATGCGGAAAAAAAGTTTCCCGGCTCTGGCCCTGACGCAGCAGCGCACGGATCGATGCAACGCGGCGTGGCACAAGCAGGAAAAGCCAGGCAGCTGCGCTCGCAGGGCGCACGGGCGAGCACGCAGTGACTGCGCCTCTTGTGATCCAGCAAGCAGAGCGTGTCGTTCACCCCGTCTCGCGCGGAGGGCGTCGGCCGGAACGGTGCGATGTCCGCCGCTGCGCACACGCGGTCCTGGGAGGAGTCGCGCGCGCACCAGACCACGCCCAGCGCGTCGAGTCCGCACACGAAGTCGTGGCTGGTCGCCAGCGAACGCAGCGGCGTCGCGCGCAGCCCCGAGAGCGAGCCGTGTGCGGAGAAGCGCGCGAGCTGACCTTCGTCGCCGAGCACGTAGGCGCCACCGCGAGGCCGCGCGGCCACCGCCAGCACCGCGAAGTCCACGTCGAGCCGGTGCTGCACGCCGGCCGCATCACAGTGGACCTCGCCATAGCGAAGCTGGCACGACCAGTCTGGACGTCGCACCCGACGCGGTGCGGGACGTGGCGGCGTCACCGAGCAGGCGACGAGGGCGAGGGCAAGGAGCACGAGGCGCACCCTCTCACGTCGCCGCGAGCGTCAGCGCCGCGGAAAAAATCGTGCGCTCAGCCGAAGTGGAACGCGGAGAGGCGGACGTTGGCGAAGGTGTCGTTGTAAGACGTCTTGCCCACGTCCTGTCCCGCCGCGCCTGCGATTACCATCAGCGGCAACAGATGTTCCTCGCGCGGGTGGCATGCGCGCGCGGACGGGGCCGATGCCCACGACGCCAGGAGCTGCGCGCGCTCCGTCGGGCTCGCGGTGGCGGCGGCTCGTAGCCAGGCGTCGAACGTCTCGGAGTCGGCGCGACCGGCTCCGCGGAAGCCGCGCATGTTGTGGTAGCTCATGCCGCTGCCGACGATGAAGACGCCCTCGTCACGCAGCGGAGCCAGTGCCTTGCCGATGGCGATGTGCTCGGCCGGGTCGAGGCCACGCTTGAGCGAGAGCTGGACCGTGGGGATGTCAGCCTCCGGATAGGCGACCTTCAGCGGCACGAATGTGCCGTGGTCGAAGCCTCGCGTGTCGTCGGAGGCGGTGGCGATGCCAGCGTCCTGCAGCAGCGTGTGCACGCGCGCGGCGACCGCCAGCTCCCCGGGCGCGGGCCACGTGAGCTGGTAAGACTCCGGCGGGAAGCCGTAGTAGTCGAACAGCAGCGGCGGGCGCGCGGACGTCATCACGGTGGGAACGGCTTCTTCCCAGTGCGCGGAGACGACAAGCAGCGCGCGCGGCCGCGTGGTGGTCAGCGTGGGCAGCGTGCGCAGGTACTCGATCAGCGCGCTGACCTCACGTCGATCGCCGAAGCCGAGGTCGACGAAGGGCCAGGGACCACCGCCGTGCGGAATGAAGGCGACGGGAAGGCGCGTGACGTTTTGCGTGTCGGACATGGAAACCTCGCCCACCATCATGGTGCTGTTTCCTCGAACGCACCACGGTCGGCGATGGCAACATGGTGTTCCATGGCGGAAACACCAATCGACTACCAGCTGCTGGCGATCTTCGTGGCGGTGGCGGAGCTGAGCAGCTTCTCCAAGGCGGCGCGCAAGCTCGGCATCGGCAAGGGCACCGTGAGTCGCGCGATCGCCAGGTTGGAGGCCGAGGTGGGCGCGGAGCTGCTCCACCGCACGACGCACGAGGTCGCGCTGTCCACCGCCGGACAGACGCTGTACGAGCGCACCGCCCCGCACCTCACGGCTCTGCAGGAGGCCGTGCTTCAGCTGCCGGAGCGCGCCGAACAGCCCTCGGGCGAGCTACGCCTGACCGCGCCCAGCGACTTTGGTGCCATCGTCCTGCCGGAGATCCTCGGCGAGCTGGCCCGGCGCTACCCCGAGATGTCCTACGACGTGCGGCTGACCAACGAGCGCGTCGACCTGGTGGCGCAGGGCTTCGACCTCGCGATCCGCGCCGGCCCTTCCGCGATGAAGGACTCCACCCTCACCGTTCGCCGACTCGGCGCGGTGGTCAGCGCGCTCTACGCGGCCCCTTCGTACCTCGCACGGCGCGGCAGGCCGAAGCAGCCGCACGACAGCGGGCACGACTGGATCCTGCATCCCTTCGCGCTGGCGGCATGGAAGCTGAAGCGCCAGGCGGCCAAATTCGTGTGCGACGACTTCTTCGTCATCCGCGAGCTCGTACGTCAGGGCGCCGGCATCGGAGTGCTGCCGAGCTTCGTGGCGGACGCGTACGTACGCGAGGGCTGGATCGAGAGCGTGCAGGTCGGAAAGCCCACCCTGGCCGCCGGAAGCTACGTGATGCTCTACCCATCCCGAGGCCAGGTGCCGCGCAAGGTGGCGGCGTTTCGGGATCACCTGATCCAGCGGCTGAAGAAGACGCCGCTGGGCTAGCTGCGCTCGTCGAGCCGCTCTGAGCGCGAAAGGTATAGCCATTGCAGTGGCACGAATGCGGAGGAGACCCGATGGCGTTGCGCCTTGTCTGCATACTGCTGTGTATGGCGAGCATGACCGTACCCTCGAGCGGCGACGCGCAGCAGTTGCCTGCGTTCTTGCGCGTGAGGGCGAGTGACGTGCCGGTGGAGACCACTTCGCTCGAGCTCGCCAGGGAGGAGGCGCGCCTGGAGCGGCGACAACGGCGGGCGGCTCAGATGATCGCGTGGGGAGCGGGCATCCTGGTGTCCATGGCGCCCTATGCCGCCGTGGCGCACCGCATGGGCCAGAAATGCTACGACCATCCGCAGACCCTGCGTACGCAGTTCTGGAACTACGGCGTGCTCGGCACGGCCGGGCTCGCGCTGGCGACCACCGGCATCGTGCGCCTGCTGCGGCTACCCGAGGGCTACGCCAAGCGACACCCGCTGCCACCAGAGCAGCGCACGCGAGCGGCCAACGTGGCCGGACTGGTCGCGCTGGGGAGCCTGGGGCTGACGTCGTTCACGACCACCTTCGAGATGGGCATCTGCGGTTCGAGCTGAGTCTCGACGCGGCGGTTGGCAGCGCCCGGTTGCATGCAACCCTCAGGTTGCGGCATCACGGGCACGCGCGGTTGCACGCTCTGAGCGCGGGCGAGCACGCGGTCTCTCCACCGGCGCACTCCTTGAACTTACACTTTCCAGGCTCCTGGCATCGGAGCAAGCAGGAGGCGCCGTCGCGGCAGCGCACCTCGTCGCAGTTTCCGCCGCGCGGGCATGTGACGTCGCAGCTCCCACCCCTGCAGTCTGCACGACAGTTGCTGGTCCGTCCGCAGTCCACCGTGCAGGCGCCACGGCAGTCGAGCTCGCAGTTGCTGGCGTCGCTGCATTGCACGTTGCACGAGGTCCCTGCCGCGCACGATGGCGAGCAGTTGGACGACGCGGCGCAGTCGATCGTGCACGCTCCCAGGGAAGGTCCGCAGGCAGGCTCGCAGTCGGAGTCCGAACATGGGATCGGGCTCGGTGCAGGCGGCATGGTGGGAGGGAGCGAGGCATCCGGCACAACCGGCACATCCGGCACATCCGGCACATCCGGCACAACCGGCACAACCGGCGGCGCTGGCACATCGGGCGAAGCCGACGCATCGACCGCGGGCGGCTCACTCGGGGGGAGCGGCACCGACGCGTCCACGACCGGCGGCAAGGCAACGTCGCCCGCATCGAACGCAGGCAGCACGACACCGCCATCGCTCGGCGCCGCGCCCTCCGTCACGATGCAGTAGCCCTCGTAGCAACTGCGGCCTACGGCGCATGCCCCTCCCGGTCCACAGCGGTCCCGATGACTGGCCTCCGGGCTGCAGCCAGCGAGCAGAGACACGCAACCGATGACGAGCCAGCGAGCGGTGGGCACCGACGATGTATAGATCAATGCGGCGCGCTCAAACATGGGCTTCCACATCAGAAGGCTTGCCCTAGCGCGAAGCTTGCTCCGATGTGCGTCTTGCCGTCGATGTCGGAGCGCGGCGCGGCGCCAGCGTCGAGCCGCACCACCAGTGCGGCGCCCCAGAGCAGGCGCAGGCCGCCGCCGTAGGAGGCGCGCAGGGCGGGGCCGCCCTCGAGCGTGCGCGGACCGCTCAGGCTGGCGGTGACGCGGCTCGCGTCGATGAAGGCGGCGGCTCCCACGCCGAAGCGCTGACGGCGCACCTTGAAGCGGTAGAACGTCGAGCGTAGCTCGGTGGTCGCGAGCAGCTTCACCTGGCCGAGCTGGCGTCCGTAGGGGAGCGCGCGGTTCGCCTCCACGCTGGCCGGGCCGGACAGCGTCGTGTAACCGCCGAGCGTGCCGAGCTCGATGATGGGCAGCGCACCGAAGCCCACGTCCGCGAGCGCGCGCATCGCTAGCACGAGGTACTCGTCGAACAGCGGCACGAACCAGCGCAGGTGCACGTACGCGGACCCGTAGCGGATGTCGCGATCGCGAGAAGGTCCCACGCCGCCGCGAAACGAGGCTTCGTGGTAGGCGCCGCGCGACGGATTGAACTCGTCGTCGCGCGTGTCCCACAGCACGCCCAGCAGGGCCTCCGTGATGTACTGGCGCGTGTATCCGTAGAGCAGCTCCCGCTCGGGTGCGTTCCCATCCGTCAGGTCGCGCTCCAGCTTGGAGCCGGCGTAGAGCTCGGGCACGATCGCGCGAAACCCGAGGCCACTCACCAGGTCGAGGTCGTCGAGCAGCGAGTAACGTGCGAACACGTTCGCCTGCGCCATCAACTTCTTCCACGTGAAGTAGCGGTCCGCCGGACCCTCGTAGTCGTCAGGAATCGTGTCGCCCGCGCCGTTGCCGACACCCCAGTAGCCGAGGTTCTCGATGCGCTGAAAGCGGACCATCGCATAGAGGCGCAAGCGCTCGTGAAACAGCTGCGGGAAGTCGATGCGGAGATCGATGTTCTGAAGTGGAGAACGTATGCCACTGTCCGAGCCCTTGAGCGACGCTACCGCGGTCAACTGGATGCGGTAGCGGAAGGGATCGTAGTCCGGCGCGAAGCGTGTGTACGAACCCGTCACGCCGAACAGGAAGCCAAAGATGTTGTTGCCCGCGATGGCAGGCAGTCCAGCCAGCTCCGAGCGCGCCTTGGGCAGCACCTGCGCGTCCGCCGGCGTCGCGGGCTCCTTGGCCTGGCCAGCAGGCTGCGCGCGCGCCGACACGGCGCCAAAGGCGACCAAGCTCAACGACACGAGGACGACGCGAGCACTTCGAAGACAGATGCCGCGAGCCGTGGGCACGTGTGCAGCATGTGCACCACGGTCCCCGCGAGTGCCATGCAGGTTCGCGATGATCGTACGTGGACGGTAGGACCGTCTGGTTAGACCGACAACGTCAAGAGCTCGGCGGCAACGCGGAGATCGCGGGTGGCGAAGCCCTCGCTAAACTCGCTGAACACGGGCAACAACATCGCCCGGGCGTCGTCTGTCTTGGCGCGCGCGCGCCAGAGCTTGGCCAGGTCGTTGGCCGAGCGCAGTCGCCAGGAGAGGGCTCCGATCTGCTGGGCCTCGGCCATCGACTCGACGAGCAGCGCCTCCGCTTCATCCGCCTGGCCTCGCGCGGTCAGGATGGAAGCGCGAATGCGCAGCAGCTCCGGACGACACCAGCCCTCCCCCTGCGCCTGCGCCACCTCGAGTGCCTCGCGGATCGTCAGCTCGGCTTCCGAGAAGCGCTCGTGCTGCGCGAGCGACTCCGCGACGACGGCCAGATAGTAAGGCATGCGGGCCATGTGGTTGATGGCGCGAAAGTCCTCGAGGGTGTGCTGAAGACTGTCCAGTCCATCCGCCAGCGAGGTGATGTCCGTGCAGGAGACCGCGGCGCCGTAGAACATCGCCACCGGACGTCGCGCCACCAGACCGTGCCGCACCACGTGCTCGTCGAGCATGGTCACGAGGCGACTGCACTCCTGGTAGCGTCCGCTCCAGTAGAACACGGGGCAAGCGTAAGAGAGCGCGTTGTTGAGCGAGAGGTGATGGCGCGTCGGACGTGCGCGCTCGATCGCCATGGTCGCGGTGCGTGCGGCGGTGTCCGGCAAGCCGGTCAGCCACTGCACGTGCGACAGCACGCTCTCCAGCAGCACGATCGTGTCCGCCAGATAGCGCACGCCGTAGGAGCCACGGAAGTTGAGGTCGCGCTGCTGCAAGAGCTCGAGCCGCCGCCGCGCCTGCGGGAGCCGCCCCAGGAACATCTCGGCCATGCCGGTGTGCACTTCGCTCTCCGGCAAGGCAGACGGGTCCTTGTCGGCGGCGACGACCGCGAAGTCCGCGAAGGTGCGCAGACCCGCCTCGTGCTCGCCCGTCCACAGCTCGTAGATCCCGCGCACCGAGAGACAGCGGAGTCTGTAGTCGGTGTCGTTCGCCTGGATGGCGATCTCCAGCGCGCGGTGCATGGCGCCCAGCGTCTGGGGCTTGAACCCGCGCGTGACCATCATGGAGCTGCCGAGCCAGAGCTGCAGCTTCATCTCGAACTCGGTGCCAGCCAGGCCCGCGGGTCCCAGCTGCTCGACGGCGCGCGAGACGTACACGCTGCACTCGCTGGTCAGCGAGAAATGATTCCAGAGCAGGATGCCTGCGAGGGTCAGGCGAATGTTGAGGGAGCGATTGACGGGATCCGCGCTCGACCAGGCGAGCGCGTTGCGTAGGTCGTCGAGCGAGCGTCCGTACTCCGCGGCCCACTCGCTCGCGGGCCGCTCCGCCCACTCCGCGGTCGCACGCTCCAGTAAGGAACAGACATGCTCGGCGTGTCTCCTGCGGACAGCCTGATCCTCCGCGCTCAGCCGCAGCCGCTCCAGGCAGTACGTGCGCGTGGTCTCCAGCAGACGATAGGCGACTGCGCCCGCGTCGAGGTCCGTCGCCAGCAGCGACTTCGCAGCGAGCTGCGCCAGCGCATCCGCGGCCTCCTGCGGCGCCACGTTCGCGACCGCCGAGGCGGCGGCGATGTCGAACACGCCGGCGAACACCGACACGGCGCGGAGCAGGGCCGCGTCGTTGGCGAGCAGGCTGTAGCTCCAGTCGAGCATGGCGGTCAGCGTTCGATGGCGCTCGGGGCCGGCACGCCGTCCCACCAGCGCATGGAAGCGATCATCCAGCTGCTTCAGCAGACCGCCGACACCAAACGCCTCGATGCGCGTCGCGGCAAACTCGATCGCCAGCGCGAGTCCGTCGAGCCTGCGACAGATCTCCGCCACCGCTGGCGCGTCCAGGTCGGTGAGGGCAAACGACTCCAGGCTGCTGGTCGCTCGCTCGACGAACAACTGGATCGCGGGGAACGTCAGCGCTTCTTGGGCGCTCAAGCGCGTGGTCAGCGGTGGCGCGACCAGACCGGGTAGTCTGCGCACACGCTCGCCCTTCACGTGCAGAGGCTCTCGTGTGGTCGCCAGGATCTTCACGCCCGCGGTGCTCGCGAGGATGCGGTCGACACAGAACGCCGCTCCGTGGAGCAGGTGCTCGCAGTTGTCGAAAACCAGCAGGAGCTCGCGACCGCGCAAGAACTCGATCACCTCGGAGAGCATGTCCGGCGAGCTGACCGCCGCACCGATCGCGGCCGCGATCACGTTGGGAACCCACGCCGGGTCTCGCTGCAGACCCAGATCGACCAACCACACGCCGTCCGCGAAGGAGCCGACCGCGAGCTCCGCGACGGCGAGCGCGACGGTCGTCTTGCCGATGCCTCCCGCGCCCACGATGGACACCAGGCGCGACTCACTCAGATCACCGCGGAGCAGCTCGATCTCCTCCGCCCGACCGAAGATGCGCGTGGTTCCGGTCGGCAAGTTGTGGCGCTGCCGCGGCAGAGCACTCGCCGTGAGGGGAGGCGCGAGCCGGGCCAGCGAGGCTCGGACGGGGGCGACGAAGCGATAGCCGCGACCGACCACGGTCGCGATGTAGGAGAGCGAGCCCGGCTCCTCGCCGAGCACACGCCGCAGCGCCGCGACGTTGACCTTGAGGTTGCCTTCCTCGACGAACGTATCGGGCCACACACGCGCGAGCAGGTCGCTCTTGCTGATCAACTCGCCCGGACGCTCCACCAGCGCGGTCAGGATGTCGAGCGCGCGTCCGCCGATCCGCACCGAGACCTCGCCCTTCAGCAGCAGCTGGCGCTCGGGGACGAGCAGGAAGGGCCCGAAGGCGAACGAGCGCGAATCTCGATCGGCAGCGTCGCTGGTCACCGCGGGTTCCTCGGAGGTCTCTGCTTGGTGCTCGCACTTGCGAATAGCAGCCACCGTCCGCCTCGTCACGGGCGGGGACCGGACTCCGCCCCGCATTTTTACCGGGAATTACGCTTTTACCCGGTTTTACTTGAGCGCCTGGCCGGCCGGACATAGACCTGAGCGTCGAAGCACATCGACCTGGGTCCACCTTGACCGCCCTCCATCCAACGACCGCTGCGCCATCGTTCGCGTTTGGGCCATTCCTCCTGACCCCCGCGCAGCAGCGGTTGCAGGAGAACGGGCAGAACGTCCGCGTGGGCAGGCGTGCCTTCGAGCTGCTGACGGCGCTGGTCGAGCGCGGTGGACAGGTCGTGGGCAAGGAAGAGCTGATGGCGCGGGCCTGGCCCGGCCTCGTGGTGGACGAGGGCAACCTCAAGGTGACCATCGCTGCACTGCGGCGTCTGCTCGGCGAGGGCTCCGGCCCACCTCGCTACATCGCGACCGTGGTGGGCCGTGGCTACCGCTTCGTCGCAGGCGTGCGGGTCTCCGCTCATCCGCAAGTCGTCGCGAGTACACGCGTCGGCAACCTGCCGAGCTCGAGCCGACGCATCCATGGCCGCGAAGATGCGCTGGCCTCGCTCGTGGAGGCCCTGGAGACGACGCGCCTGATCTCGATCGTCGGCCCGGGAGGCGTGGGCAAGACCACACTCGCCGTCGCCCTCGCGGACAGGGTGGCGCGGGCCTTCGCGGGGGGAGCCTGGCTCGTGGACCTCGCGGCGGTGAGCGAAGCCTCCAGGGTCTCCGCTGCGATCGCGGACGTGCTCCGCGCGGGCGACACCGATGCCGACGCGTTGGGCGATCGCGAGCTCCTGCTCGTGCTCGACAACTGCGAGCACCTGATCGACGCGATCGCGCAGTGCACCGATCGCATCCTGTGTAGCTCGAAGAAGATCAAGCTCGTCGCCACCAGCCGAGAGCCGCTGTGCGTCCGAGGCGAGCGCGTGCGCCGTCTCAGCGGTCTTGCCTTGCCACCGGCGCAGGGAGCTCTGCGCGCGGAAGATGCCCTGCTCTATCCCGCCGTGCAGCTGTTCGTGGAGCGAGCGACGGAGAAGCTGCCGTCGTTCCGCCTGGACGACGCCAACGCCGCGGACGTGGTCGCGATCTGCCGACAGCTCGACGGCCTCGCGCTCGCGATCGAGCGCGTCGCGCCGCGCGTGGGGACCCTGGGCGTGGCTGGCCTGCGGGAGCACCTGGACCGGCGCTTTCACATGTTCGACGGCTACCACGAAGGACCTGCGCGTCACCGGACGCTGACCGCCGCCGTCGACGCGAGCTACGTGCTGCTGTCCGCGAGCGAGCAGACGACCTTACGCCGCCTGTCCAGCTTGGAGGGCACGTTCAGTCTGCAGACGGCTTGCGAGCTCGCGAATCGCGAAGGCATCGATCGCCTCACCGTGATCGAGGACATCGCGAGCCTGGTGACCAAGTCCCTGCTGTTGGCGGAGCCGTGCGACGGCGAGATGCACTATCGCCTGCCGCAGGTGACGCGCGCCTTCGCGCTCGAGAAGTGCGCCGCTCCGTGAGTACGCTGAAGTTGCTGAGCGCGATCTCCAGGCCGCGCAACAACCTGCCTACCCTGACGACGCGTGTGGTCGGGCGGGCCGAGGTGATCGAGCAACTCCACCGAGAGCTGCGCCAGTCCCGGGTCGTCTCCATCGTGGGCGCCGGCGGCATCGGCAAGACCACGGTGGCTCTGGTGGTCGCCGAGCGCGCGGTCGACCAGTTCGCCGACGGCGTGTGGCTGGTGGACTTTGCCCGCTTGCGCGACCCGTCGCTGGTGCCGCACGCGATCGCCAGCGCGACGGGGCTGGTGGTGCACTCCGGCGACGTGATCGCCGCGCTGTGCAGGTTTGCGCGCGACCGCGAGCTG
>JBEVNG010000547.1:0-18673 GCA_040508235.1 Polyangiales bacterium | reverse complement strand
GCTCTACCTCGGCGGCAACGAGACGCCCTACAACTCCGACGCGGGCAAGCCCTGGCGAAACCTCTTCGACGCCGTCGCGCAGTACGACATCACCGAGCGCCTCTCGCTCGCGGGCGAGGCCAACGGCGGCTGGGAGAACGGCGACCTCGGCATGGGCGGCTGGTTCGGCGGCGGCCTGTGGGCGCGCGCCAAGGCCACCAACTGGCTGTACTTCGCGGCACGCGGCGACGGCATCTACGAGAAGCCCGCGGAGAAGGGCGGCGTCAGCAACCCGCTGTTCTTCGGCGGCGGTAACCACATCGCGTCCGGCACGTTCACGATCGAAGTCCGCCCGATGGACGGCATCTCGTTCCGCCTCGAGTACCGCCACGACGACATGGACGAGAAGTCGCCGCAGTTCTACAAGCGCGGCTTCACCACGCTCGGCGACGGCACTACAGTGCAGAACGCCGCCAAGGTGCAGGACACGCTCACGCTGGGCATGACCGGCTGGTTCTGAGCAGACTCGTTCCGAGTGAAGAGGGAAGCATGAGTGTCGAGAGCCGTCTGGACGTTCGTTCGCTGCACGCCGCGTATGCCTCGGGCGCGCTGACACCTGCTTCTCTGCTGCGCGCGATCTACGACCGCATGGATGCCGACAAGGCGCCGGCGGTGTGGATCGCGCGCGTCGAGCTCGAGCGTGCGCTCGCACGTGCGCGCGAGCTCGGTGAGTTTCGCGCGGAGCTCCCGCTGTTCGGCATCCCGTTCGCGGTGAAGGACAACGTCGACGTCGCGGGCCTGCCCACCACGGCCGCCTGCCCTGCGTTCTCCTACCTGCCCAAGGTCTCTTCGCCCGCCGTCGCTGCGCTGCTGCGCGCGGGTGCGATCTGCCTCGGCAAGCTGAACCTCGATCAGTTCGCCACCGGCCTGGTCGGCTCGCGCTCGCCGTACGGCGCGTGCCAGAACGTGTTCGACCCCGGCTATCTGTCGGGTGGCTCCAGCTCGGGCTCCGGCGTCGCGGTCGCCTCGCACTACGTCACGTTCGCGCTCGGAACGGACACCGCCGGCTCGGGCCGCGTGCCCGCCGCGCTCAACAACATCGTGGGACTCAAGCCGTCCGTCGGTCTGCTGAGCAACGAGGGCATGGTGCCCGCGTGCGCGAGCCTCGACTGTCTGACGGTGTTCGCGAGCACGGTCGACGATGCCGCGCTCGCGCGCCGCGTGATGACCGGCGACACGCGCCCTGCCCTGCCGCGCCCCGCCAAGTTCAAGTTCGCGACCCCCAGCTGGCTGGAGTTCTTTGGCAACCAGGACAGTAAGGTCAGCTGGGAACGCGCCGTGAGGCGGCTGGAGCAGCTGGGCGGCGAGGCCGGCGAGCTGGACTTCGCGCCGTTTCGCGAGCTCGGCGACATGCTGTACGGACCGTTCGTGGTGGAGCGTCTGCTCGGCGTCGGCGAGTTCATCGAAGGTCACCAGAACGCGGTGCTGCCGGTCACGCGCAACATCATCCTGGGCGGCAAGAAGTACTCCGCCAGTGACGCGTTCCAGGCCTTTCAGCGCCTGACCACGCTGCGTGCGCAATGCGTGGCCGCGCTGCGCAGCGTCGACTTCATGCTGCTGCCCACCGTGCCCACGCACTTCACGCTGGCGGAAGAGGGCGCGGACCCCGCCACCAACGACAAGCTCGGCATCTACACCCGCTTCGCCAACTTCCTGGGCTGCCCGGTGCTGAGCGTGCCGGCCGACTTCCGCGCCGACGGCCTGCCCTTCGGCGTCTCGCTGCTGGCGCTGCCCGGCGAGGACCGCAAGCTCGACGCCCTCGCCGACGCGATGCACCGCCTCAGCGACGCCGGCACCGGCAAGCTACGCCACGCCCTGCCCCTCGAGCTCGGGTCCCGCCCAGCGCCCGCGCAGGCCCGCCTGGCCGTCGTCGGCGCGCACATGCGCGGCCTCGCCCTCAACCAGCAACTGCAAGACGTGAATGCCCGCTACGTCGCCACCGTGCGCACCGCGCCGATCTACAAGTTCTACGTGCTGCCCGACACCAAGCCCGAGCGCCCAGGCATGGTGCAAACCAAGGAGGGCGGCACGCAGATCGAGCTGGAGCTGTGGGACATGAGCTGGGAAGCCCTGGGCCAGTTCATGGCCAAGGTGCCCGCGCCACTCACCATCGGCAGCGTACACACCGAGGACGGCGAGCTGGTGAAGGGCTTCCTGTGCGAGAGCTTCGCGGTCCAGGACGCCCGCGACATCTCGTCCTTCGGCGGCTACCGCAACTACCTCGCGAACGGCTAGATCGTCACCGGGCCACCCGTGCGCACGGCGTCCTGGATGGCGTTCACGATCCTTATGTCGGCGAGGCCTTCTTCGCCGGGCACTTGCGGGGGTGCGCCGGAGAGGATGGCGAGCGCGTCGTCGTCCATCTGCTTGGCTTGCTGGTGGTCGATCTTCTGGTCGAGCTTCTTGCCGTCCGAGGCCTCGCCGCGCACGCCGGTGTAGCTCTGGAACGGCGCCAGCCCGTACGAGCCGTTGGCGGCCTCGATGCGCAGCTCGTTGAGCTTGTCGGCGCGCGATGCCTTGCCGTATGCGCGCGCGCCCGAGGGCAGCTCCAGCTCGAACTCCGTGACCTCGTCCACCTCGTTGAACAGCTCGGGACGGTTGGTGTACTGCTTCGCGCTCAGCACGCGCGTCGGGTACTCGCCCGTCGCGTGCCGGATCGCGTTGATGCTGTAGACGCCGATGTCGTAGAGCGCGCCGCCGCCGAGCGCGGCCGAGTGACGCCAGGTGCGCTCGTCGCCCTGCGCATCGCCGGCGATGGCGCTCACGCTCTTGAGCGCGCCGTACGGCTTGCTCTTGCCCCAGGCCTCGATCGTCTGCGTGTTGGGCTCGTGGTGCAGCCTGTATCCGATAGAGAGCGACACGTTGTTCGCGCGGCAGGCGTCGATGATCGACTGGCACTCCGCCACGTCGAGCGCCATCGGCTTCTCGCACCACACGTGCTTGCCGGCCTCGGCCGCCATGATCGCGAACTTCTTGTGCAGCGCGGTCGGCGTCACCACGTACACCACGTCGATGGCGGCGTTGTTCCTGATGTTGGGGAACGACGCGTAGTCGTACACGCTGCCATCGGGGATCGCGTACTCGCTCTGCCAGCGCGCGACCTTCTCCGGCGTGCCGGTGACGATGCCGCGCAGCGTGCAGTGGCTCGCGCGCTTGAGACCCGGCGCGAGCTCGCTCTGCGAGTAGTTGCCCAGGCCGAGCAGCGCGACGCCGAGCGCACGCGGCGACTTGGCCGTGTTCGTGTTCATGGTGGCGCATCCCACGGCCACTCCCGCGCTTGCAACGAGGAAGTTACGGCGTGAGACGCGCGTGCTTTGTTCACTCATGAGCCTCCGGCGCGAGCAGACCAAGCCGCTCCCAGTCAGCTAGACGCCGAGTGGGAGTAGGCAACGCGCCATGGACGGCTCAGGGTTGCGGAGCGGGCGTCACCGGGGCCGGCGGCGGCACGGGCGTCACGTTCGTGGCCGGCGGCACCGTCGTCGCAGGCGCCTGCACGGGCGGCGCGGCGGGGGGCTCCAGCTGCGGCGCGGGCTCCGGCGTGCCGGTGGGGTACGTGCTCGAGTTGAGGCGCTGCTCGGCGGCGGCGGCGCGCTCCTCGGCGGTCTGCAGCGCGCTCTCGAGCGCAGCGATGCGCTCCTTCGCGAGCTCGGCGTCGGTCTTGGGCTTGTCGGGCGTCGCCGAGCTAGCCGTGTAGCTGATCGACAGCAGCAGGGCGTTCTGCACCTGGATGGCGTCGACCAGTTGAATGTCGCGGATGACCTTGAGTTGGTAGTTCACCGACAGCCAGCTGGTGACCTTCATGCCGGCCGCGGCCTGCACGCCGATCTTGGTCAGCTTGGCGATGCTGCGGTCCTGATCGTCGTTGTTGGCGAACGGAAACAGCGCGCTGATGCCGAGGTTGTAGAGCAGGCTGCCCTGGACGGCCTTGCCGTCGATGCCGCCGAACAGCTCGGCACCGGCCTGGTGCACGTCCTTGAGCACCGTGTAGACCACACCACGCTCGTCGTCTTCATCCGTGATCGCGCGTGCGCCGTCCGCCCAGGTGTGGCGACCGCCGAGGCCGATGCGGCCGTACGCGTTGAGCACGTCGCTGCGGATCGGCTGGAAGAACCAGCCCGTGGACTCATTGAGCGTGAACGGCTGGAACGAGTCGGACAGGTTGAAGCGCGACGCGGAGCTGAGCGCCCCGGTCTCGCTGTTCACGTACGTGGTCTGCCCGGACGTGATGCGCTGGGTGCGCAGGATCGCGCTCTGAACCGCGGCACGCAGGAACGGGCCCGTCCACTCGCGCAGGAAGTAGTTGTACAAGCTGTCGACGTTGAGCACGTCGTTGGACTTGACGAACGTGTCGATAGCCGGCGTGCGCGACCAGGTCTCGGCCAAGGATCCCGTGTTCAACCACTCGTGCCGATCGCGCAGGTAGTTGATGCTGCCCAGCGCGCTGGCGCCGAACAACACCGAGTTACCTTCGATCTGCCCGACCACGCTCTTGTTCGACGCGACGTTCACGTTCGCGGAGAGCGTGATGCCGTACGACAGGCCCTGCGGCTTCTTGATGTCGCGGAGGGGCGTATCGCCCGTGACGTAGCTGGTGGTCGAGGGCTTGGCCGTGGCGATTGGCGCGGGAGCAGTCGTGGTCGACTGCGCGTGGGCCTGCGAAGCGAAGGCTCCGGCGCCGGCCAGGGACAAGATCGCGAGGGTCTTGCGCATGGGGATCCTTTCGGAGAACCCCAATAACCTCGACCCGCGTGACGCGCCAACGTCCATCGACGACGGCGGTCACATTCTCGGCGGTCGGACTTCCTGATCGGTACCGCCCCAATCAGGGCTACTTCTTGTCGAACAGACCGCCCAGCGCGCCGCCGATCGAGCCCAGATCGAGCCCTCCCGCACCGCCTGCGATCAGCCCGTCGATCTGCGCGGCGACCGGCGCGGGCAGCTTCGTCTTCAGGAAAGACAGCACGGTCTCGACCGCCACCTTGGCCATCGACTCCGAGATCCCGGTCTTGGCCACCACCAGCTTGATCAGTTCGTCCATTGTCGTCTCCTTCGCTCGCTCGTGTATTCCTTTCACGGTCCTGTGACAACCCGGTCGCAAGCGTGCGAGGGTCGGCTCCGGGGCGCCCTCTTCGCGTGCGTATCAATCGTGGCGAGCGAGGAGTCGGAAATTTTCCCGGCTCAGTCGGCCTCGATCACGCCGCAGGCCTGACGCCCTCCGGAGTTTCCGGGACCGGCATCGCCATCTTGCGTGGTCAGATCGTCCTCGTTCGCGTGCACCACGATGGCGTGGCCCACCACGTCCGAGGCCGCGCCGTCGCCGAGCGTCCACTCGGCCTTGCTGATCTTCAGCGTGCCGTTGCCGTCCGCGGCGATGGTGATGTTGCCGAGGTCGCCGAGGTGCGTGCTCGTGCTCTCGCCGGCGCCGTGCGTGTGCATGTCCGGGTTCCAGTGCGCGCCTGCGCTCGAAGCGTTCGCGGCACTGCAGTCGCCGGTCTGGTGGATGTGGATGCCGTGCTTGCCCGGTGACGCGCCACGCACGGTCACGTTCAGCTCGACCACGCCGCTCACACGCGTGAACGTCGCGCTGCCGGTGACCGTCGAGTTGCTCTTGGATGCCAGCGTTACGCTGGCACTGCGCACGCCGCCATCGAGCGACGCATCCGTGGAGGCATCGGGACGCCCGGAGTCGAGCCCGACGCCGGAGTCGATGCGCGTGCCCGAGTCGACCGCTGCATCACCCGGACCGCCGTTTCCGTCATCCCCTTCGTCGTCATCGCCGCAACCGAAGAGAAGGGCCGCGCTGAGCACGGTGATCGCCATCGAACGCATAGGAGTCTCTCCCGCTAGTCGTGAAGGAAGCACTACGAGCGTCAGGTACACACCTGAAGCCATACCGTCCAAGCGAGAGTGACGTTCCTCGCGGGTGCGTGGCTCCAGCGAGGCGCTTGGCCCCGATCGCGTGCGCGCGTCACAGTAAGACGAGATGGTTCAAGAGAACCTGTTTGATCTGCCGCCTCCGGAGCTCCCGTCGGTCACCTACGATCCGGCGCTGTACGCGCTCGCCGCGCGCTTTCCATCGTCGCTGCGCCTCGGCGGTATGAGCTGGTCGTATCGAGGCTGGGTCGGTCATGTGTACGGGCTCGATGTGAGCGACAAGCGACTCGCCGCGTATGGCCTCACCGCGTACGGCAAGCACCCGTTGCTGCGCATGGTCGAGATCGATCGCAGCTACTACGAGCCCCTGCCCGCATCGTTGTTGCGCGACTACGCGGCACAGGTGCCGGACGACTTCCGCTTCTGGAACAAGGCGCACGAGGACACGGTGGTCGCGCGCTTCCCGGAGCATGCGCGCTACGGCATGCGTCGCGGCGCCAGCAACTCGCGCTTCCTGGATGCCGCCTACGCGAGCGAGGCCGTGATCGCGCCCTTGGTCGAGGGCCTCGGCCCCAAGCTGGGTGGCCTGCTCTTCCAGTTCCCGCCGCAGGACGCCAGCGACCCACGCGGCTTCGCGGCGCGCCTCGGAGCGTTCCTGCGCGGCCTGCCCGTCGGCGTCACCTACGCGGTGGAGCTGCGCAATCCCGAGCTGCTCACGCGCGCCTACGGCGATGCGCTGGCCGAGGCCGGCGCCATCCACTGTCACAACCTGTGGACCAACATGCCCGGCCTGCACGCGCAGGCGCGCATCATCCCTCCCGGCGCCAGGCGACCTCTGCTGGTCCGCTGGCTGCTCAAGTCCGGACATCGCTACGAGGACGCCAGCGCAACGTACGCGCCGTTCCATCGCATCGTGGAGGAGGATCTCGCGACCCGCAGCGCCGTCGCCACGCTCACGGCGCGCGCGCTGCAGCACGACGTGCCCGTGCAGATCCTGGTCGACAACAAGGCCGAGGGCTGCGCACCCGAGAGCATCGTGCGCCTCGCCCGCGAGCTCGACACGCTCCTGTAGTTACTCGGCGGCCTGCGGCTTGTTCTTGCGGCTGCCCGGCGTGAAGCGGTACCCGAAGTTGCGCAGCTGCGCCATCAGCGTGGGATGGAGCTCGTCGAGCGCGTGGAACGCCTGCGCCACCCCGCCGCTCAGGCGACCCGGGCGCTTGTGGATGGCACCCACGACCCAGCTCGCCGCCTGCTCGGGCGTCAACGCGGGCGCGTTCGCGTAGCCCTTGGTGGGCGCGATCATCTTGGTGCGCACCAGCGGCATGTACACCGTGGTGAAGTGCACGTTGTCGCTCAGCGCCTCGCCCGCGGCCACCTTGGAGAACGCGTCGAACGCGGCCTTGCTGGCGATGTACGCGGAGAAGCGCGGCGTGTTGATCAGCACGCCCGCGCTGGAGATGTTGATGATGTGGCCGTTGCGGCGGGCGCGCATGCCCGGCAACACACCCAGCGTCAGCCGCAGCGCTCCAAAGTAGTTGAGCTGCATCGTGCGCTCGAAGTCGTGCATGCGGTCGTAGGCGTGCGACAGCGAGCGCCGGATGCTGCGGCCCGCGTTGTTGACCAGCACGTCGATCGGCGCGCCCTCGCGCAGCGTGCTCACCAGCGCGTCGATCTGCGCGCCATCGTTGAGATCACAAGCGTGGTACTCACCGCCGATCTCCGCCTGCAGCGCGCGCAGCTTCTCCTCGCTGCGCGCGATCATGATCGGGATGCCGCCCTGCTGCGCGACCTCGCGCGCGATCGCCTCGCCGATGCCGCTGCTGGCGCCGGTGATCAGCACGCGCTTGTCCTTCACCCCGCGCGTCAACACGCCGCGCAGCTCCGGCTTCTTCTTGGCGAGCTTGCGCTTGCCCCACAGCTCGCGGTCCCAGTACGACCACAGCTTGTCCGCGTACGCGGGCAGCTCCGGGCAGCGAATGCCCAGCGGCGCGAGCACACGCTCCGCATTCTGGGTGTCGAAGCGCGTGATCCAGGCCGAGGCATCGAGCACCGACTCGGGGATCCCGGTCTTCTCCACGAAGCCGTCGCGCACGGCCAGCGCGAGCGGCGAAGGCTTGCGCGACGATGGCATCAAGCCGCGCGGCAAGCTGAGCGCATAGCGCGGTCCCCCCGCGGCCTTGCTGAGCTCGGACATCGCGCGCATCAAGCTGGGCGCCTTGGGTCCCACCAGGTGGAACGTCTGCCCGTCGTTGCCGTCCGCGTGCGCGATCGCGTCGAGCGCACTCGCGACGTAGTCGACCGGCACGATGTTGAGCACCCCCGCGTCGACACCGATCAGCGGTGCCCAGCGCGGCAGGTTGCGGCGCGCCAGCTTGAGGAACGGGAACGCATAGTAAGGTCCGTCGATCTTGTCGATCTCGCCGGTGACGGAGCTGCCGACCACCACACCCGGGCGATAGATGCGATATCGGACCTGCGTCTGCTGGCGAACGAGCTTCTCGGACTCGTACTTGGTCGCGTAGTAAGGGTGGTCGAGCTTCTGCCCCTGATCGAACATCTGCTCCGTGAACACGCCGGGGATCACGCCGCCGGTGACCGCGATCGAGCTGACGTGTTGCAGCGTCGCGCCCACCGCCGCCGCGAGCTCCAGCGCGTGCTTGGTGCCGTCGACGTTGGCCTGCCACGCGGCCTCCGCGCTGACGTCCATGTCGTAGATCGCGGCCAGGTGGAACAGCGACGTGATCGCGGGCAGGGCACCCAGGACCGCGTCGCTGACGCCGCAGCGCGGCTGCGCGATGTCGCCGACCAGCGGCCGGATCAGCGCGCTGTTCCCCCAGCGCTCCGCGCGCAGGCGCTCCAGGTTCTGCTGCGAGCCCGCGCGCACCAACACGTGGATGGGCTGCCCGCGCAGGAGCAGGCGGTCGATCAGGTGCTTGCCGATGAAACCCGTGCCGCCCGTGACCATGTAAGCCATCTCGCCGCTCCTCCTCCGCCTGCGCGGACTGTGGAATGACTATTCCACTACGGGCGACCTGTCAACACAACCCGATTGACCTGCGCGCGGCGTTGGGACACCTTCGTTGCGATGGTGAGCGCACAAACGGGCAAGCTGAGCCGCGGAGAGAAGACCCGCCGCGACGTGCTCGAGGCCGCGCTCGCCCTGTTCGCGGAGCGCGGCTTCTCCGGAACGACCATTCCAGACGTGATGGCGCGCGCGACCGTCGGCGCGGGCTCGCTGTACCGCCTGTTTCCCAGCAAGGAGGCGCTCGCCAACGCCGTGTTCCGCGAGGCCAAGCGCCGCTTGATGGCGCGACTCGACCCGGGCGAGCGCCCTGGCGATCGAGGCGGCTTCCTCGGCGCGCAGGGTTCACCGCGCGATGTCTTCGAGACGTTGTGGTGGCGCCTGGTCCGCTTCGCGCGCGAGGACACGCTCGCGTTCCGCTTCCTCGAGCTGCAGGACCACATCACCTATCTGGACGGCGAGAGTCGCCAGCTGGAGGTGAGCTCGGCCGCGCCGCTCTACCTCGGCATGCTGCGCCTGCAGGACGCCGGCCTGATCCGCAACGACATGCGACCCGACGCGATGCTGGCGCTGATCTGGGGCGCACTGGTCGGCCTGTTCAAGAACGAGCGCCTCGGCTACGTGAGGCTCGACGACGCCACGCTGCGCGCCGCCGCGGACTCCCTGTTCACCGGTCTCATCCGCACACGCGACGAATGAGTGGATTCGCGCTCACGAGCGCGGCAGGCTCTCCGCCAGGAGGGCACCATGTCCGCTAGGCAAGAGCGCCGTCGTCGAGGGTCCGTTCCCCCACGGCGAGGATCGCTTCGCGGTGATCTTCCGCTACGACGTCGTCGACAAGAAGAGCGGCCAGCGCTCCAAGGTGGACGAGGTCGCCCTGTTCACCGTCGTGCGCGACGAGATCGTGCGCGAGGAGTTCTTCTACCAGACCTGACACTCACGGCGCGGCGCCAAGCAGCTCGCTGAGTCCCGCGCGCAGCAGCTCGAACAGCGCGCGCACGTGGGAACGCTCCAGCACGTCGCGTCGCGCGACCAGCCACACGCCCGTGCTGCCCACCTTCTCGTCCGGCAGCACGCGCACCACGCCGCTCTCGCGCTGCGCGACGTAGGTCGGCAGCACCCCGATGCCGAGGCCGGCGCGAACCGCCGCGAAGTGCACCATTCGGTCGTCGCTGCGCAGGTTCGAGGCGCCCTTGCCGAGCTGCACGCCGAGCCGGCGCGCGGTCTTCTCCAGCTGCGGACTGCGATCGAAGCCGATCAGCGCGTGCTGCGCCAGCTCGCTGGCTCTGCCTGGTGTGCCCTGCGCGCGCAGGTAGGCGCGGCTGGCGTAGACTCCGAAGCGGATCGTGCCCACGCGGCGTGCGACCAGGCTCTGCTGGGTGGGCTTCACCAGGCGCACCGCGAGCTCCGCCTCGCCGTCGATCAGGTTGCTGAGCTGATCTTCGGCCACCAGCTCCAGGTCGCCGCGCTCGGCACGCCGCGCCAGCAGCTCCGGCAGCAAGTAGGTCGCGACGACGCGGCTGGCGCTGATGCGCACGCCATGGGTCGCCGCGCGCGTGCGTTCGGCGAGCATGCGCTCCACGTCGAGCGCGCCGCGCTGCATGCCCGCGGCCGCTCCCGCCAGCTCGCGCGCGAACGTGGTGGGCACCAGCCGCTGCCCGCGCCGCTCGAACAGCTGCACACCCAGCTGCTGCTCCAGCGCACGCACGTGCCGACCGAGGCTGGGCTGGCTGATGCCCAGCGCCAGCGCCGCCTTGCTGAGGCTGCCGGCCTGAAGAACCGCCAGGAACGAGCGTACGTGATCCCACTCGAACGCCACGCGCTCATCTTACTCCATTCATAATCGTTTACCGATCATTCATCTTCGTGTCATTGCCCGCGACGCGGCCCGGAGCAAGATGACGTCATGCGCCGCATCGTCCTGTCCGCGCTCGTGCTCGGTCTGCTCGCCCTGGCCTGGTCGTTCGCCCCCGTCGAGCTCGACGTGCCGGAGCTGGCCCTCGAGGGTCTTCCGCCGGCGAACCCACCGCCCGGGATGTCGGTCAGCGCACTGCCCACCGCCGACCTCGGCTCCAAGGCGGCGCTGGCGTTCCGAGGCGGCTCGTTCGGCGACGAGCGGCTGTTCTCGCAGAGCGCCCTCTTGGTGCGCCACCCGCGCGGCGACCTGTTGATCGACACAGGCCTCGGCACGCACGCGCGCGAGCACTTCGCCACCACGCCGTTCCTGATGCGTCAGTTCGCCAAGCTCACGCTGCACACGCCGGCCGCCACGCGGCTGCGCGCCAACGCGTACGACTTGCACGAGCTCGGCGGCATCGTGCTCACCCACGCGCACTGGGATCACGTCAGCGGCGTGCCGGACTTCCCGGGCGTGCCGCTCTGGATGAACGCCGCGGAGTCCGCGTTCGTGCACGCCGGCAGCCGCCACAGCGCGCTGCTGCACAGCTTCGGCAAGCTCCCTACGCACCCGTACCAGTTCGCGCGCAAGCCGTACCTCGGCTTCGCGGAGAGCTTCGATGTCTGGGGCGACGGCTCGATCGTGCTGGTGCCCGCGCCCGGCCACACACCGGGCTCCATCCTCGCGTTCGTGACGTTGCCATCACGGCGGCGCCTGGCGCTGCTCGGAGACATGGTCTGGCAGAACGACGGCATCGAGCGCCCCGCCGAGCGACCGTGGCTGCTGCGTCAGATGGTCGACAGCGATCCGGAGCGGAACCGCGCCGCCATCGAGCACGTCGCCGCGCTGCACCGCGCGTTTCCCGAGCTGGAGCTGCTGCCCGCGCACGACGCCCGCGCCTGGGCCGAGCTGCCGGTGTTCCCGGCCAGCGCGCAGTAAGGCAGCGAGTAAGCTCCACGCGATGATCCTCTATCACTGGCCGACGTCTCCCTACGCGCGGCGCGTGCGCCTGGCACTCGCCCTCAAGGGACTGACGGCGGAGCTGCGCGACGTGCGGGCGAACCCGGCGTACGGCGAGGAGCTGCGCGCGCTCAACCCGCTCCACACGGTGCCGGCTCTGGTCGACGACGGGGAGGTCGTGCTCGACTCCGGGGTGATCGCGCAATACCTCGAGCGCAAGCAGCCGGCGCCGCCGCTCTGGCCCGAGGGGCTCGCGGGCGCCGCCGCGTTCCAGCGCATCGCGCTCGTCGATGGGGTAATCACCACGCTGGTCGACCTCGGCCTGCGCTTCGAGCCGCTGCGCGATCATGCTCGCTATCCCGAGGTGCTGGCCAACCTGCTGGGTCGGGCCCAGCGTGCGCTCGACCGACTCGCGGACGACCTCGTGACGCACACGCCCTGGGGTGCGGCCGACATCGCGTTGTTCACAATGGTGGTGTGGCTGGAGACGATGCCGATCCGAGCGGTCACGTTTCCTCCGGCGCAGCGCATGATGGAGCTCGGCTGGACACTCCCGATCGCTCTGCGCACGTGGGCCGACCCACATCGCTCGCGCGCCGACGTGCTCGCGCTCGACTGAGTCCTGGAGCCGAGCGGTGAGCCGATTGGACAGGCCTGTCACAGCGTTTGCTGCCTAGCGGACACTCAGACCAGGCCTACTCAAAATCTGAGCGTGCAGCGGCGTGGGGGCGCGAGGGCTGAGCGGCTGGAAACATCGCGTTTCAACGGGCTGGACGTACCGCCGACCCGGCGGAACGAGACAGGTCGCGCGGTCGCGCGTGCCTTCACCCCAAAAGTTCCTCAAGAGTCCCCACTAACTCTCTTACTGACTTCTCGTTCTCTTACTCGCGCGCCGTCGGCGCCGGGTCCCGGCCCATCGCACCCCGATGTTGCCAAAGGTGTCTTATGTGGAAGCTTTCGGACCTCGCGTCGAAGCAGACCCGCGCGCGCAGCTCCGCGGGGGAAGATCTCGCCGACAGCTCCCTGCTCGAAGCTGCTCGCAACCTTCTGGCCGCTGCGCGTGCGCGCCGCGCCATCATCGTGCTCGGCCTGCTACTGACCAGCACATCGCTCTCGATCGGCCTCACCGGCGACGACTACCTTCAGAAGCTGATGGTGCGCGAGCAGCCCGGCATCGAGGGCCTACGCCACCGCGACCTCAACCTGTACGCGTTCGCGCGCGGCAGCGAGGAGATGAAGGGCCTGATCAACGAGGGCGCCGCGCCGTGGTGGGCCGAGCCCAACCTGCACTTCGAGTTCTTTCGCCCGCTGTCCTCGCTGACCCACCAGCTCGACTACCGACTCTGGCCCGAGCAGCCCGTGGTCATGCACCTGCACAGCCTGCTCTGGTTCGGCGTGCTGCTGTGGACGGTGGGGCTGCTCTACCAGCGCTTCATCCGCACGCCCTGGGTCGCGGGCTTCGCGCTGCTGCTCTACGCAATCGACGACGCGCACGCCGCGCCGGTCGCGTGGCTCGCGAACCGCAACGCACTGATCGCCACCGCGCTGCCGGTGCTCGGCTTGCTCGCCCACGACCGCTGGCGCGCCCGAGGCGATCGACGCGCGGCCTGGCTGGCGGCGCTCTGGTTCGCGCTCGGCTTCTGCGCGGGCGAAGCCAGCGTGCAGGTGGGCGCCTACTTGTTCGCCTACGCATGCTTCCTCGACAGCGGCTCGTGGCGCGAGCGCGCGCGCTCGCTGCTGCCGTACCTGTCGCTGGTGGTGGCGTGGCGCGTGGTCTACGCGCTGGGTGAGTACGGCGTGCGCGGCTCCAGCGTGTACATCGATCCGGTCGGCGATCCGCTGTACTTCATGCAGAGCGCGCTCGTGCGTCTGCCCGTGCTCCTGCTCGCCCAGTTCGGCATGCCGTTCTCCGAGTTCTGGGACCTGCTGCCCGTGATCGCGCCGTCGCTGCAGCCGCTGATGCTGGTGTTCGCGCTGTTCGTGGTCGGCTTCGTGGGCTGGCTGCTCTGGCCGATGTTCAAGCGCGACGCGATGACGCGCTTCTGGGCGGTCGGCACGCTGCTGGCCACCATCCCGGCCTGCGCCGCGGTGCCCAACGATCGCTTGCTAACGGCCACCGGCCTGGGCGGGGCGGCCCTGGTGGCGCGCTTCATCGCCGCCGTCGCGGACCACAGCTTCCCGCGTCGCGGCAAGGCTGTCAGCGCCGCGTTCGCCGCCGCCATCGCGGTGCACGCGCTGTTCTCGCCGCTGGTGCTGCCACTGCGCGCCAAGGCGGTGGGTGGTCTGGAGGTGCTGATGGGCCGCGCCGACCGCAGCATCGCCAGCGACCCCAGCATCGAGGGCCGCGAGGTGGTGCTGCTCAACCCGCCAGTGGATCCGATGCCGATCTACTTCGCGGGCTACCGCGAGGCCCAGGGCATCCCGCGTCCACACTACCTGCGCTGGCTCGCGACCGGCGTCTCCGAGCTGGTGGTCACGCGCGTCGACGAGCGTACGCTCAACGTGCACCCGACCGGGGGCTACCTGTCGAACTCCAGCCAGTGGATGCTGCGCGATCGCCGCACGCGCAGCTTCGTCGGCGAGAAGGTGGAGCTGGCCGACTGCACGTTCGAGGTGCGCAGCGTCACCGCCGACGCGCGCCCGCTCGACGTGGAGGTGCGCTTCCACGAGCCGCTGGAGAGCGCGCACTTTCAGTGGATGCAGTGGGGCCGCCACGAGTACGTGCCGTTCCGCGTGCCGGCGCTCGGCAAGTCGACGACCATCCCCGCCGTCGACATGAAGTCCGCCTTGCTCGGCCTGGGCCTCAGCGACTCCTGATCACTCCTCGTCCTCCGGCTCCTCCTTCTTGGCCGGCGGCGGAGGTGGAGGCGGCGGCGGCGTGGGCGCCTTGAAGAAGGCGTGGCTGATGCGCAGGCCCAGGAAGCGCCCGCGCGACGCGCTCTGCGTGCCCGCCACGTCCTCGTTCCACTGGAACAGGATCAGCGTCTGCGGCGTCACGCGCAGGCCGAAGTTGAGCCGGAAGCTCTGCACGGTGTTGCTCGCGGTCTCGCCGCGCGAGACGGTGGCGCCGTCGGGCGTCGGCACCAGCACGTCGCGACGGCCGTTCTCCACCACGAAGTACGACGTGCCCACGTAGAACATCGGGTGCAGGTCGATCGCCAGGTGGGCCGCGGCGCCGAGGCTGCGCGACTGCTTCAGCGTCACCTCCTGCTGGACCGAGGGCAGGCGGTACGCGTCGTTGTCGGTGTAGAAGGCGGCGTTGACCATCGCCTCCAGCGTGAACGCGCGCAGGAAGCGCTGGCCGATCATGAGCAGCGGGTTGACGGTCCAGCGGTTGGAGCCGACGTTGGCCAGCTTGCTGGAGTCGTACTGGCCCGTGGGCGCCGTGATGTACGTGGTCAGCGCGTACCAGGTATGCGTGTGATTGGTGGCGTTCTGCGTGACGCCGTGGCCGATCGTAGGCAAGAACGTGACGTCGCCGAGACCGGTCGCGTGCAGGGTCAGGTTGAAGTCGGTCGGCAGCTGGCCGAACGCCGGGTTCACGCCGCCGAGCACGTTCGCCAGCGGCACGAACGCGCGCTGGTCGACCACCGGCAAGATGGCGTCGAACGGCGTGATCACCACGTCGCCGAGCTTGAGGATGTAGGTGGCTCGAAAGACCGCCGCGTCCGCGCTGTAGTTGCGGCCCTTGATGCCGGCCTGATGGCGCAGGTACGTGTTGATGATGGTGGTCTTGCTCGGAACGAAGTAGCCGACCTCGTAGTCGCGCGGGTCGGGCGTCTGTGCGGACGAGCGCGCCGCAGTCGACAAGAAGAGAGAGATGGCGACGAGCTGAAGGAACGACTTGATCACCACGTGGACTCCCACAACGAAGCGAACGCGCGCCATCCGCGCGTGGCGGTTGCCTATAACTCGGGCGGACACGGCCCCGGACGGGAGCGCGCGACTTTGAGCTGGGCGAAGAACGACGATCCGCCCTCGACTAAACGCGCGTATCCACAGGCGACAGCCGGCGACGCCGTCGGATACGCGTCTACCGGGGCTCGTGCGCATGTCGTCGCGTTACGTCAGCGCACATGCCCTTGCGTCCGCCGCCGCTGACAACTGCTGTGAGCGAGGCAGCCAGGTGCTGCGATTCGCGCATCTCGCACGCAGCACCATCGCGAGAGCGTCCGTCGCTGCCGACGGAGCGCGAACGCAGCGACGTACGGGCGCGCTCACGAGCGGTCTGCAGACTGCGCGATGGGTGTCTGCTATCTGAGTGTCGAACCAGGCAGACACACGTGAAAAATGCTGCCAGCGCGTCGATGACGCTCGCGCGCTGCTAGCGTTGCCGTCAAGCTGCTGGAGGATGTCGCCCGTTCTCCTCTCGACGCAGCAGGTGCTCTCGCTCCGTCACAGCACGAGCTGGACGCTGCTCGCCATGTCGGCAGGCGCCGTGAACGCGGGCGCGTTCATCGCGTGCGAACGCTTCGTCACGCACGTCACCGGCACGGTCACGCAGCTCGGCGTCGACACCGGCATGATGGAGCTGACCTTCGAGTCGCTGACGTTGCTGGTGGCCTTCATCCTCGGCGCGATGGCGTCGGTGTTCGCCATCCAGGGCCGCGTCGCGCGCGGTCGCCGTGCGCTGCACGCGCTGCCGCTGTTCGCGGTGACGGGCTTGCTGATGGTGGCCAGCGTGGGAGGACACTTGGGCGTGTTCGGCCCCATGGGCGGCACCGAGACCGGCTTCGCGCTGCTGTGCGTGCTCGCGTTCGCGATGGGCCTGCAGAACGCCAGCGTCTCCAGCAGCACGGGGTCGCTGGTGCGCACCACGCATCTCACCGGTCCCGCCACGGACCTCGGCGTGCATCTGTCGATGGCCTGGGTCTCCAACAGCGCCAAGGAGCGCAAGCAGATGGCACGCCTGGCCGCGCTGCGCGCCATCAAGCTGGCCGCGTTCGGACTCGGCGCGATGATCATGGTGCCCATCACGCGCCAGCTCGGCTACCTGGCGTTCAGCCTGCCGGCCGTGATGGTGCTCGCCGCCACCGTGAACACGTTCCTGCCCTCGCTGCACGAAGAAGACCACGACACAGTCGGCGCGCACTGAGCTCCAGCAAGGCTGGGCCGTGCGCACTGTCGGTCGCGAGTAGGCACCCTACATTCCGCTCGGAATCAACTGCTGCCCGGCTGCCGCAAGTTGATTACAGCATGCCCCAAGACGGGGGACGAGAGCGGATGCACCCATGTGTCCAGGCTTGCGCCCCTCCATGCATGGAGAGCGGATCATGAACAAGCTTACTTGGATGCAGACGCTGGCGTCGGTGACGCTGGTCTCGGCGCTGGCGGGGCAGGCACAGGCGCAGAACGCGACCCTCAACGCGGACGCCGACACGACGCTCAAGGCGAACAGCCCGTTCTCGAACTTCGGCAAGGTCACGAACATCAACACGTCGGGCCTGCCGCGCGAGCGCTCGTTGGTGCGCTTCGACCAGGCCAAGCTCGTCGCCGCCGTTGCGGGCCGCCCCGTCGTCTCGGCCTCGCTCGAGCTCTCGGTGCAGGAGCTCGCTCCGTTCTTCTTCTACGGGACCGACGCCACCGTGCATCGCGTGCAGAAGGCGTGGACCGAGACGGGGGCCACCTGGTCCTGTGCCAACGACACCGTGCCCACCAACAGCAGCAGCAACTGCACCTCGGCCAACGGCTGGGCGATGACCGCCAACCAGGGCTACGACGGCGCGAGCAACAGCCAGCGCATCAACCGCGGCGCGACGTCCGTGAAGTTCAACGTCACCGACGACGTGAAGAAGTTCCTGGCCGGCAGCAAGACCAACAACGGCTGGCTGATCAAGCTCGACCCCGAGGGACCGCCCGTCAGCGCGCGCTTCAAGTCGCGCGAGAGCAACGCCGGCCCCAAGCTGGTGCTCACGCTCGGCGGCACCGCCGGCCCCGGTCCGGTCGGCGCGCCCTGCGAAGCCGACAGCGAGTGCAGCGGCTACGCGAACGCGGTCTGCTTCACGGAGGCAGACTTCGCCATCCCGGGCGGCTACTGCTCGGCGTTTTGCGCGGATAACAGCCAGTGTCCGAGCGGCTCGGCCTGCGTCGACGGCGCCTGCGCCATCCCCTGCGGCCCCGACGGCACCTGCAGCGCCGGCTACTTCTGCAACGACACGGGCAGCTTCCAGGCCTGCCTCCCCACCTGCACCAACAACGCCGACTGCAGCGACGGCCGCGTCTGCGCCCCGATCATCAACGAGTGCCGCCCGCCCGAGTAAGACTCAGCGCGCGAGGCGGTCGAACGAGCACAGCCCGGAGCATGCGCGCTCCGAGCGCGCTGCAGGTGAGCCCGTAGCGGCGTCAGTAGACGCCATAGGGATACGGTCCCAGGGCCCGCGACACGCAGGCACGCCGCTCGGCGCAAGGTCCATCGAAGCACCGGCGCGCGCGACGCAGGTCGTCGTCCTCGAGGATCTTGAGGTCGTCGAGGCAGCTGACCGGGTCGAGCGCGCCCCCGCACAGCGGCTCCTCGCCGCGCGCCTTGCGGCACAGGTCCTCCGCGACCTTGCTCGGCGGCAGGCGCCTCGCTTCGTCGCGCAGGCAAGCTTCAGACTCCAGACCGACGAGCGCGGCGCCGCACCCCACGGCGTCCAGGCAGCTGCGCACCGCATCGACGTAGCGTGGGCTGAGCCGGGGCGCCTGCTCGGGCCCACCGCAGCGCGCAGCGCAGTCGCCCCGCGGCACTCCATCGCAACGCGCGTCGCGCTCGCACTCGAGCCGACAAAGCTGCGGCGACCAGTAGCCGTCGTCATCGTGGCAGGCAAACGTCACGCAGGTCATCAGGGCGAGCAGCAGGCGCACGGTACGTGAGTCGCGCCAGCGCGCGAAATGATGAAAAC
>JBEVNG010000543.1:0-9519 GCA_040508235.1 Polyangiales bacterium | reverse complement strand
TACGGCCCCGCCGAGGACGACAAGTCGATCGGGGTCATCCATCACGCGCTGGAGAAGGGAGTCACCTTCCTCGACACCGCGGACATGTACGGCACCGGCAAGAACGAGGAGCTGGTGGGCAAGGCGCTGCGCGGGCGTCGTGAGCGAGCGTTCCTGTGCACCAAGTTCGCGATCCAGCGCAACGCGGATGGCACACGCGGCATCAACGGCAAGCCCGAGTACGTGCAGCAGGCGTGCGAGGCGAGCCTCAAGCGGCTGGGCGTCGATCACATCGACCTGTACTACCAGCACCGCGTCGACCGCAGCGTGCCAATCGAGGACACCATCGGCGCGATGAAGCGTCTGGTCGAGCAGGGCAAGGTTCGCTACCTCGGCATGAGCGAGGCCTCCACCGAGACCATCCGTCGCGCCTACAAGGTGCATCCGATCGCGGCGCTGCAGAACGAGTACTCGCTGTGGTCGCGCGATCCGGAGCAGGGACACTTGAAGCTGTGTGAGGAGCTGGGCATCACGTTCGTGGCGTACTCGCCGCTCGGGCGCGGCTTCCTCACCGGCGCGATCAAGTCGCGCGCGGATCTCTCGCCGGATGACTACCGCCTGCACAGTCCGCGCTTCTCGGAGCAGAACTTCGGCAAGAACCTGGAGCTGGTCGCGAAGCTGGAGCAGATCGCCAAGGCGCGCGGCGTGTCGGCGGCGCAGCTGGCGCTGGCGTGGGTGCTGGCGCGGTCGGAGCGCATCGTGACCATCCCGGGCACGCGCAGCAACGCGCGCGTCGACGAGAACGCCGGCGCGGCGGAGCTGACGTTGAGCGCGCGTGAGCTCGAGCAGATCGAGGCCGCGTTCCCGACCAGCCAGGTCGCGGGCGCGCGCTACGACGCGGCCGGGCTCGCCATCAGCAACGGCTGATGCGCTTTTACCCGCTCGACCCACACGCGCAATGTCACGGCCGTAGCGTGCTTGCCGAGAGGTGAAGCATGCGCTGGGTTGCGTTGTTCCTCTGCGTGGCGGCGGCCTGTGCCTCTGCTTCCGACGCGAAGAAGACGGGCGGGCCGCTGAAGGTCGGGTTCATCTATCCCGGGCCGGTCAGCGACGTCGGCTGGACGCATCAGCACGAGCTGGCGCGTCAGAACGTGCAGAAGCAGTTCGGCGACAAGATCGAGACCGTGTTCGTCGAGGGCGTGCCGGAAGGCGCGGACGCGGAGCGCGTGATCCGTCAGCTCGCCAGCGATGGCTGCAAGCTGATCTTCACCACGTCGTTCGGCTACCAGGAGCCGACGTTCAAGGTCGCCAAGGACTTTCCGGACGTGACCTTCGAGCACGCCACCGGCTACAAGATGGCCAAGAACATCGGCATCTATCAGGTGCGCTTCTACGAGGGCGCGTACCTGCAGGGCATCATCGCGGGCAAGACCACCAAGACGAACCAGCTAGGCTTCGTCGGCTCGCACCCGATCCCGGAGGTGCTGCGCAACATCAATGCCTTCACGCATGGCGCACGAAGCGTGAACCCCGACGTGCAGCTGAAGGTGATCTGGGTCAACAGCTGGTACGACCCGGGCCGCGAGCGCGCAGCCGCCGAGACGCTTACCAACCAGGGCGCGGATGTGATGTACCAGAACACCGACTCTCCCGCGGTGATGCAGGTGGCCGAGGCGAAGGGGCTGCACGCGTTCGGACAAGACTCCGACATGAGCAAGTACGGTCCCCACGCGCAGCTGACCGCGAACACGCTCAACTGGGGCGTCTACTACGCCCACAAGATCGAGCAGGTGCTGCGCGGAACGTGGAAGTCCGAGGACACCAAGTGGGGCATGAAGGAGGACATCGTGCAGCTGGCGCCGCTGAACGAGTCGATCCCGCCAGACGTGGTGGCGTTGGTGCAGGAGAAGAAGGCGGCGATCATCGCGGGCACGCTGCAGCCGTTCGGTGGACCCGTGAAGGACCAAGGCGGTGCGGTGAAGGTCGCGGCGGGCGAGCCGCTGCCGGAGCAAGAGCTGTGGTCGATGAAGTGGCTGGTCGACGGTGTCGCCACCAAGCTGCCTTGAGGTTTGCGGCATGGACATCGACTTCGCCGAGCTGAGCGCCTACCAGCGCTACAAATTGATGGCCAGCCTGATCGTGCCGCGGCCGATTGCGCTGGTGACAACCGTCAGTGCGGAGGGCGTCGTGAACGCGGCACCGTTCAGCATGTTCAACATGCTGGGCGAGGACCCGCCGATCGTGATGATCAGCATCAACCGGCTGAAAGACGGCCGGCTCAAGGACACCGCCGCCAACATTCTGCACAACGGCGAGTTCGTGGTGCACCTGGCGGACGAGGCGATCGCCTCGCGGATGCATCACTGTGGCGAGTCGTTTCCGCCCGAGATCGACGAGATGGAGGTGGTCGGCTTCACGTCGCGTGCATCGCGCACAGTCAGGCCGCCGCACATCGTCGAGGCGCCGGTGGCGTTCGAGTGCGTGTTGCATGAAAAGCTGGAGACGGAGAGCCGCTACGTGTTCATCGGCCGCATCCAGTGGCTGCACGCACGCGAAGGATTGGTCGACACGACCACTTGGCGAGTGCGCCTGCAGGACTACTTCCCGGTGGGCCGCTTCGGGGCCAGCTTCTACGTCACGACGCGCGACCGCTTCGCTATCGAGGACCAGGACAACGAGGCCGCGCGTACCACCGCCATCGACGAGATCTGAGCGCAGATGAACCTCCAATCCTTCGACATCGGCTTCATGCGGCTGGCCATCGCGGCCTCGCGCGAGGCCGCCGAGCAGGGCAACACGCCCTTCGGCGCCGTGCTGACGCAAGGCGAGCAGATGCTGCTGAGCGCAGGCAACGAGCAGGTCACCACCGGCGACTGCACCGCCCACGCGGAGCTGGCGCTCGTGCGTAAGGCCCAGCAGCAGCTCGGTCCACCCGCGCTACGCGGCGCCACCGTCTACGCCAGCGGCGAGCCCTGCGCGATGTGCGCCGGCGCGATGTTCTGGGCCGGCATACAGCGCATCGTCTACGCCGCCACCAAGGACGACATCGCGCTCGCCCTCGGCGACCCCAACCTCCCCATCGACTGCGCCAGCACGCTGGCCGGCGCCAGCCCCGCCGTCAGCGTGGAAGGCCCGCTCCTCCGCGAAGAAGCGTCCGCCATCCTACGCCGCTTCGGCATCCGCTGATCACCGCCCAAGGTGAATGCACACCCGCAACCTCGGCCGCAGGCTGCACAGCGTGTTCGCCCGCGCTCAGTTTCGCCGCTTCATCGCCGACATGGCGTTTCACCGTCTACCCGTGCGCTTCCTCGAGGATGTCGAGGGCAGCTCTTACCTCATCCTCGACACGAAGAAAGGGAGCCGCGTGATCCCGTCGTTCAACACAATGTTGCTCGATGAGAGCGATCTGCTTGGCGTCTCCAACGTCACGGATGGCAGGAGCTCCGCTTCAGGAGTGATCGGAGACGTCTATCACGAAGCCACACACGCGTGGCTCGATCTCAGACGCGGTCTACCCGAGGTACGCGCACTGCGCGAACAGGGCATCGCGCACTATCACGATGCGCCCGTGGTGCACGACGAACAGGCAGATTCGGAACGCCTGTTCGAGGAGGCTATCGCAGAGTACGTAGGATGGCGGATTAGCGTCTTCTGGCAGGCGCGATCTTCCCTGCTCATCTGGAGAGAACGGGTTAAGCCGCGTGGCGACCGCAGCGCTCGAGCGGAGGAGCAGCTTGCCTCCGTACTTCGCAAGCTGCCGTCGGACTACGATCGGGGCATGGCCCTACGCGAGTTCGGATACCAGCCGCCTCCGTGGTTCTCGAGTCGGGGCGGCGCCCAGGACGTGACGACTCGCGAGATCTCAACTGCGATGCGCTCGTTCGCGGACGACCGTTTGTTGGAGAACAGAGTTCCGCACTTCTTCATTCAGTCGCGGGAGCTGATGACGCTATGGAGCGAGATCGCAGACGAACGACACCACGAAGCAGCCGGCTGGTGATCGCGAGCTGGACCTTCTCTGCCTTGCTCACGACGAACGTCGCTCATGCTACCGCCAACCAATGTCGGACGATGCAGGCGAATCTCCTCGCCTTGGGCAGCGCCTTTGAAGTTTACCTCGCTACCGACGGCAGAACCCCCCCAGCCAGTGGATGGCTCGAAGCTTTGGGACTTCCCGAGCACGACCGCTACGACACGTGGGCAAATCCGTATGTGTACGAGCGCCTGAGCGACGCCGCGTTCTCCTTCCGCAGCGTGGGTGCTGACGGAGTTATGGGCACGCGTGACGATCAAATCCTAGGCGATCCAACGAACTTCCAGCGATGCGAGGCCGTCAGCTGGTGGGTGATCTACTTTCGTCGTCAGTTGATCAAGCTGGGGTGGCGTTAGCGCGGTTGTCAGGATGTCATCGCAGGCGTGGCGCGACGCGCCCTTCGCTGACGCGATGACGCAGCGCGGACGGTGCAAGCATGCTTTTTCGCATGAGTTGCGCGGTTCTTTCGCGTGGCATGGGGACTGCTTTGCGTGAGTCGGAAGGTGGGTTCGCATGTCTGACCATTCGCGCGTGTTTGCCAAGCTCGCAGTCTGTCGTGTTCGCCGCAGAGGCATGACGTTGATCGAGATCATGATCGTGGTGGTGATCATGGCGTTGGTGGCCACGGGGGTCGGCATGGCTGTGCTGCCGCAGCTGGAGAAGGCGAAGATTCGGCGCACCACCAGCGACGTGACGGCGGTGCGGAGTGCGGTCGAGCTGTACCGTGCGACGAGCGAGGAGAGCGGCTGTCCCACGATGCGCGCGTTGATCGACGGCAAGCTGATCGATGCGCATGCGTCGACGGTGGATGCGTGGGGCCACGCGTTCGAGATCTCCTGCGAGAGCACGGACACCCGTGTGCGCTCCGCGGGGCCGGACGGGCAGCTGGAGACCGCCGACGACATCCCGCCTCAGACGACCTAGCTGTACTCGCCCTCGCGCGCTTCCGGCAAGCGCCACCAGGGAAGGTGAGGCGCGAGGTGGTGCTCGTGGTGGTAGCCGAAGTGGAAGCACGTGATCAGGGACAACCAGCGCGGGTAGTCGTTGCTGCGTGCGTTGTGGTGATCGTCGAAGGGCGCGCTGTCGGGGCGATGCGGGAAGTAGGTCCCGAACGCGAACAGCTGCAGCGACGACAGGATCGCGGGCAGTGCCCAGAACACGAGCACGTTGGCGACCGGCACGTGGAAGAGCAGGATGTAGCTCCAGCTCAGCACGACGATGCCGGCGTACTGCTTGAGCGTGCTGTACTCGCGGAAGAACTTCAGGTACCAGCGGCGGAAGTTGCGCTGCTCGCTGGCGAGGAAGTCGGGATCCCGCGCGGTGCCGGCGTAGGCGTGGTGGGCGTGGTGCTTCACGCGCATCTGCTCGAAGTCGAAGCAGGCGTACAACATCAAGCACAGCGAGCCGACCACGCGGTTCACGCGCGGCGACGGCGACAACGTGCCGTGCATGCAGTCGTGGGCGACGATGAACAGCCCCACGTACAGCCAGCACAGCCAGCACACCATGAACGGCACCAGGATGCGCGGCGACTGGTGCCAGTCGAAATAGAACACCGACGCGACGTGGCTGAGCGCCCAGATTAAGATCAAGACCGAGGCCAGCCAGATTCCGCGGGTGTTCATCGCGACCTCTCGAACGTAAGAGCTAGACGCCAATCCAGCGTAGCAAACCTTCCCACGGCGGCAGCGCATCGTGCAGCGCGTCCGGGGGCGGCGTCTGCATCTGACCCAGCGCACAGACACGCGGCGCGACGCCCGCGGGCAACGTTCGCGCGAGTGCGGTCAAGTCGCGCACGCCCGCCACGCCCAGGCTCTTGAGGTGCACCCCCAGCGGCGCCAGCTTGGCGGGTAGCGACGACACGTCGTCCAGGCCGAGCACCTGCAGGTTACGGAAGCCGGGGCTCACGCGGATCGGGCCGTCGTCCTCGAAGCTGACCGCGTAGCCGTCGCCCTCGAACAGCTCGCCGCGCATCGCGCTCACGCCGCGCCAGGTCAGCTGCGCGCCCGCCAGCTCGTACGGCATGCGGCCACGCGGCAGCGTCACCGCCAGCTGCGCGAGCTCGCGCTGCACGCGCGACGCGAACTCCGCGGAGCCGCGCTCCACCCAGGCGATGTGCGGCGACAAGCAGCCGCGCTGATCATAAGCGGCGACGTCGAGCGCCAACGCGCGCGCGGCCTCGGCGTGATCCGCGTCGCGCCCGATGAACGCCACACCCAGCCCGTGTCCATGCCCCACGAAGCTCGCCGTCGAGCCGGTCTGCGCGCGCAGGGTCTTGACGCTCTCGTCGCTGCCGTACGCGATCACGCAGTCGGCCTGCTGCAGCAACACGGCGGTCAGCGCCTCCAGCTGCGACGCATAGGTGACGACGCGATAGGCATCGGCCAGCTCGGGGTCGCTCTCGGCCAGCGCGGCTTCCATCAGGCGCGCGAGTGCGTCGTCGCCGGAGGAAGCCTTGGCGAGCACGGGCCAGCCGAACAGCAGCGGATAGCCGACCGCACGCGCGGCGCCGGTCACCACATTGCCCGCCAGCACGACCGCACACAGCCGCCCCGGACGCGCGCGCACGGCGCCAGGCTGCTCGGGCATGCGCTCGATCGCGGACAGCGTCTCGAACGTGAGCGGACCGAGCGTGGTGTCGAGCGCCCAGCGCACCATCGCCTCGCTCAGGCCCGAGCTCGCCGCCAGCACTTGCACCGCCTCGCGCCCAAGCTCGCTGTCGGCGCGCGCGATGTGCGCGAAGGCAGTCGCGAGCCAGCGTGCGCGTCGTTCGCCGCCCGCCTCCCAGAGCGCCTCGCCCGCGCCGGACAACGTCGCTGCGAGCTCGCGCAGCGCGTCGCTCATCCTCCCCCCAGCAGCTCGTCCGCGGTGATCGAGCAGCCGCGCGCGACCGCCGCCGGCGCACGACCGAGCAAGCGCAGGCCGCCTGCCTCGAGCACGCCGAGGTCCGCCGTCTGCAGGAACGCGACCGAGTCGATGTTCGCGAGATCGTCGATGCGCACGAGGCCCGTCTCGCCGTGCGGGAGCGGCTGCAGCGTCTCCGGGTGCACCACGCTGACGCGCGTCCAGCCCGGCGACCACAGGTGTTCGCCCTCCGCGTACAGCTGCGACGACAGCTCGGTCATGCCGTACTCGGACACGATGCGCTCGACGCCGAAGGTGGTGCGCAGGAGCGTGCGCATCTCGTCCGCCGCGACCTCGCGCGAGCGTCCCTTGAAGCCACCGGTCTGCATGATGCGGCTGCCCGCTGGCAGCGCGAACTGCTCCTGCAGCGCATCGAGCGCGTGCACGAACGCGAACGAGGTGCCCAGCAGAGCGACCGGCATGCCGGCCTCGACCGCGTGCTGCAGGCGCGCGCGCAGGCGCTCCAGCTCCGGGCCCTGCATCGGCCAGACGTGCGAAGAGCCGTCGTCGCCGAACCACTCGACGAAGCGCGACAGCATGTAAGAGAGCGACGAGTCGGGCAGCTCGCGCTCGTGCGGCGCCAGGATCAACAGCGCCATGCGCTCGCGATCCGGAAACAGCGCATGACGCGCGGCAGCCTGCGCGGCGGCGTCGTAGAGGGACAGATCTTGCAGCGCGTGCGAGCTGCGCGCGTCCTGCGTGGTGCCCGAGCTGCGGAACACCAGCACGTCTTCTTCCAGCGGGCGACTGGCGATGCGCGCGAAGCGAAACGCGTCCGTGGGCAACGCCGGGATGTCGCCGAGGTCGTTCAGCGCGTGCAGCCGTTGCTTCACGTAGCGCGCGTAGGGCGGCACGTTGGCGCGCTGGTGCTCGAACAGCTCCCACAGCAGCGCATCGCGCGCGGCATCATCGCGCGCTCCTCCCGCGAGGCGCTCGATCAGCGACAGGATGCGCGCGCGCAACGTCATCGCCGGATATTCAGACACGCGCGCAGCGCATCGGCAAAGCCCTCGATCTGCGCCTCGGTCAGGCAGGCCGGCGGCGTGAGGCAGAGCACCGAAGGCGGCGCACCCGCCGGCGCGACGAGGTAGCCGCGCTCCAGCAAGCCACGCATCGCGCTCAGCACGCGCTCGGGCGAGCCCAGTTCGACACCCAGCAGCAGGCCCGCACCGCGCACCGGGAAGCCCTTGAGCGCCGCACGCAGCGCCTGCTCGGGGCCGCGCACGTCGAGCTTGTCGAGCTCACGCAGCGTCGCACGCGCCGCGGCGCAGGCGATTGGGTTGCCGAGGAAGGTCGACGTGTGCAGCGCCTCGCCAGCGGGGTCGCCCCAGGCCGCCATCACTTCTTCGCGACCGAGCACGGCGCTGATGGGGAAGCCGCCACCGAGGCCCTTGCCCAAGCAGATCAGATCGGCGTGCACGCTCTCCTGCACGTGCCGATACAGCGGCCCGGTGCGCCCGAGGCCGGTGTAGATCTCGTCGGCGATCACCAGCAGCCCGCGCGCTCGCGCACGCTCGCTGGCCGCGCGCAGGAAGCCGGGCGCCGGCACACGCACGCCGCCGCGCCCCTGCAGCGGCTCGAAGAGCAGGGCACCTGCTTGCCCGGACAGCGCGTCGACGGCGCGCTCCAGCAGCGTCAGCGCCTCGTCGATCTGATCGGCGCGCGTCGCGTACGGAGCGAAGCGCACGTGCGGGTTCAGCTGCGCGGCGAACGGCTTGCGGAAGCCCTCGCCGTAGCCACACGCCGCCAGCGGTCCGTGCGAGAGCCCGTGGTAGCCGCCCTCGAAGGCGATCACACCCGGTCGCCCGGTCGCCAGCATGGCGGTCTTGAGCGCGCCCTCCACGGCGTCCGCGCCGCTGAGCCCGAGCATCACGCGCGCGGGGAACGGCGCCAGCTTCGCCAGCTCGCCGAGCAGCGCGATCTTTTGATCCGACGGCTGCAGGTCTCCGAGCGCATGCACCAGCGTGCCCAGCTGCGCCTGCACGGCCTCGATGATCGCCGGGTGCCGATGCGCGAACAGCGCCGCGCCAAAGCCTCCCGTGAGGTCGACGAACACGTTGTCATCGGCGTCGCGCACGTTGGCGCCGGCGGCCTCGCGCCAGGCGATGGGATCGTGCGACGCACCCGTGCTCTCGGCGCGTCGAGCGCGGCGCGCGGTGAGGGCAGGGCACTCCGCGCGCGCCAGCTCGTCCGCGAGCGCGACCGAGCGCGGTCCAGGGATCTCCGTGAGCAGAGCGGGAAGAACGGCACCGAACATGGCGGCCCTCCTATACGCCGTCACGGCCGCCTGGCTAGCCGTCTCCGTGTGCTCTGGCGCGCAGGTTCACGATCACCATGGCAACGGCCATCGCCGCCACGAACGCCAGCGCCTCCAGGTTGCCGGCTCCGGCCGAGACGAGCGCCGGCCCGGGGCACAAGCCCATCAGGCCCCAGCCCACGCCGAACACGGCCGCGCCGCCGATCAAGCGCGCGTCCAGCTGGCGCCCCGAAGGCACGTGGTACGCGTCGTCCAGCAGCGGCCTGGGCGCCTTGGCGCGCACGACGCGATAGAGCAGTGCATAGGTGCCGAGCGCGCCACCCATCACGAACATCAGCTGCGGATC
>JBEVNG010000535.1:0-6407 GCA_040508235.1 Polyangiales bacterium | reverse complement strand
GTCTCGCTCAGCGCGGTGTCCTTGGCCAGATCGTGCAGCAGGCGCGCGTACGCGTCGTCGAGCAGCTCGGCGCGCTCCTCTCGCGCCGGCTCGGACGAGTGCGCGTTCGTGTACTGCTCGGGCGCGCTCTTGTAGCGGCCGATGCGCACGAAGTCGGCGCGCACCCCGACGTTGCGCAGCAGGTCGCCGAGGTAGAACGCGTCGCCGCCGACGCCCATCAGGCGGATCAGGCCGGCCGGGTCGATCGCCACGCGGCGTGCGCCGGCGCAGGCGTAGTACTCGGAGCCGCTCGGCGACTCGAGGTAGCAGTACACGGGCTTGCCGGCCTGCTCCAGCGCGTTGACCAGCAGGCGCAGGTCCTGGGCGCTGGCGAGTCCGACGTTGGTGTTGTCGAGCTCGAGCAGCACGCCATCGACGCGCGTGTCGTGGAGCAGGCGCTCCAGCTGGCGCTCGGCCTGGAGCAGCGGGCGCGGACCGAGGCCCTTCAGCGTGACCTTGGCGATGTAGGACGGCGCGGGCAGGCCCCGGCGCGCGTCGCCGTGCACATCCGCCAGCAGCGACCAGCCGGCGTGCTGCGACTCGTCGTCGAAGTGCACCGCGGGGGCAATCGAGAGGCCGAGCCAGCGCAGGTCGACGCCGGCGGTGAGCGTCCAGATCTCGCGGCCATCGCGGCGGCCGAGCTCGCCGGCGAAGGCGAGCCGTCCGAGCTTGGGCACCACACCCTGGGCGACCATGCGCAGGCCGAGCTCCCCCCCGGCGTCCTTCTTGCCGGCCAGCTCCAGCACCAGGCGATCGTCGCGCACCGGCCGCATCGCGACGGCCAACACTCCCGCCTCGCGCACCGCGCGGTCGCCGAGCTGCGGACTGTGCCGGGCCAGGTCGCGCGCGAGCACGCTGATGGCGAAGGTCTGGGACGGCCGCAGCGTGAGCGCGAGATCCGCCGTGTGCACGTCTGGATCCTGGCTGGTGCGACCGTACGGAGAGCGCATCCGCCAGGTCGCGCCGAGCGAGGCGTAGGCCCCCGCGTTCAGCGCGGCACCGAGCACGAACCCGTTGCTATCCGCATAGCTACGGTCGCGAGCCCGCGCGAACTCCATGCCCGTGCCGAAGGCGAAGGACTTGCCGAGTGGGCTCGCCAGCCAGGCGCCGTCGAAGCGATCGCGATAGCTGGTCTCACGCGCGAGCCCGCGGGTGGTGTCGACGTGGCTGTAAGCCAGCGACCAACTCGGGAGCGCTCCCAGGCTGGAAGGATTGACGCTCACACCGAGAGCGCTATCGGGGGCGGCGATCGTGATGGGGTAAGCGGTTTGGGGAACGAAGGAGGAGCTGTCTTGCGCGCGCGAAGGTCCCAGAAAACTGGCCCATCCCACAAGCGCAGCGAATGACACGCACGTCAGTCGACTCATGTAATAAAAGGCTTATCACGCGCCCCGCGCGCACCCGATACGAAAGCCACCTCCACGTGGCATTCTCCCGCCCCGCCCTCGCAATCGAGGGAGCTCATTGACCCCCCTGACGCGCCCCCGCGCTCGTAACCGGTGCACTGATCCGCGTGAGTGACTTCTCTCCCAGCGCCGCCCCCTCGCTTCGCCGTCCTGCCCGCAGGCTGGGTCGCGGACTCGCGCGAATCGCGATCGTCTGCGCGTGCGGTGCGCTGGTGCCCGCCGTGCGCGCGGAGGACATGAAGGGGGCGATGCACATGCCCCCGCCCGCGGCGCTGGAGCATTACAACCGAGGCCGCGCGCACTATCAGGCGGGGCGCTACCTGGAGGCCGTGGAGGAGCTGGAGGAAGCGCTGACGCTGGACCCCGGGTCTCCCAACCTGGTCTACAACCTCGCGCGCGTGTACGAGCTGCTCGGCGACATCGACCGCGCGCTGCCTCACTACGAGCATTACAGCGACATGCTGCCCGCGAGCGCCGTCGAGGAGCGCGACCGCGTCGACAGCACCATCAAGCGCCTGCGCGGCGCGCGCAGCTCGCTCGGCCCCAAGCAGGAGCAGCCCGAGCGCCAGCTGCGTCCGCCCAACTTGATCGCGCGCACGGAGCGCGGCGTCGCGGATGCGGCGTTCTGGACCATGGCCTCGCTCTCGCTGGCGGCGTTCGCGGCCGGCGGCGTGACCGGCGCGCTGGCGCTGCGCGCGGAGAAAGAAGCACGGGACTTCGTGCTCGGACGCGACGGCGATCTCGCCGAGCGCGATCAGCACGCGGAGCACGCCGACCGGATGGCGCTGGTCAGCGACGTCAGCGTGGCCGCCGGCGCGGTGGGTGGTCTGACCACGGTGCTGCTCTACGCCTTGCGCACGCGCACCATCATCCAGCCGCAGGCGTCGTTCACACCCGCCGGCTTCACGCTCGGCGTGCGAGGTTCGCTGTGAACGGCCGCCGCCTGCTCGACCTCGCGATGCTCTCGCTGGCGGTCGCCGTGGGCTGCTCGGCGCTGGTGGATCCGCGCCCGCGCGAGCCGCGCTGCGACGAGGTCGACGGCGGCGCGCGCGTCTGCCCCGAGGGGCTCTCGTGCATGGACGGCGTCTGCAAGCCTACGTGTGGCCTGGAGCAGTGCGCCAACGGCATCGACGACGACTGCGACGGCAACATCGACGAAGTCGACCCGCTCGGGCGCGACACCTGCGGCGACGGCATCGACAACGACTGCGACGGCGAGAGAGACGAGGGCTCCGACTTCGACATGGACGGCTGGAACTGGTGCGGGGACACCATGGCCGGCGGCCGCGTCGACTGCGACGACAGCGTGGCCACGGTGAACCCGGGCTTGCCCGAGAGCTGCGACGGCCAGGACAACGACTGCGATGGCAAGGTCGACGAAGACAACGCGGGTCGGGCGCTGTGCCCGGCGGGGTCCCTGTGCGCGAGCCGCTGCGTGCCGCTGAGCTGCGCCAACGAGGGACCGCGCATCGAGTGTGGTCCGGACGAGCGTTGTGACGTGAACACGGGGCTGTGCACGCCGCGCAGCTGCGGCGGCGACGCGTGCGCGCCGAACGAGCTCTGCGATCCCGTGACGAACACCTGCATCCCACGCGAAGAGCTGCCCAACGGCTCGGCCTGCGCATTCAACGAGGACTGCGACTCGGGCTCGTGCATCGAGGCGGCGGCGCTGCGGCTGGCGATGCCGGGGCGCGTGTGTGGCCAGGCCTGCTGTGACGACCGCAGCTGCCCCGAAGGACAGCGTTGCTTCGCCTCCGGCAGCGGCGCGCGCTCGTGCTTGCCGGCGGACATGGTGCCGATGAGCACGCCCCTCGAGTGCACCTCCAACGACGCCTGCCCCGCCTTCCGGGTGTGCGGCCTCGACCGTGGGCAGTCCTTCGGGCCGCCCACGTTCGTGCAGCGCAACAACGTGATCACCAGCAACTGCGTGCTGAGCGCGCCGACCTCGGGCGTCGGCGACATGTGCACGCCCGCGACCTTCGCGCAGTGCCAGACGCGCGTCTGCGTGCCGGGGCGGCTGTTCGGCAACGTGTGCTCCAATCCATGCGGAACCTCCAACGACTGCCGTGAGCTCGGCCAGGAGACCGGCGGTGCCTACTGCCGCTACGTCGATGTCTCGCTGGGCGCGAGCGCCAAGGACTACGCCGCGGTCTGCGTGGTGCGCCGGGAGAGCGAGGTCGGCGAGGGCAGGTACGGGGAGGAGTGCTCCACCGGCGCGGACTGCCTGGAGGGCGGCTGCGTCGAGGCGACCGCCACCACCAAGGGCAAGTGCACCACCACGTGCTGCAACGATTCGCAGTGCGGCCCACGAGAAGACGGCGTGCAGATCCGCTGCCGGCCGTTTGCATTCGGAGATCGCTACGAGATGCGGTGCGGCATATGACCAGTGTGGCGCGCCACATTGCTTCGCCGGCATCGGGCGTTGATACTCACGCCCAGAGCGGAATGCTGATCTGCCCCAAGTGCCGCACGACGTTCTCGTCGAGCCTGATCACCACCTGTTACAGGGATGGCGAGAAGCTGGTCGATTACGAGCGCTTCGTCGCCGATGAGCGCGACCCGATGCGGCACAAGCTGATCGGCGGCAAGTACCAGCTGCTGGAGCGCGTGGGCCAGGGCGGCATGGGCACCATCTACAGGGCGACCCAGAGCGGGCTCAACCGCCAGGTGGCCGTGAAGATCCTCAAGCGCGAGCTGAACGTCGACCCCGACACGGTCGCGCGCTTTCATCGCGAGGCCCACGCGATGAGCCTGCTGGTTCACCCCAACACGGTTCGGGTGTACGACTTTGGGCAGACCGACGACGGGCTGCTGTACCTGGTGATGGAGCTGCTGGTCGGCGAGCTGCTGACCACGCGCATGGACCATGCGCTGCTCGACGTGCTCGACGCGGTGCGCATGACGCAGCAGATCTTGCACTCGCTCGGCGAGGCCCACCGCAAGGCGATCGTTCATCGCGACCTCAAGCCGGACAACGTGTTCGTGCTGCGCGCCGAGGGCCACGGCGAGCCCGTGATCAAGGTGCTCGACTTCGGCATCGCCAAGGTCGTGGCGCCGGACCGCCGGGTCGATCAGTTCGAGACGCAGGCGGGCACGGTGTTCGGCACGCCGCGCTACATGTCCCCGGAGCAGGCGCAGGGCGCGCCGCTCGATGGGCGCAGCGACCTGTACAGCGTGGGCGCCCTGCTCTACCAGATGCTCGCGGGCCGCGCGCCGTTCGTCGAGGACGATGCGGTCGTGGTGATGGCCAAGCACATCCAGGAGCGTCCGGAGCCGCCGCGCAAGGTGCGGCCCGAGCGCCCCATCCCGGAGAGCCTGGAGCAGGTGGTGCTCAAGGCGATGGCCAAGGATCCGGGCGAGCGCTTCCAGGAGGCCAGCGAGTTCGTGCAGGCGCTGGAGGCGTGCTTGCCCGATGTCGCGCGTGCGCAGCAGGCGGCGCTGACCGGCGCCTGGCGGCCCAAGCGTGCGTCGTGGTTGCCGTATGCGGCGCTGGCGGGCGTGCTGTTCGGCGCGGGCTACTTCGGCGTGCGCGCGTACGCCAAGCTGCGCACGCCGAGCGATGTGCAGAGCACGCAGCTCAGCGAGCCCACCACGCCCACCACGCCCACCTCGCCGGCCCCGGCGATGGAGCTCCCGCCCCGTATCGAGCCGAAGCTCGAGCCCAAGATCGAGGCTCCCAAGGTCGAGCCACCCAAGGTCGAGGTCGAGGCCGAGCGCCCACGTGAAGAGCCGCGCTCCGGTCGACGCGGTCGCTCACGACGCACTCGGTCGCACGAGGCCGAGCCGGACAAGCCAGCCAGCCAGCCCGCGACGCAGCCGCCCGCGGCCACGCCCGCGACGCCCCGCGAAGCCTACGAGCGCTTCGAGTGACGCTCAGCGGAAGGTGACGACGGTGAGCCGCTCGCCGCCCTCTTCCACGGTGCCTGGACGCGCGCTGGCCACGTACGGCGACGGCCGCTCGAAGTAGCTGCGCACGGCATCGCGCAAGGCGCCGCTGCCCACGCCGTGATCGATGAACGCCACCGTCTCGTCGCGCCCGTACAGGCGATCGAGGGACGACTCCAGCAGTGTGAGGGCGTCGTCGACGCGCATGCCGCGCAGCACGATCGTGTTGTCGCTGCTGCGCGTCGCGGGCCGCGCGGGACCCCGACCCAGCTTGCTGGCGGGGCGCTCTTCTTCCTTGGGCGCGCCCTCGCGGATCTCGCTGACGTCGACCCAGAGCCGCATCGCGCCCGCCGCCACGCGCAGCTTGCCCTTGCTCGGCGCCTCGACGATCTCCACCTCGGCGCGCAGCCGCGGCACGTACACCTTGCTACCGACGGTGAGCCGCTCCAGCGCGACCTCCGCGCGATCCGTGTGCACCTCGGCTTGCGCCAGGGTCGCGCTCTTGGCGGCGGCCGCGTCGATGCGCTGCTGCACCTCGCGCACGTCGTCCTGCTCCAGCTTCTGCTTGCGCAGCAGCTTCTTGGCGCGGTCGAGATCGCCGCGCGCGCTGCGCAGCTCCTCGAACAGCTTCTGCGCCTCGCCGCCGAGCGCGCGCTTGTCGCGCACGGTCTGCTTCTCCAGGGCGGCCTCGGCCTCGGCGCGCAGCCGCGGCACGTAGACCTTGTTGCCAACCGCGAGCCGCTCGGCCGCGACCTCGCCGCGCTCGATCTCCGCCTCCACGCTCGCGAGCTTCGCGCTCTTGGTCGCTGCGTCTTCGATGCGCTGCTGGACCTCCCGCAGATCGTCTTGCTCCAGCTTCTGCTTGCGCAGCAGCTTCTTGGCGCGATCGAGATCGCCGCGCGCACTGCGCAGCTCCTCGAACAGCTTCTGCGCCTCGCCGCCGAGCGCACGCTTGTCGCGCGCGTTCTGCTTCTCCAGCGCCGCTTCGGCCTCGCTGCGTGCGGCCTGGGCGCGCGCCAGCTCCAGCACCGTCTCGGCCTCGCGCCCCTCGATCTGGCTCAGCCGCGACTCCAGCTG
>JBEVNG010000521.1:0-4858 GCA_040508235.1 Polyangiales bacterium | reverse complement strand
CGGATCGGTGGGGTTGCGCGCCTGGATCACGTCCTCGAGCCGCGTCTGCACGCTGGCGAGCGCCTTGGGGTGGCTGTAGATGTAGAAGCGGTTGTTGCGCAGCGCATCGAACACCAGCTCGGCGACCTCGGCCGCGGTCACCTTGCCGCGCGTGACGGCCTGCTCGCCCATCGCCTTGGCCACCAGCTGGCTGCGCGTGGGCGGCGCCTGATCGCGCAGGGCGTCGGGGCGCGCACGCTCGCTCTGGTGGATGCCGGTGGGCACGAAGAACGGACACAACACGCTGGCGTGCACCTGATCGCTGACCAGCGCGAGATCCTGGTAGAGCGTCTCGCTGAGCGCGACCACGGCGTGCTTGGTGACGTTGTACGCACCCATGTTCGGCGCGCACAGAAGGCCCGCCATCGAGGCGGTGTTGATGATGTGTCCCTCGTAGCCCGGGTCGCGCTCGGCGGCCGCTAGCATGCGCGCCGTGAACGCGCGCACGCCGTGCACCACGCCCATCAGGTTGACGCCCACGATCCACTCCCAGTCGCGCAGCGTCTGCTCCCAGATCAGACCGCCCGTGCTGACGCCTGCGTTGTTGAACACGAAGTGCGGCGCGCCGAAGCGCTCCTGGGTCGCCTCCGCCAGCGCGTCGACCTCGCTCGCCTTGGAGACATCCACGCGCCGGGTCAGCACCTGCGCACCGAGCGCCGTCACCTCGCGCGCGGCGCTCTCCAGCGCGTCGGCCTGGACGTCGGCCATGACGATGTGCATGTGCTGGCGCGCGGCGAGCTTGGCGACCTCCAGGCCGAAGCCCGAGGCGGCACCGGTGATGACGGCGATGCGATCTTGGAAACTCTTCATGGCATGGAGCTACCACTCCCCGTGGGTCGATCCCTACGCAAAAGCATCTGATAACCTCATGGTCATGAATCGAGCTGCCTGGATATGCGCGTCGGTCTCGCTGCTTGCGGCGTGTGGTCAGCGTCCCGCGCCTCGCTCCGCGCCGCCGCCCGCGGACACCTGCGCCAGCGTCTCGGCACCCGGCGTCAGCGCAGCCACCACCGAGGCGCTCGCCCGCGCGTCCAACGCCCTGGAGTACGAGGATCTCTGGCGAACGAACCACCCCGGCGAGACGACAGGCACGGTCAACAGCGCCGAGGTGATGGCGACCCTGCGCGCCCACGGCAGCGAGATCCAGCAATGCTTCTTCGACACCCTGCGCGGCACCACGGAGAGCGCGCGCGTCGCGGTTCGCTTCGTGCTCGATGCGAGCGGCCGCGTGGGGAACGTCAGCCTCGGCGCCGGCGAGGTGAGCTCGCCCGAGTTCGGCTGCTGCGTGGTGAAGCGCGTGGCGAAGTGGAGCTTCCCCAAACCGGAGGCCGGCTTCGTGGTCGTCGAGTACCCGTTCTCGCTGCGGGCATCGCCCTGATCATGCTCTGTTTCTCGTTTGCGTCTTCGCACACGGGCGTGTAGCGTTCCGAGCCTCGTAACAAGGGGACACTACATGAGAAAATTCGCGAGCTTCGCCGCCAGCCTCGTCTTGGGTGGCACCGTGTTGGCCACTTCTGCGCAGGTGGCGCACGCCGATCCATACGGCACCGCGGGCTGTGGCCTCGGTTCGATCGTGTTCAAGGACAAGCCGGGCCTGATCCAGGTCGTGGCCGCGACGCTGAACGGCACGGGCTTTCAGACCTTCGCGATCTCCACGGGCACCAGCAACTGCGGCAAGTCGGCGCCCGCCGCCACCGCCGCGGCGGCGTTCATCGAGACCAACCGCGAGGCGTTCGCCAAGGACGCGGCGCGCGGCCAGGGCGAGACCATCAGCAGCCTGACCACCCTCGCGGGCTGCGCCAACCCGGCCGCCGTCGGCACGGTGCTCCAGCGCGAGTTCGGCACGGTCTTCACCAGTGCCACGGCGTCGGACGTGGAGATCTCCAGCAAGGCGCTGCAGACGCTCAAGTCGCACAGCGAGCTCGCCTGCTCGCAGCTGATCTGAAGCGCACTCGATGAAGCTCGGCTGGCTCGGCTGGCTCCTGCTGGTCAGCTTGATGTGCGGGTGCCGCGCCGCGCCGCCGAGCACCACGCCCGTGGGCTTCTCGCCCGCGGACGCGGATCACACGCGCATCGCCGACGTGCTGATCGAGCTCGCCAAGCAGCGCGGGCTCGCGCACAGCCCGGGCTGGCTCAAGCTGGTTCACTACAAGAAGCACCCGGTGACGCGGCGTTATGCCAGCGACGCGGACGGCATGGACTTCTTCCTGGCCCGGTCGGGCAAGTTCGACCCACAGGCCGAGCTCGAGGCGACCCTGCGCGCCTTTCTGTCGCCTGCCACCAGCGCGAGCGACGCCGACCAGGACGCGCATCCGGCCTGCCGCTTCCCGGCGCGCACGCTGTTCTTGATGGCGCAGCTGGGGCTCGACCCGAGCTGGCTCGGCGTCTCGCACTGTCCTGCGTTCAATGGCTACGTGGGCGAGCTGCGTCCGACCGGCGCCTCGCTGATCTTCTCGTCTTACTATCTGAACAATCCGTCGAGCGCGTTCGGCCACACCTTCCTGCGCATCCACAAGGAGAGCTACGCCGTCGGCGAACGTCGCGAGCTGCTCGACTACGGCATCGACTTCTCCGCCGACGTGACCACCAGCAATCCCGTCGCATACACGGTGGCCGGCCTGACGGGCCTGTTCCACGGCACCTTCAAGCGTCTGCCTTACTACTACAAGGTCCGCGAGTACAACGACGTCGAGTCGCGCGACCTGTGGGAGTACGAGCTGGAGCTAACCGGACCGCAGCTGCTGCTGCTGGTCGCGCACCTGTGGGAGGTCGGCAAGACGTACTTCGACTACTTCTACCTGGGCGAGAACTGTTCGTACGCGATCCTGAGTGTCGTCGACGCGGCGCGGCCGGAGACGGACCTGATGCGCGACGTGTCGAGCCCGGTGGTGCCCGCGGCGACGCTGGAGATCCTGGCCTCGCGCAAGGAGCTGGTGCGCTCGGTGCACTACCGCCCGTCGCTGCGTACGCAGTTCAACGCCAAGGTGGCGTCGCTGGAGCGCGCGGAGGCGGCTCTGGTGGAGGAGCTGAGCGTCGACCCGGAGCTGCCGATCGCGCTCTCGCCGGAGCGCGCGATCCTGGTGCTCGACGCCGCGGCGGATCTGATCGACATCCTGCACGAGCGCGAGATGCTGAAGCACCGCAGCGAGAGCCCGGCCGCCCGGCGCAAGCAGCGGCTGCTGGAGCGGCGCGCGCTGCTGCGTATCCCGAGCCCGGAGGTGGTGGTGCCCACCGACCTAACGAACGCACCCGAGCGTGGACATGGCGCGCGTCGCCTGGGCTTGCTGGGCGGTCGCGACGCGGGCAACAACGCGTACGTCGGGCTCGACTTCCGGCTCGCGCTACACGACCTCGCCGACGCCTCGTACGGCTTCCCGGACGGCGCGCAGATCGAGTTCCTGCGCGGTCAGCTACGCCTGGGCGAGGTCAAGGACCGCTTCAAGGTCCGGCTCGATCGCGTGGACCTGGTGCGCGTGCTGTCGCTGTCGAGCATGGAGCGCTTCCAGAAACACGTCTCGTTCCAGGTCGCGCTCGGACTGATGGGTGTGGTCGAGAGCAAGACGCGCACACGCACCGCGGGGCACGCCCTGTTCGGAGGCGGCCTGGCGCGCGGCTTCCTCGGCAACGCGCTGTTCCTGTGGGCGATGGCGGATGCACAGCTGCTGATCGGCCTGCCCTTCTCCGACAGCGAGCGCGGCGACAAGACCCCACTGCGGATCGGCGCCGGCCCGTCGGGCGGACTGCGCGCACGCCTGCATCCCAGGCTGATCTTGCTCGGTACCGGATCTTACTACTGGTACCCGGCGCAGCTTCCGGACGCGCGCTATCAAGTCGATGCGACCCTGCGCTGGCAGTTCGTGCGCAACCTGGCGCTGAGCGCGGAAGGTCGGCTGCATCGCTACGGGCTGGAGGCGCAAGGCGCCCTGTTCTGGTACTTCCAGTAAGCCTGGCGTGTGCAACACTGCGGGCGATGTGGTTCGCGAATCTGCTTGGTCGCACGCACCTGATGCACGTCGTGCGGCTCGGACGTCCGGGGGCGCAGCTGGCGCTCGCGGACTCCGAGGACGAGACCCTGCTCTTGCCGCGCGGCGAGCTGCCCGACGACGTGCAGGAAGGACAGCAGCTGGAGGTGTTCGTGCACCTCGACTCGGAGGACCGCCCGGTGGCGACGCTCCGTACGCCGCTGCTCGAGCTGGAAGAGGTGGCGTTCCTGACCGTCACCGACGTCAACCGGTTCGGCGCCTTCGTGGACATCGGCCTGGTCAAGGAGCTGCTCATCCCGTGGGCGGAGCAGACGCGCGAGCTCGCTGTCGGACAACGTCATCCGTTCGCGCTGATCCAGGATCGCACCGGCCGGCTCGCGGGCACCATGCGCATCCGCGAGCTGTTGCGCGTGGGCGGGCGCTTCGAGCGCGACGAGTGGGTGCACGGCGAGGCCTGGCGCAACGATCCCGAGATCGGACTGTTCTGCCTGGTCGAGCGCCGGTACCTCGGCCTCGTGCCCGCGAGCGAGCCACACACGCTGCGACGCGGCGAGAGCGCGCGCTTTCGCGTGGTGCACGTGCAGGAGGACGGCAAGGTGGAGCTGTCCTTGCGCGGTCATGTGCACGAGCAGCTGGAAGAGGACGCCGCCCACGTGCTCGCGATCCTGTCGCGGGGTGGACCCACGGTCTCCGACCAGAGCAGTCCCGAGCAGCTGCGGCGTGTCTTTGGCCTGAGCAAGAAGGCGTTCAAGCGCGCGATCGGCAGGCTGCTCAAGGAGGGTGCGGTGCGCCTCGACGAGCGCGGAGACGTTCAGGTCGTCTGAGCCGCGCGTGCG
>JBEVNG010000497.1:0-8852 GCA_040508235.1 Polyangiales bacterium | reverse complement strand
GTGCGCATGTTCCAGGACGAGGCGCACACGCTCTCGCTCCTGAACCACCCGAACATCCCGCAGGTCTACGACCTGGGCTTTGCGGATGGGCACTGGTTCATGGTCATGGAGCACGTGCCCGGGCACACGCTGGCCGAGCTCTGCGCCGCAGGCGCGCGCGAGGCGGTGCCGCTGACGCTCGACGTGACGGTGGCCGCGCTGGAGCAGCTCTGCGACGCTCTGCACCACGCGCACGAGCGCAACGACCACGAGGGCAAGCCGCTGCGCATCGTCCACCGCGACGTGACGCCCAGCAACCTGATGATCACGCCGGACGGCTACGCCAAGCTGCTCGACTTCGGCGTCGCGCACAGCGCGCGTGACGAGTCCAAGGGTGGCTCGGTGAAGGGCACGCTCGCGTACATGTCTCCGGAGCAGGTGCGCGGACAGCGCCTCGACAAGCGCTCGGACGTGTTCGCCATCGGCGTCATGCTGTACGAGCTGACCACCGGTCGACGCCTGTTCTACGGCAGCGAGATCGAGGTGATGACCGCGATCGTCGAGCGCGACGTCACGCCGCCGAGCGCGTGGGTGCAGGGCTATCCGGCGGAGCTGGAGCAGATCGTGCTCGGTGCGCTCGCCCGCGACCGCAGCAAGCGCTACCCGAGTGCGCACCACCTCTGCCGCGACCTCGAGGACTACGTCGCGTCGCACGGCATGGTGGCCACGCACCAGACGCTGGCTCGCTACTACGCGCACGTGTTCACGGAGGACGAGCGCCGCGAGCGCGGCAGCGGAGCTTTTCGCGCCCTGAGCCCCGCCGATCTCGCCGCGCCCCTGCTTCATCATCAACGCCCCGAGCCCAACACGGCGCTCAACGTGATGATGGGCCCGTCGCTGATCGTGGAGAGCGGCGCGCTGGAGGACCTGCAGCAGCTCCGGGGCCAGCCCCCGCGCGAGCACGCGCTGTCCCACGACGCGCCGTATCCGCTGCACCTTCCGGGCGGCGACGAGCTCTTCCACGACAGCAGCCCGCCGCTCGTGCTGTCGCGCCCCAAAAAGTAACCGGCTCGGTTCCCAAAACGCTGCGCTCGCGGTCTTTCCGCTCGAGCCTTCCGAGGAAACAGCTCGCTGCCCGCACTCATCAAACGGAGTGCGCCAGCGCACCTGCGGGCTAACCCAGCTCGGCCGGCGCACTCCCGTTTCAGCTAACCCTTGCCGATTTGTGCCAGCCAGTGATAGGCTCGGCGCACTCATGCACACTCTGGCACGGTATCGGTTTCTGCGAAGGCTGGGCGCCGGCGCCGCGGGCGGCGTGTACTTGGTCGAGGACCGCGTGCTGGGGGGCGCCCCTCTCGCGCTCAAGCGCGTGGAATACGCGAGTGATCCGGCGTTTCGCGACAGCTACGCGCGCGAGTTCGCCGTGCTGGCGTCGCTGTCCGTGCCTGGGGTCGCACGGGTGCATGATCTGGGTGTCGCGCCCGCCAGCGACGAGATCCCCGAGGGGCCGTTCTTCACGCGCGACTTCATCGACGGTGTGCCGCTGTCGAGCTGGGCGCGGGAGCGCTCGCTCGACGACGTGGTGCGCGTGTTCCTGCGCGTGCTCGCGACCACCGCCGCGCTGCATCGCAGCTTCGTGCTCCACGGCGACCTGCATCCGGGCAACGTCATCGTCGATGCCCACGGCACGCCGCACCTGATCGACTTTGGGCTCGCCTCGCGCGGCGCCGACGTGCTGCACGGCAGCGGCACGCCCATCTACATGGCGCCCGAGCTGCTCACGGGCGGCGGCTCGACGATGAGCGCGGACATCTACGCGCTCGGCGCGACGCTGTGGGCCGCGCTGACGGGTGCGGCGCCGTGGAGCGAGCTCGGCGAGCGCGCGCTGGCGGCGAAGCTGGCCGGCGAGTTGCCGCGCATCACGACCGCGGACGCGACCACGCGTCGTGTGCTGGAGGCGTGCACCTGGGCGCTGGCGCGCGACGCGCGTTCGCGTGCGCCGAGCGTCGACGAGCTGGCCGCCAAGATCGAGCTGGCGTTCGGTCGTCCGCTCGCGGTGGAGCGCGTGACGCGCTTCGCGGCGCCGCGTCCGCGCGGGCGTGAGGCGTTGCTGGAGCAGCTGACCACGACGGGGTCCGGCGTGAGCGTGCTGCATGGCGCGCGCGGCATGGGAAAGAGCACGCTGCTGCGCGAGCTCAAGTGGCGGCTGCAGCTGGCCGGCCGCGAGGTGATCGCGCTGCACTGCGGCGACGACGAGCGGCCGGTGCTGGAGCAGCTCGCGCGTCAGCTGGGCACCGGCGAGCAGGACGTCACGCAAGCGCTCACGGAGCGGGCGTGCTTGCTGTTGGTCGACGACGTCGATCAGGCGGACGGACAGACGCTGGCGGTGTTGCGCGCGGCCCCGTCGGTGATCGTGAGCTGCGAGGCACTGACCAGTCCCATCGATGGCCACCTGCTGGCGATGCACGCGCTACCCGCGGACACGATGCGCGCGCTGATCGGCGAGGCGCTCGGGCCGATCGAGGTCAGCAGCAGCGAGCGGCTGCTGGCGCACGCGGCGGGCAACCCCGGCGTGCTGCTGGAGGCACTCGAGTGGGCCTGGCAGCGCGGCGATGTGAGCGCGCTCGGTGAGCTGGCGCCCGGAGAGATCGCCGCCAGCCTGGCGGAGCGGCGCGCGGCCGGGGCAGGGCGGGATCTGCTGACGCTGCTGGCGTTGGCGCGTTCGCCCCTGCCGGAGTCGTTGCTGCAGGCGGTGCTCGGAGATGGCTACGCGGAGGCGCGTCGCGAGGTGACGGAGCGAGGCCTCGCGCGCGTGGAGCTCGACGCACTGCATGCGGACGACACGGCCGTCAGCGAGCACCTGCGGCAAGCACGGCACGCGGCGCTGGCCGCACGCGCGCTCGAGGTGGGCGTCGACGAGCCGATCGCGCGCGCGGAGCTGGCGATCGCGAGCGAAGACCCCGTACGCATGCGCGAGCACGTGCCCGAGGCCGTGCGGATCTTGCGCGCGCGTGGCGCCGCGCAGCAGGCGCTGCGGCTGTGTGACGCGGCCGGTGGGCTGGAGCTCGATGCCAGCGAGCTGTGCGCGGAGCTGGGGGACTACACGCGCGCGACCGAGCTGGCGGAGCCGCTGCTGGAGAGCGAGCCGCGTGCGCGGGTCGCGGCGGGGCGCGCGCACGTGGCCGCCAGCCGGCTGGAACGCGCGATCGAGTTGTTGAGCGCGATGCCGGCGTCGGCGCCCGCCTCGTTGCGTGCACAGGCCGCGCGCGAGCTGGCGCGCGCGCACCTGCGGCGGGGCGAGTTCGAGCAGGCGCGTGGCGCGGTCGCGCAGGGGTTGTCGGTGGCGGCGAGCGACGAGCCCGCGCGGATCGAGCTGCTGGCGATCGATGCCTCGCTGCCGGATCAGAGCCACGCCGACGCGCGCTACGAGGAGGCGCTCGCGCTGGCGCGCACGCTCGATGCCACCCGCGACGCCGCGCTGGTGCTCGGCTACCGCGCCTTTGCGCACGAGCGACGCGGCGCGCTGGAGGCCGCACGGGCGGACTACGAAGCCGCGCTGACGGAAGCGCGTCGCGCCGGGGACCTCGGACAGAGCGCGACCTACGCGCTCAACCTCGGCAACGTCTGCTTCCGCACCGGGCAGCTGGAGAGCGTGGAGAACCACTACACGCTCGCGGGCCGGCTCGCGCGCCGCACCGGTCGGCTCGGCACGGCGTTGTCGGCGGACAACCACCAGGCGGAGCTGCACGTGCGGCTCGGCAGCTTCGCACGTGCACGCCAGCTGGCCGAGGCCTGCATCGCGGAGGCGGAGCGGCTTGGCCATGCGCAGGCGGAGGCCCACGCACTCAGCACGCTGGCCGACATCGACGCGCGCAGCGGCGCCACCGAGCCCGCGCTGGCGCGCTACGAGGCGGCAGCGGTGCGCTACGGCAAGCTCGGCCGCAACCACGAGCTGGCCTGGCTCTGGCTCGACGCGGCGGAGGTGCTGTTCGAGCGCGGCGGGATCAGCGACGTGTCCGCGGCCGCCGCCAAGGTTGCCCAGGCGCGCGACCTGATCGACAAGCACGGCCACGACGACCTGCGCCCGCGCTTGCGCTTGTTGGTGGCGCGCGGGCGCGCCGGGCATGGCGATCTCGATGGCGCGGTGCGCGAGCTGGCGGAGCTGGAGCGCGGGCTCGACATCGAGCGCGACCGGGAGATGTTGTGGCAGGTGCTCGGCGCCGAGGCGAACATGCACCTGCAGCTCGGGGCGCCGCTCTTGGCGTCGCGCAAGGCGCGCGAGGCTGCGGAGCTGATCGAGCTGCTCGCGAGCCAGGTGCCGCGCAACGCGCGCGAGGCATTCTGCGCGGAGCCGCGACGCGCGGCGGTGCTGGAGCTGGCGCGCGATCGCCACGGCGACTCGCGGCGCGGCGAGGAGAGCAGCCGACGTGGCCTCGACGACGCGCGCTTCACGCGCCTGCTGGAGCTGATCAAGCGCCTGGCGCGCGAGCGTGATCTGGATCGCTTGCTCGAGCGCATCACCGACGCGGCGGTCGACCTGTCGGGCGCGGAGCGCGGCTTCGTGTTGTTGGTCGCGGACAACGGCGAGCTGGCGCCGCACACGGTGCGCGCGATAGGCGGCGCGGAGGTCGATCCACACGTCGCGTTCAGCCGCTCGATCGCGGAGGCGGTGTTGATCGACGGCGAGCCGATCGTGACCGTCAACGCGCGCGACGATCGTCGGCTCAACGAGTTCATGTCGGTGCACAAGCTGATGCTCAAGTCGGTGGCGTGCATCCCGATCAGCGGGCCGAGCGGCGTGCTGGGCGTGTTGTACCTGGAGCACCGGCTGCGCGCGGGGCGCTTCCAGGAAGACGATATCGACCTGCTGGTCGCGTTCGCCGACCAGGCCGCGATCGCGCTGGAGAACGCGCGGCTGTGGACCGAGAACGAGCGCCGGCGGCTGGAGCTGGAGGCGCGTGCGCACGAGCTGGCGCAGGCCAAGGTCGAGATCGAGCGTGTGCTCGAGGCGCGCACCGAGGAGCTGGAGCAGACGCGGCGTGATCTCGGGCGTGCGCGCTCGGAGCTGGCAGGCCAGCAGTCGCGTCACGGCATCGTCGGGCAGAGCGCGGCGATGCGGCGCGTGTTCGGCTTGATCGAGCGCGTCGCGGATCAGCCGGTGCCCATCGTCGTCGAGGGCGAGAGCGGCACCGGCAAGGAGCTGGTGGCGCGGGCGATCCACGCCAGCGGGCTGCGCAAGAAGGCGCCGTTCGTCGCGATCAACTGCGCGGCGCTGCCGGAGCAGCTGCTGGAGAGCGAGCTGTTCGGCCACGTGCGCGGCGCGTTCACCGGCGCCGACCGCGACAAGAAGGGCCTGTTCACGCAGGCCGAGGGCGGCACCATCTTCCTCGACGAGTTCGCCGACATGCCGGCGCGCATGCAGATCGATCTGCTGCGCGTGCTGCAGGAGCGTCGCATTCGCCCGCTCGGCGCCGACGGCGACATCCCGGTCGACGTGCGCATCATCGCCGCCAGCAACCGACCGCTCAAGCAGCTGGTCGCGAGCGGGCGCCTGCGTGAGGACCTGTACTACCGCATGAGCGTGGTCGAGATCCGGCTGCCCTCGCTACGCGAGCGACCCGAGGACATCCCGCTGCTCTGCGACCACCTGCTGGCGCGCGCAGGTGAGCGTGCCGGTGCGCGGCCGCGCAAGCTCTCGCGCGGCGCCGTCGAGCGCATCCTCAGCTGCCCGCTGCCCGGCAACGTGCGCCAGCTGGAGCACCTGCTGACCAGTGCCGCGATGCTGGCGGAGGGCCCGCAGATCGAGGCGCAGGATCTCGGACTGGACAGCGCCGAGGAGCCGGAGGAGACGAGCTTGCGTCCGAGCTCGCCGCCGATGGACGACGATCTGATCGGCACGCCCGACGACGTGCAGGGCTTCAAGACGCGCGAGCGCAAGCGCATCATCGAGGCGCTGGAGAAGCACGGCTGGAACCGCGCCAAGGCCGCCACGGCGCTCGGCATGCCGCGGCGCACGTTCTACCGCCGGCTGACCGAGTTCAACATCCTCTGAAGGCGCCGCTACTCGTCCTCGGGTTCGCCGTCGTACTCGCCGTCGTCGCCGATGGCGTCGCTGACGGAGCGGCCTAGCTCGACCAGGCCTTCGTCCTTCTTGAAGCCGTCGAAGTGCTGGCGCTGCTCGCCGTCGAGGTAGCTGGGCTTGCCGCCCGGGCTCGACATGTCGATCCAGTACGCGTTCTTGTCGCGCACGTCGAAGTGCACGAACAGGCTGTGCGGGTAGAAGCCGACGCCGACATTCTTGAAGTGGCGCAGGTAGTCGCAGAGCGCGCGGTTGGTGACGCCGTCGATCTTGATGTCCATCGCGGCGCCCTTGGTGTGGCGGCTCTCCTTGCTGGTGTAGCCCTTGGCCACGCGGTAGCCGCTCATCACCTGGATGGTGCGGCCCTGGTAGTGCTTGGAGACCTCGGTGATCAGCGCGAGCAGGCGCAGGTCCGGGCGCTTCTGCTTCTTGGTGCCGCGCGGGCGCAGGAACGCGGCCATGCGCTGCGCGGCCTGCGGGCGCACGCGGCCCTTGGCGTCGGTGACCTGCACGCGCAGCTTCTCGCCGGTGGCGACGCGATAGAAGGAGACGGTTCCGCTCTTCATGCCCACGGGCGCCGGCTCGTTCTTGCCGACCTTGCCCTTCAGCTCGACGCCGCCCTTGGTCGCCGCGGCTTCCTTGGGCTTGGACGCGCCGGGCAGCTTGAGTCGCGCGCCGGGCTGCACCATCGCGCTCAGCGAGATGCCGTTGGCCTTGGCCAGCGCATCGGCGCTGACGCCGTGTCGCTTCGACAACGTCCACAGGTTGTCGCCCGACTGCACGACCACCACGCCGGGCTCCGGTACGCTGAGCTGCTCGCCGACCTTGAGCTTCGAGTTCGCGGTCAGCTCGTTGGCGGCGGCGAGCGAGGCGATGCTCACCCTGTAGCTTTGCGCGATGGAACCGAGCGTCTGACCTGCGCTCACAGTGTGCTGTCGCTCGGCCCTGGCCAAGGACGGGCCCACCGGCGTGCCCGCGGAAAACCACGAGGCGGACAGCAGGGTTACGGTCGCGATCAGACTTCGCTTGGCGCTCACTGCCCCGATTATCGCAACGCCGGGATTCGTCCGCAAAGGTGGTCGCGCGGTCTCAAACACACTTTTTTCGCACGCCTGCTTCCGCAAATGAGAGCATTGCTGGGTAGTGCTCGCTCGTTGACAATCCGGCTAGGTGGCGATGGAGACACTCCGCGCATGGGGGGAACCGCGCGCGGTGTGTCCTGGGCAAGGGCTCTACTGACCTCTAATTATATGTAACTGATAAGCAATTTGTGGGGAATATCGCTTGACGCTGTCAGGCTTCGGTTCATAACGTCGAGATGCGGCGATCATGGTTTCGCCTCGCCTTCGCGGACGCTGAAGCGTGATGGAGCAAGACGACAAAGTCTCCATAGCAGCACTGTCGATGGGCACCGCTCATCCCAGTAGCGAGGCCTCTCGTACCTTTGGTGCGAGCAGCGCGTCCTCTACGGAGCGCACGACCCGCGAAGACCTCGAAGACGAGGCTCCCGAGCAGGGAACCTCGAAGTCCACGAAGAAGAGCGGACCCTCCAAGAAGGTCCCGAACAACGTACGCAAGATCCGCAACGAGCGGATGGTTTCAAAAGCAGAGCTCGCCCGCCGCGCCAACTTGTCGGTTTTGACGATCGATCGCGTGGAAAGGGGCTACGGGTGCCGCGTGGATACCAAGCGGAAAATACTCGAAGCCCTCGGCTTGAGCCTTGCTGACCGCGTAAAGGTGTTCGGCGAGGAGGAGTGATGCTCCGCGATGGGCGAGGGGAAAAACCTGGTCGGGGTCGACATCGGATCGAGCTCGATCAAGGTCTGTGAAATCAAGGAAGGCCGTAAGGGCGCGCGCTCGCTGCTGCGATTTGCGCATTACCCGCTGCCTTCTCAAAGCATCGTAGACGGCCACATCATGAACTCGGGGGCCGTCGTCGAGGGCCTCGAGCGGCTGTTCCACAAGCAGCGACGCAAGGACGTCGCGCTGCGGATCAGTGGCCACAGCGTGATCATCAAGAAGGTCACCATGCCCTTGATGACCCAGGATGAGCTGCGCGAGCAGATCTCGTGGGAGGCGGAGCAGCACATCCCGTTCGACGTCGCGGACGTCGAGCTGGACTATCAGGTGCTGCGTCGACGCGACGAGGAGGGGCAGATGGACGTGCTGCTCGTCGCCGCCAAGAAGGAAGGGATCCAGGATCTGATGAACCTGGCGCTCGAGGCGAAGCTCAAGCCGCGCGTGATCGATCTGGACGCGTTCACGGTCCAGAACTGTTACGAGGTCGGCTATGGCGCGCCGGAGCCCGGGTCGACGGTGGTGCTGCTACACGTGGGTGCGTCGCTGACCACGATCAACATCGTGTCGGACGGCAACACCGCGTTCACGCGCGACATCGCCAACGGTGGCAACGCGATCACCGAAGAGATCCAGCGCCAGCTCAACATCGGGCAGGAAGAGGCGGAAGCCTACAAGTGCGGCTCCACCGGCGGCATCGTGCCGCACGAGGTGTCGCGCATCGTGCAGCAGGTGGTCGAGAGCCTGGCCGGCGAGATCCAGCGCTCCCTCGACTTCTACCTCGCGACCAGCGGCGACCGCGAGATCGCGCGCGTCGTGCTGAGCGGAGGCGCGTCGCGCATGGAGTCGCTCAAGGATGCGATCGCCGCGCGCAGTCGCTCCAACGTCGAGGTGATCGATCCGCTGCGCACCGCGGGCCTCGACAGCAAAACGATCGGCGCGCTCGAGCTCGAGCAGCATGGACCTGCCGCAGCGGTCGCCTTCGGGCTCGCGCTGC
>JBEVNG010000488.1:0-8312 GCA_040508235.1 Polyangiales bacterium | reverse complement strand
GCCACGCCAGCCCGCTCAACATCGCATCGCTCGGCGCGATGAAGTAGAACAGGCTCGGCTGCAGGGCGAGCGCACGCCAGGGCGAGCCCGCGTAGCGCACGATGCCCTCGACCTCGCTGACGGCGGGCGTGATGCCGCGCGCACCGAGCAGCGGGATCACCTGCCAGGCCAGCGACACGAACGCGGCCGTGTACACGAAGCCCAGCAGGCGCAGCAGCGCGAAGCGCGTGAGCTCGAAGCGCGAACCGACCCCGAGCATGCGCTCGAGGCCGGCGTACGGACGAAACGACTCGCTCTCCGAGTCGCTCATGCTCTACGGCGCGCTGAACGCCGGCAGCTCGTTGTCGGCCAGGTCGTGCACGCAGCGACCCTTGGCCTCGTTCGCGATGCCGACCGCGACGTACTCCGGCACGATCGAGCCGCTCTTCACGTCGTAGAACCAGTGCTGGTAGAAGCCGGTCTCGTTGGTGTGCGTCCAGACCCAGAAGGTCTCGCACTCCGGAACCTCGGCGCGGCAGAACCTGCCGTTGTTGGGGCCGGTGAAGCCCTGGTTCGCGCAGTCGCAGTCGCCCGAGTTCGCGGTGGTGACCTCGTCGACGTAGACCTGGCAGCTGCCGCCCGGCACGGTCTTGGGGCAACCCGCCGCGATCTTGCGGATGTCCTCCATCTGCGGGAGCTGCCATGCGAAGCCGGCGGTGGTGAGCGTGGGGCAGATGCCCGCGAGCTCGTCGTCGTCCACCACGGTGACGGGCTTGGTCCAGGCCACCTTGTTGGTCAGGTCGACCTCGAAGTCGGGGAACGAGACCCAGGTCGTGCCGGAGAGCGTGCCGCAGCCGTACTTGGGATCGTTGACGTCACAGGGGGTCGCGCCGTCGAGGCTGCCGGCATCCGTGGAGACCGACGCGTCGCCGCCGGGCGTCGCGCCGTCGGGCGTCGCGCCGTCGGGCAGGGCGGCGTCCGGTGCGGGCGGCACCACGACCTGGCCATCCGGCAGCACGATCTGCCCGTCGGGCAGGACGATCGCGCCATCGAGCTCGGACGTACCGCCGCCATCGAGGCCACCATCCACACCCGGCACGGCGCCGCTGTCCTTCTCGCCGGTCACGGGACCGCCGTCTTCGCCGATGGCCTCGCGTTTGTCGTCGTCGCTACACGCGGAGCTCAGCAGAAGTGCCGCGAAAAGAAGGCTGAAACGTGTCCGGTCAAGCATGTGCCCCCAGTGTCGAAAGAAGTGAGAAGGGAGACTGGCCCAGGCGCGCGCTCAACGCAATTTCGTGTCTGGAAAGCGCGCGCACTCTGGTCTCCTGTACGCAAGGTCCACACGCTTTTGTTCCGAGCAAGTGCACAGTCGTCGCCCAGCGCACCGCCAGGGTTCGTTTTCGGGGGCGCTGGGTTTATCGTTGCTCATCTCCATGGCGAGCGACGCGACCCGGACGGTAGGCGGCTACGCATCGATGCTCGATGCCCTGCTCGAGGGCTTCCAGGTGATCGGCTTCGACTACCGGTACCTGGTGGTCAACGCCGCCGCGGCGCGCCACGGTCGCAGCAGCTCGGACAGGCTGATCGGCCGCACGATCATGGCCTGCTACCCCGGCATCGACGAGACGCCGCTGTTCGCGAAGCTGCGCGCGTGCCTGGAGAAGCGCAGCTCGCACGTGCTGGAGAACTACTTCCGCTTCCCGGACGGCTCGGGTGCGTACTTCGAGCTGCGCATCGAGCCCGTGCCACAGGGCGCGTGCGTGCTCTCGATCGACATCAGCGAGCGCAAGGCGGCCGAGGCCAGCCTGCGCACCAGCTCCACGCGCCTGCACGAGGCGGAGCGCATGGAGGCCCTGGGCATGCTCGCGGCCGGCATCGCGCACGAGTTCAACAACGTGCTCGGCGTGATGCTTGGCTTCGGTGAGACCGCGCTCGCGCGCAGCGAGGGCCCACAGGCCGCGGACATCGAGGGCATGATGGCGTCGGCCCAGCGCGCCACCGAGCTGACCAACCAGCTGCTCGCGTACGGGCGCAAGCAACAGCTGCGCGCGGAGCTGCTCGACCCGGTCAAGCTGATGCACGAAATGGAGGGATCGCTGCGGCGCACGATCCCGGGCGACATCGATCTTCGCATCCGCGTGAAGCCGCCGATCGGCCACGTCGAGGTGGACCCGGTGCAGCTGGAGAAGGTGATGCGCCACCTGGTGCAGAACGCGCGCGACGCCATGCCCAAGGGCGGCATGATCGCGATCGAGCTCAGCGAGCTGGCGTTCGACGCGGACTACGTGCGCATGCACCCCGGCACGCACGTAGGGCGGCACGTGATGATCGTGGTCAGCGACACCGGCCAGGGCATGGACGCCGAGACCCAGTTGCGCATCTTCCAGCCGTTCTTCAGCACCAAGGAGCGCGGTCGCGGCAGCGGGCTGGGCTTGTCGACGGTGTGGGGCATCATCAAGCAGAGTGGCGGTCACATCTGGGTCTACAGCGAGGCCCACCACGGCACGTCGTTCAAGATCTACCTGCCGAGCGTGAGCAGCGACAAGACGGCGGCGCCGCGCATTCCGTCGAGCCGCCCACCCGCGCCCGTGGTGCCGGTCGATCAGACGCGCGTCCTGGTCGCCGAGGACGATGCGCTGCTGCGCACGCTGGCAGAGCACACGCTGCAGAGCGCGGGCTACAAGGTGAAGACAGCGCGCAGCGGCGACCAGGCGCTGGCGTTGCTCAAGGCCGACGACAGCATCGGCGTGTTGATCACCGACGTCGTGATGCCGGGACTGCGTGGGCCCGAGCTGATCGCACAGGCGCGCGCGACGCGGCCCGACCTGAAGGTGCTATGCACGTCCGGCTACGCGCTCAGCGCGCTGGAGGATCAGAAGGCGCAGCTCGAGAACGTCTCGTTCCTCGACAAGCCCTACTTGCCGAGCGCCCTGGTCCGCGCCGTGCGCGCGCTGTTCGAACCTTGAGGGAGATATCGGTGTCCAAGCGCTTGTTCTTCACGCTGGTCTGTTTGCTCGGCTGTGGTGACGACGACGGAGGTGGAAGCGGCGGCGACGCCGGCAACCAGAGCAACGCCGCCGTCACCTGCGCGCGCGGCTGCACACGCGCCGCGGCCGCCAACTGCCCCAGCCAGCCCACCGACTGCGCGCAGCGCTGCGAGGCCGAGATCAGCCGGACGCCCACCGTGTGTCTGTCCGCCGCCGGCGCCTACGCGAGCTGCACCACCACCGCGGTGTTCTCGTGCGACAACAGCGGCGCCGCGGAGGCAGCGAGCTGCCAACCTCAGCTCGCCGCCTGGCTCGCCTGCACCGGCGGCGGCGTGGTGCGCGACGCGGCGGTGGTCGATGCCGCCATCCCGGATGCCGCGGTCCCGGACACCTCGGTTCCCGACACCGGCACCCCCGGCGGCGAGGTCGACACCGGCGTGCCCGATGCGGGTCCAGTCGGGCTCAGCTGCACGCCCGCCGCGGCCGACGTGCAGTGCGACCTCTGCATCAAGCAGCGTTGCTGCGAGACGTTGAGCACGTGCACCAGCGAGTGCATCAACCTGCTCAACTGCTCCAACGCCTGCACCGACGAGGAGTGCCCGAGCCAGTGCACCGCGCGCTACCCCGACGGCCTGCCCGGCGTGCAGAACATCCTCACCTGCATGGCGGGCCCCTGCGCCAACGACTGCGAAGGCGAGCTGAGTCAGTAGCTCACTCGCACTGCTCGTAGTCGCCATCCAGGCGCTGCGTCTCGATGTCGTAGCTGCGGCCCGAGCTCGCGTACTGCGGCGAGGTGCCGGCGCCGATGCACCAGATCTCGACGCGACCGGTGGCCGGCGCGCCGCGCTCGTCGAAGTCGACCGGCGCGAACGTGCCCTGCGCGAGCACCGACTTGCTGGTGGTCAGCTGCGAGAACGCGCTGAGCACGGTGGTGCTCTGGATCGGCGTCGGCTCGCCGTTGCCGGGACCCGCCAGCATGGTCAGGCCCTTGGCGACCGCCGCACCTGTGACCGGCTCATCGCGCGTCGCCGCCAGCGCGAACGCGATCGAGTACGCCGCGTCGTACGACGGGCCCATGCCGGAGATGGTGGTGGAGCTGCCCGGGTAGCGCGTCTGGTAGTCGACCTGGAACGCCTCGAACACGTCGCGCGAGCGCGAGGTCGGCACGATGCCGGTGCCGCGCACGCGCCGACGCAGGTCGACGCTGGCCGCCGCCGAGCGCAGCAGCTCGGGCACCTTGAGCGAGTCGATCAGCACGTAGTACGGCCGGTCCTCGCCGGTCCAACCACGCTCGAGCGGATCCATCACCTGCGTGATCGCCTCGGCCAGGCCGCCCATCACCACGATGTCCGGCTTGAACTCCAGCTGCCGCTCGACGATCGCCGCCTGGCCCGCCATGTCGGTGGCGCCGTACGGCTCGATGGTCACGGCCTTCACGTTCGCGGACAGGTTGTCGGCCAGCGAGCGACCGTTGAAGGTGAGGTCGTTGAGGGCGACGCGCGTGCCGGTGCCGAGCGCATCGTTGCGGAACACGATCGACAGCTTGAGGTCGCGGCCGCCGCGCTGCTCGCTCAGCTGCGCCTCCAGCTCCATCAGCTGATCCTTCATCAGCGGCGCGCGCTGCACGTCGGTGGGGATCATCTGCCAGGTGAGGTTGTCGTCGACGAGATCGCGGATGCTGGAGGCGACGCCCGTGGGCGTGATCAGCACGGTGCCGCCCGCGACCGAGAACCTGTTGGTCACGGTGATCACGTCCTGGCTCACGTTGGGTCCGACGATCGCCGGCACCTTGAGCTCGTTGATCAGGTGGCCCGCCGCCGAGTCGAGGTCGGCGATCTCGTCGCACTGCACCAGCACCAGCGGGCGCTTGGTGGAGCCCATGCCGGGCACGCCGCCCACCGCGTTGATCTCCTCGATCGCCAGCGCGGCGCTCTGCGCGCGCGGCAGGTTGGTCTGCGCCTGCGCGCCGGTCAGGGAGAACAGCGTGCCGAGCACGATCGCGTTGCTGCCCAGCTCCCCCACCACCGGCTCGCAGTGCTCGTTCGCGAGCGGAACGCAGCGACCATCCGGCGTGCAGGCGATGCCCTCCCCGCGATCGGCGCAGTCCGGGTGCGTGTCGCACTCGCGTGGACCCGTGCTCTCGCCGGCGTCGGCCAGACGGCGCTCCAGGTTTGCATCGAAGACGTCGCAGCCACCGAGCGTCGCGACCAGGCAGACGCCGAACAGGCACGATGAAAGCTGAGCCATGAGTACATCCTTCTGAGCGCGCCACCCCCTGGCGGTGTGGCTCGGAGGGTGTACGCGATCTCGGGCCCTGGTGCTCGACTCATTTGGACGCGCTGCGTCATCGACGGTGGGCGTTGCCGGGCGCGCGTGGCCCGTGCGAATCTCGCGCCGCAACCCAAGGAGCCGCCGTGAACTTCCCCCCCGAGCGCTTACCCAGGACGTTCCACACCAAGCAGGAAGAGCGCGTGCACCTGAAGCAGCGCCTCGCCGCCGCGTTCCGGCTATTCGCGAAGTTCGGCTACGACGAAGGTGTCGCCGGTCACATCACGGCCCGCGATCCGGTCGAGCCCGAGACCTTCTGGGTCAACGCCTTCAGCAAGGACTTCAGCCAGATCTCGGTCTCCAACCTGATTCGGATCGACCACGAGGGCAACGTGGTCGAGGGCACATGGCCGGTCAATCGCGCCGCCTTCGCCATCCACTCACGGTTGCACCGCGCGCGCCCGGACGTGGTCGCCGCGGCCCATGCGCACTCGCTGCACGGCAAGGCGTTCTCCACGCTGGGCAAGCTGCTCGATCCAATCACGCAGGACAGCTGCGGCTTCTTCGAAGACCACGCGCTGTTCGCGGACTACACGGGCGTGGTGTTGGAGACCGCCGAGGGCGACCGCATCGCGGAGACGCTGGGCGGGCGCAAGGCCGTGATCCTGCGCAACCACGGGCTGCTCACGGTCGGCGCGACGGTCGATGCCGCCGCGTTCTGGTTCATCACCATGGATCGCTCGTGCCACACGCAGCTGCTCGCGGACGCGGCCGGCGAGACGGTGAAGATCGGCGCCGAGATGGCGCGACTCACCGCGACCCAGGTCGGCTCGCCGCTCTACGGCTGGCTGTGCTTTCAGCCGCTGTACGACCGCATCGTCAAGGAACAGCCGGATCTGCTGGACTGAGCCGCGCGTCGTGCGCTGGTCGCGAGGTTCGGCAAGAACAGCGCGGCGTCGCCGAACTCGTGCAGCCGGTAGCCGTCGCGTGCGGCGCGCTGGGCGGCGAGCGCGAGCGTGTCCTGGCGCGTGAACGCGGACAGCAAGCGGTAGTGGCTCTCGCCGGGCATGTGGATGCCGGTGAGCAGACCCGACACGATGCGCGGACGCGTGTGCTCGTCGAGCACCAGCGTGGCCATGCCGGCGCGCTGGCCGGTGCGTGCGTACTCCTCCAGCGCGCGCACCACGCTCGTTCCCACCGCCACGACACGGCCGCGTGTCGTCGCCAGGGCTTGCAGCGTGGCGTTGGGGATCTCGTAGCGCTCGGGCAGCGGCAAGGCGCGATCGATCCTTGGGTCGCCCGTCGAGCTCAGGCCCGCGGCGTGCGTGAGGCGCGCGATCGTCACGCCTCGTTTCATGAGTGCGGTCAGCAGCGCACCATCGAGCGGTCGGGCCGCGGAGGGCATCTCCACCGCCCACGGCCGCGCCGCGAACGAGGTCTGCACGTCCCACAGCGCGAGCGGCTGCTCCACGTAGCGGTACTGCACCGGCCTGCCCGCGCGATACAGCAACGCGAAGCGCTCGGCGAGGGTGCCCGGCCAGCGCAGCTCGACCAGCCGCGGCGACAACGCCGACACCGCGCTCACCTCCAAGGACGTGCTGCCCAGACGCAGTCGATCGCCCACGCCGACGCGCGGAGGTGGCTCACGGTGATCGGTGTCGACGTGGTAGTCGCCCGCGCCGAGCAGCACCGCACGCGTGGTCTCCCGGTACGGACCCTCCAGCAGCCGCACCTCGACCGGGTGCTCGCCGAAGAACGCCTGCAGGGAAGCGGGCAACGTCGCCGCGTCGTTGACCACCAGCAGGTCGCGCGCGTCGAGCAGCGTCGCCAGCGCGCTCGCGTCCGCGTCGTCGATCTGCTGCGTGGCGGTGTCGACCAACATCATGCGCGTCGCCATCACACCACCTCCGCCGCGCGCATGCGCGAGCCGCTCGCGTAGCGCTCGTCCTCGATGATGCGTACGATCCGGCGCGCGATCTCCGTGGGGTTGGCCAGCGTGCTCGGGTCGGCGTCGGGCAGCGCTTCGCGGTGCATGTCGGTGTTCATCTCGCCGGGATCGATCGCCAGCACGCGCAGCTGCGGCAGCTCCACCGCCCACTGCCGCGACAGATGATCGAGCGCCGCCTTGGACACGCCGTACGCACCCCAGCTCGGGTAGTTGTCGAGCGCCGCGTCCGAGCTGATGTGCACCAGCGCGCCCTGCCCGCGCACCAGCATGCCCGCGGCCAGCGCCTTGCTCAGCCGAAACGGACCGACGAGGTTCACCGCCAGCACGCGCTCCAGGTCCTCGCAGTCGCTGTCGAGCAAGCCGCGCAGCGGCGTCGCGCCGAGCGTGCTCGCGTTGTGGATCACGATGTCGATCGGCCCCAAGGCCGCCTGCGCCTCGCCCACGATCTTGTGGATCGCGTCCTTGTCGCCGACGTCCGCGCGGATCGCGAGCACGCCCAGCTGCGCGGCGATCTCCTGAAGGCGTCCGATGTGCTGGCCCACGATGCCGACGCGGGCACCACGCGCCTGCAGCTCGATCGCCAGCGCCAACCCGAGCCCGCGGGTGCCACCCGTGATCAGGACCGTCTTGTTGCGTACCTCCATGGCTCTGCCTCCTTGCTTCCAAGCATGCGGCGGCCCGGCCATCGCATTGGCTTTCGTGCCAATCCCTTGGCAGAATGCCCTGGCAATGGCGGACTCCAGCTCCAGCTACCTGGCCGAGAACGTGCGCTCCCTGCGCGAGCAGCGCGGGCTGACACAGGTGCAGATCGCCAAGATCGCGGGCATTCCGCGGGCGACCTGGGGCAACCTGGAGTCGGGCTCGGCCAACCCCACGCTGCAGGTGCTGACGCGCGTGGCCAACGCGCTGCAGGTACGCCTGGAGGAGCTGCTCTCGGCGCCGCGCACGGCCGCGCGTCACGTGCCGGCGCGCGAGCTGTTCGTGCGCAAGCGCGGCGTGGTGCAGATCCGCAAGCTGCTGCCGGAGGCGCTGCCGGGCCTGGAGATCGAGCGCATGCTGTTTCCACCCAAGAGCTCGATGGTCGGCGTGCCGCACACACCGGGCACGCGCGAGTACCTCACCGTCGAGCA
>JBEVNG010000483.1:0-9540 GCA_040508235.1 Polyangiales bacterium | reverse complement strand
AGCTCGACTATGCACGCGAACACGAACACGCCCGCCAACACGCGCAAGGGTCGTCCGCGATGGACCGTCATCACGCCGAAGTACACCAGCGGCACCACCAGCACGTCGCCCACGTAGGGCCGCACGAAGTCGTCGTGCACCCAGAGCGCGATCGCGACCTCGACCAAGAACAGCGCGAGCGCATGCGCGGCGTAGCGCAGGCTCAACGTACGTCCGCCGACTGCTCGATGAGCACGCCGGCCTCGCGCATCGCCGCGATCGCGTTCGGCACATCCTCGGGATTCAGGCCGACCCCGCGGCAGCCGTCTTCGACCAGGTGCACCTCCAGCCCCAGCTGGCGCGCATCGAGAGCGGTCCACTTCACGCAGTAGTCGGTGGCGAGCCCCAGCACCCACACGCGCGTCACGCCTTGCGCGCGCAGGTAGTCGCCGAGGCCCGTCGCCTTGCGGTGGCCGTTGTCGTAGAAGCCGCTGTAGCTGTCGATGCGCGCGTCGGTGCCCTTCTGGAACACCTTGGTGATCCGCGACGCATCGAGCGCGGGATGCAGCGCGCAGCCGTCCGTGCCCTGCACGCAGTGCGCGGGCCACAACACCTGCGGCAGGCCGTCGAGCTCGATCAGCTCGTACTCGCGCTTGCCGGGATGATTGATCGCGAAGCTGAGGTGCGTCGGCGGATGGAAGTCCTGCGTCGCGATCACGAGCGGAAACTTCGCGGCCAGCGTGTTTGCCACCTCCATGACTCGATCGCCCTCGCGCACCGCGAGCGCACCCCCGGGACAGAAGTCGTTCTGCAGATCGACGAGGATCAGCGCGTCCATGACTCACCTCTCCGACGATGACGACGAAACACGCAGCGCCTCGACCAGACGCACACGCTCGTTGAACAGCTCCCGCGTGAGCCCCACTGGGTACTCGTGCGCATGCACCAGGCGCCGCACGCTCGGGCTCAGCGCCGCCAGCTGCGCCTTGGCGCGCGCCTGGATCTCCGGCAGGGAAGGGCGCGCCGCCACCACCTTGCCCGCGCGCACCGCCGGCACCAGCAGGTCCTCGTGGGTCAGGTCCCCGGTCAGCGTGCGCCGACGCGTGGGGTCGAGCGGATCGACGATGGTGGCGGGCGAGGCGCAGCCCTGCTGCTCGTCGTAGATCGCGTCGGCCACCAGCTTGCCGTGCCGCGAGAACCGCCGCACCTGCTGCACACCAGGGTTGGAGATCTTGGCGGCCTGCTCGCTGAGCTTGATGCGCGGCTCCAGCGGCCCATCCTCGTGCCCGATCATCGACAGCTTGTACACGCCGCCGAGCGCGGGCTGGTCGTACGCCGTGACCAGCTTGGTGCCCACGCCCCAGACCGAGATCGACGTGCCCTGCTGCTTGAGCGACGCGATCAGGTGCTCGTCGAGATCATTGGAGCCGACGATGAACGTGTCCTCGAAGCCGGCGGCGTCGAGCAGCGCGCGCGCTTCGTTGGAGAGCCAGGCCAGATCGCCCGAGTCGAGCCGGATGCCCTGCAGCTCCTTGCCGCGCGCGCGCAGCCGCTGCCCGACCGTGATCGCGTTGCGCACACCCTCCAGCGAGTCGTAGGTGTCGACCAGGAACACGGCGTTGTTGGGCATCGCGTCGGCGTAGGCCTCGAACGCCTCCAGCTCGTCGCCGAACGTCATCACCCAGCTGTGTGCATGGGTGCCCCGCACGGGGATGCCGAACCGCTTGCCCGCGAGCACGTTGCTGGTGGCCGAGCAGCCGCCGATGAACGCTGCCCGGCTGGCGGACAGCGCGCCGTCCGTGCCCTGCGCGCGGCGTAGCCCGAACTCCAGCACCGACTGGCCGCCAGCCGCCTCGCACACGCGCGCGGCCTTGGTCGCGATCAGGGTCGGGAAGTTGATCGCGTTCAGCAGCGTGGTCTCCAGCAGCTGCGCCTCCAGCAGGTTGCCTCGCACGCGTACCAGTGGCTCGTTGGCGAACACCAGCGTGCCCTCGGGCAGCGCCTCGATGTCGAGCCCCAGCCGCAGCTCGCGCAGGTAGCTCAGGAAGTCCTGGCCGAAGATCGCGCTGCCGTCCTCCGCCTGCAGGGAGCCCAGGTAGGCCAGGTCGTCGGCCTCGAAGCGGAACGACTCCACGAGCTCCAGCACCGCCTCCAGGCCCGCCGCCACGGCGTAGCCGCCGCCGAAGGGCAGCTTGCGAAACATGAGGTGGAACACCGCCCGGTCGCGTGCTCGTCCCGCCCGCAGATAGCCCTGCGCCATCGTGAGCTGGTACAGATCCGTCAGAAGAGGGGAGACCATGTGCACCTGTCCACGTTCTGACATGGAAGGCACCCTTGCGGTGTGCCAGCACCCCAGCCAGGGCCGCGGAGATGGCCAAAACCGTGCGTCCCGGCTACGATAAGGAACGCCATCAAACTGGAGGCGGCCCACCTGGGCGCCCTCCTCGTCAGTGTTGACGGCCTGATCGCGCAGCGACGCCCTAGTCGCACACCCGCGAGGCTCTCATGCCCAACTTCGAGGCCGGTTCTTTCGTCACCCACGCCAAGCTCCCGGAGCTAGGGAGCGGGGAGATCCTGTCCCACGACAAGGGCACCGTGCGCATCCGCTTCGCCTCCGGCGAGCGCGCCTTCACGCTGGAGAAGGCCGAGCCGCACCTGGCCGTCACCCAGGAGGCCCCGGCGCCGCCCGAGAAGAAGCGCGCCACCAAGAAGAAGGCCGCCGCGCCCAAGGCCCCCAAGGCCAGCGCCGCCAAGGCCTGATCACTCCGGGATGTTCCCGTAGCGGTGGTGCTCGATCGAGACGCTCTGCTCGCTGACGTAGTGCAGCAGCTCAAAGCGTCCCAGCGCGAGCACCGGAGCGTCGGCCAGATGCGGCCCATGCTCCGCGTTGAGACGGTCGAGCGCCCGCGGGCGTGAGCCCAGGATGCGTACGCGGCTGATGCTCGCGCCGCGCTCCACCAGCGCCTCCGCCGGCTCGACGTGGAGCGGCAGGCCCAGCGCACTCGCATCGAGCCGCAGCCCGAACGCCGGGTCGACCGAGACGTCGACGCGCGCGCCCACCAGCTCGGCCGCGATGCAGCTGGCCGCCAGATCGCCCGGCTCGGCGTCCGCCTCCACGCGCAGCACCCCGTGCAGCAGCGGGCGATAGCGGAAGCGATTGTGTTGCCCGAGCAGCCGGTCCGGGTCGTGCTCCAGCGCGAAGTGCTGGGCGCTGGCGTGCAAGTAGCTCTGCACCCGCGCGCGCAGCAGCCAGCGCGCGCGCGGCGACAGCGCGGCCTCCAGCATGCGCACCCGGCTCTCCAGCATCGGTGGGAACAGCCGGTCCGCGTTGTACGGCACCGAGGCGCGCTCGCGCAGGTGGCAGAGCTGCGCCACGTAGTTGGGTCCACCTGCCTTGGCGCCCGGACCGAAGCCGGACTTGCCGATGCCCCCGAACGGCTGCCGTCGCACGATCGCGCCCGTGGTGGTGCGGTTGATGTAGAGGTTGCCCGCGCGCAGGTGCTCGACGAAGTAGGCCTGCTCGCGCTCGTCGAGGCTCGCCAGGCCCGCCGTCAGCCCGTAGCCGGTCGCGTTTGCCAGCTCCACCGCGTGCGCCAGCGAGTCCGCGCGCATCACGCCGAGCACCGGTCCAAACAGCTCCGTCATGTGCGTGAAGCTACCGGCCGTGACGCCGAGCTTCACGCCGGGCCGCCAGAGGCGCGGGTAGTCGCCGTCGACGCGCGGCTCCACCAGCCACGACTCTCCGGCCTCGAGCGTGGTCAGACCACGCTTCAGCTCCGGCCCGGGCGTACGGATCAGCGGCGTCACGAAGCTGCGCAGGTCCCAGGCCGAGCCCACGGGCAGGCTCTCGACCGCGTCCTGCAGCGTCGCGCGGAAGTTGGGGTCGTCGTACACCTCGCGCTCGCAGATCAGCAAGCTGGCGGCGCTGCACTTCTGCCCGGCGTGGCCGAACGCGCTGTGCACCACGTCGCGGATCGCCAGCTCGCGGTCGCTCATCGCGCTGACCACGTAGGCGTTCTTGCCGCCGGTCTCCGCCATCAGCCGCAGCCCAGGGCGTAGGCGCTGGAACAGCCGCGCGGTGCTGGTGGCGCCGGTGAGGATCACATCGGTGACGCGCGCATCGCGCACCAGCGAGCTCGCGACGTCGTCCTCGCAGATCAGCAGCGCCAGCGCGCTGTGCGGCACGCCCGCGCCCCACAAGATCGAGGCCAGCAGCGCCCCCACGCGCGGCGTCTCCAGCGCGGGCTTGAACAACACGCGCGAGCCCGCCATCAGCGCGGCCAGGATGCCGCCGGCGGGGATCGCGAGCGGGAAGTTCCAGGGTGGCGTCACCAGCACCACGCCGTGCGGCTGGGCCTCCACGTTCTCGTGCTGCATCAGCTCGGCGAAGCTGGCGCGGTAGTACTCGGCGAAGTCGATCGCCTCGGACACCTCGGCGTCGGCCTCGACCACACGCTTGCCGCCGTCCTGCACCATGCACGCGATCAGCTGCGCGCGGGCATCGCGCAGGGCGGCGGCGCAGCGCACCAGCAGGTTGGCGCGCTCTTCGACCGAGCGTCGCCCGTGCCCCTCGGGGTCTTCGTGGGCGATCGCGATCGCGCGCGTGACGTCCGCCGCCAGCGCGATCCGGTATGGCACCACGCCCGGACGCGAGGGATCCTCGCCATCGATCACCTTGCCGCCGATCAGCTCGCCGCCGATGCGCGAGCACACCAGCGGAGGCTCCTCGTTGCGTAGGGCGTCGAGCGCACGCTGCAGCCAGGCGCGGTTGGCCGCGCTGGTGAAGTCGGTGTCGGGCGCGCCCAGGAAGTCGAACTTGCGCTCGGCGCGCTGCTGGCGTGCGAAGCCCTCGTCGTGCGTGCGCCGCGGCGTGAGCTCCAGCTGGTCGATGCGCGCGATCGAAGCCAGGAAGCGCTCCTGCTCGCGCACGAATGCCGGGCTGCCCACGCGCATGCCGAAGCTGGAGCGCAGGAAGTTCTCGCTCGCGGTGTTCTCGTCGAGCCGGCGCACCAGGTAGGCGATGCCGCTGTTGAAGTCGTCGTCGCGGCACACCGGCGCGTAGACCAGCACGCCGACGCCCAGCTGGCGCAGCGTACGCCGCACCGGATCCGCCATGCCCTCCAGCAGCTCCAGCTCGAAGTCGGCGTGCAGCAGCAGCGCGTATGCGAGGTCGAACAGGTTGTGGCTGGCCACGCCCACCTGCAGCCCGGGCGAGGGCGCACGCTCCAGCAGCAGCTTGTAGTTGGCGTCCGTGTCGAGCTTGCTCGCGAACATCGGCAGGCTCAGCCCGAGGCGCGCGCTCTCCACGCGCTCGTGCGCGAGGTTGGCGCCCTTCACGATCCGGATGCGCAGCGGCATGCCCCCGCGCGCCACGCGCTCTCGCGCCAGCGTCTGCACGCGCTGAAGCAACGCCGCGCTGTCCGGCAGGTACGCCTGCAGCACCACGCCGGCGCGCACCTTGTCGAGCGTGGTGTCGGAGAGCGTGCGCTCCAGCACCGCCAGCGTCAGCTCGACGTGCGCGTAGGCCTCCATGTCGAGCATCACCAGCGTGTCGCCGGTCAGCGTGGCCGCGTAGATGCGCGCCAGCCGCTGGCGCAGCGTCTCCACCGTGGCCTCGAACGCCAGCAGGTTGAGCTGGCTGCCGATGGACGACACCTTCACGCTCAGCGCGTCGATGTCTCCACGCGCGGCGAGCTCGACGTAGGCCTTCACGCGCGCTTCGGCTTCGTGCTCGCCGAGCAGCGCCTCGCCCAGCTTGTTCACGTTCACGCGCACCGACTCGTGGTGTCGCTCCGCCAGGTGCTCGCCGAGCTTGTCGGCATCGAGCAGCACCGCGCGCGCCTCGTCGCGCACCTTGGCGCGCACGGCGCTCGCCAGTCCCGGCGGATGCAGCGGCGCCAGCGTGCGCACGCCACTGAGCGCCATCTGCTCGTGAAAGCGCATGTAGCGCGGCACGCCGAGGCGCAGCAGCAGGTGCGCCACCTCGTCGAGCGTGCGCGCATCGCTGTGGCTGCGGAACAAGCGATCGGTCAGCTGCGTGGTGAGCTGCTGCCCGCGCAGGTCCGCCATCATGCGGCCCAGCATGCGCGCGCGCGTGCGGTCCGCGGAGGTGGTGTGCTGCTCGCTTACCTGCAGCAGCAGCGCTGCCAGCTCGCAGGCTCGCCGGGCGCGCTCCTCGCGCGTGCTGTTGCCTGGTCGCGCTCGAAGCAGCTGCTGGGCCTGAACCAGAGGCGTCTCGGATACCACCACTGGATTGTGCCCCGAGCGGCCCGGTGCTCGCACGTTCCGAACTTTTACGGAGGGCGGGCTTGGCGCACCCGTTGCTCAAACTGGCGCAAGCCCATGTGTCAGCCGACGCCCTCCCAGCCCAGTTTCGCGATTTCTCCAGCCTCCGCGCGCGCTGGATCGCTCCGTCCGCAGGTTTGGCCAGCCGGTGTCCAGCAAAGCTTGCGCACGACGCTAGGCAAGAGTTGCGCAGCTGAGCAAGCCATGACCGACGAAAGCCAGGAAAGTGGCGTAATTTGGCTGGCACAGCCGTTGCTCAAAGGCTTGGACATGCGGAATCAAAGCTCGGCGGTCGCACAACCCCCCAAGTCGAGTCGGTGAAGCCATGTTTCAACGCGGCTTTTTCCTCCTCATCACGCGTGACGACGGCCTGGCCCTCACGCTCGGCGAACCCCTCCAGCGCTACAGCGTGGTCCGCCGCGCCAAGTGCTACCGGGAAGCGGCGGCCATGCTGCTCCCCAACTCGCGCTGGTCCGGCGTGGTGGTGGACCTGGACGGCTTCGATGCCGACCCGCTCGAGACGATGAAGCGCCTGCGCGAGGCGCACCCGCTGGTCCCGGTGCTGGCGCTGACCTCGCAGGCGAGCGCGCCGCTGATCAACGGTCTGCACGCCTGGCGCGCGGAGCTGGTGCTCAAGCCGGTGGGCGAGGTGAACCTGGTCAGCTTCGTCCAGCGCTCGCTGGTCAGCGGCTGGCTGCCGGACGAGCGGGTCGCGGCCTGGGTGGACGAGCTGGCGCGTGCGCGTGGGCTGACCCCGCGCGAGGTGCAGCTGATGGCCTACGCGCTCGGCAACGAGTCGCGGCAGAAGGTGATGCGCCGGCTCGGCATCACCGAGAACACGCTCAAGACCCAGGTGCGCTCGTTGCTCCGCAAGTGCAACGCGCGCTCGATGGATGGCCTGGCCAAGACGGTCCTGCGCGATGCGCTCATCTTCGAGACGCAGCCGCTGGACAACGATCACGAAGAAGCAGTCGAAGTCGATGACGAGAGTGACGAGGGGAGGGTCTACGCATGAGTGCTACGCAGAACACGTTCGTGGTGATCAGTGAGGATGCGGAGCTCATCGAGACGGTGCGTGCATCCGTCGGAGCCAATGTGCTGCTGCAGGTGGCGCGCGACCTCGCCGAGGCGCTGCCGCTGGTGGTCACGCCGCCCGCCGTGGGTGTGGTGGTCGACGGCAACGCGCTGCGCGGCGCGGCGCTGACGGCCCTGTCGCGGCTGCGCGCCAACAGCCCGCTGGTGAACATCCTGTTCGTGACCAGCGACCTGCGCGCCAGCTTCCTCAACGACGTGCAGCCGCTGCGTGTCGAGCTGCTCGCCCGGCCGCTGCCCATGGATGCCGTGACGCGCTTCGTGGCGCGCACGCTCGCCGCGGGCCGGCTCTCGGACCTGCAGATGGTCACCTGGATCGATCGCCTGGCCAGCGAGCACAAGCTGAGCGGCAACGATGTGGCATTGTTCCCGCTCGTGCTCGACCGCGAGACGCCCGAGGCGCTGTGCGCGCGCCTCAACATCGACCAGGCCGCCCTGACGCGTGGGCTGCGCCGGCTGGTCAAGAAGTGCCGGGTCCGTAACACCGACCGCCTGGCCAAGAACGTGATGCGCGACGCCCTGCTGTTCAGCTCCCAGAACAGCGCCAGCTACGTCATCTCCGCACACGCCTGAGGCAGCCTGAGCCCGCGCTCGGGTCGCGCGTGTATACTTCGCGCGGAATGACCCTGAAGCCGGACGCCGCCCACTCCACGGGAGCCATCTTCTTCTTCTGTGCGGTGCTGGTGGCGGCGCTGTTCGCGTTCGCCTATGTGCTGAGCGAGTTCGTCAGCGACCTGGTGCTGGGTTTCCTGATCGCGGGCACGGCACGCCCGATGTACCTGCGGCTCGTGAAGCGCCTGCACGGACGGCCCAACCTCGCGGCGGCCGTGGTGACGGCGCTGGTGGCGTTCATGGTCGCGGTGCCCGCGGTGCTGCTGATCGCCAGCCTCTCGCAGCAGGCCGCGTCGGCCTATCAGGTCATCCACGACGCGCTGGTCAACGAGAACCCGAACTCGATACTCCAAGCCAACGGCTGGTTTGGCAGCCGCGCGCGCTCCGTGTTCCAGATGATCGGCATCCAGTACAGCCCCACGGCGGTGCGCGGGGCCATCCTGAACGCGGCCGGCGCGATTGCGACTTCGCTCACTACGCAGCTCAACACCGTGGTCACCAACCTGATCGCGGCCATCTACCACTTCGCCATGGTCGTGATCGTGGTGTTCTACGGCCTGGTCGACGGGCCGGCGCTGAAGCGGCGCATCTTCGATCTCTCGCCGCTGCCCGACGAGGAAGAGGAGCTGATCGTCGCCAAGTTCAAGGACGTGGGCGCGGCGATCCTGTTCGGCAGCGGCTCCGCGTCGCTGCTGCAGGGCATCCTGTGCGGCATGGCGATGTGGATCGCGGGCATCCCCTCGCCGCTGTTCTGGGCGTCGGTGGTGTCGATCTTCGCGTTCCTGCCGCTGGTCGGCACCAACCTCGTGATCGTGCCGGCGACGGCTTACCTGTTCTTCCAGGATCGCTGGGGCGTCGCGCTGGCGTTCTTCCTGTTCTGCAACATCGAGGGGCTGTTGATCGACAACCTGCTGACGCCGCGCCTGGTGGGCGAGCGCATGCAGATGCACAGCCTGGTGATCTTCCTGGCGCTGGTCGGCGGCATCGCGACGTTCGGCATGGGCGGGCTGGTCTATGGCCCGCTGGTCGCCGCGTTCCTGCTGACCATCCTCGACCTATACGAGCGCGTCTACCGTCAGCGCATCTTCGCGGCTCCGTAGCTCCTGCTGGAGCGTACGCAGCAGGCCGAGCGCAAACAGCAGCTCCACGACCACAAACAGCGGGCCGATCAGCAGCCCCCGCAGGTCGTCGAGGAACGCGGGCTTCTTGCCCTCGTAGACGTGACCCAGGAACTGCAGCGCCCAGCCGCCCACGAACAGCACCGGGCCAAACCAGTACGCGTGCACGGCGATGGTGACGCCCAGCCAGGCCGCGAGCGCGAACAGCGCGCTCATCACGACACCCCAGCGCAGGTCGAGCCGCAGGTAGAACTGGGCCGCGAACAACACCGCCAGCCAGCTGAGGGCGCCGCCGAGCGGGCGTGCGAGCAGCACCATGATCGCGAGCACGATGGCCGGGATGCCGACGAAGTGGGTCGCGATGTTGCGGCGGTCGCGGTGGTATTCGGCGTACTGGGCGAGCAGGTCAATCGCCGGGCGGAATGGGCTGGCAGCCATGGTCAAGCCTCCTGTC
>JBEVNG010000464.1:0-16254 GCA_040508235.1 Polyangiales bacterium | reverse complement strand
GTGCGCTCGACGCCGCGCACGACGAGGTCCGACACGCGCGCGTGATCGGCGCGATCGCGCGCGAGCATGGCGTGGAGCCGGCGGTGGCGCGCGTCGAAGCGCTACCCGTGCGCGACCTGGAGGCGATCGCGCTGGAGAACGCGCTCGAGGGCTGCGTGCGCGAGACCTACGGCGCGGTGGTGGGCGCGTACCAGGCTGCGCGTGCGCAAGACGAGATGCTGCGCTTCGCGATGCACGGAATCGCGCTCGACGAGGCGCGCCACGCCGCACTCTCTCACGACCTGCACGCCTGGTTGATGCCTCGGATCAGCGAGGCCGCCCGAGCGCGAATCGCGCAGGCGCAGCAGCTCATGATCGAGCGACTGCGCGAGCAGCAGGATGACGCCGCGGTGGGCGCGCTGGCGGGGCTGCCTCGGCCCGAGGTCGCGCATGCGATGCTCGACGCGCTGGAGCGCGAGCTCTGGCACGCGCCGGCGCAGGCCGTCTGACGATCACGGACAGGTGAGCCGGTCGAGCACCGCGCGCCATTCGTGCTTGCAGATGGAGTCTTGCGCCCCGCCCGTAAGCGCCGCGGCCTCGAAGTACGCGCTCCCGACCGCGGCTGCGGCGCACAGGGCTGGGATCGGCGCCACGCACTGCGGGTTCCAGAGCTGGTCTTCGCTGATGCAGACCATGTCGTTCACGGACGGCGACGCGACCGCATGGAACGTGAACCCATGTCCGAGCAAGGCTTCCAGCTCCGTCTTGAACTGCTGCGCCGGGAGTAGGTCTTGATCGTCCGTGATGCCCACCACGTGCGTGGCGATGCCCGCGCGCAGGTACGGAGCGAGCTTGTTGAACTGGGTGAGCACGGTGGTGAACAGCGCCTTGCTATCGACATCGGTCTGCACGCGATGGAAGCTGGCTGCGCCGGCGTCGGGGAGCGTCGGCGCATCGTCGGAGACCACGATCACGTTCAGGTCGGCGGCTGGCGCGCGCCGCAGCAGCTCCGCGAAGTTGTGCTGGGACGCCGACTCCGCGAACAGCAGGCTGCCCGAGGAGTCGACCACCCACACGACATCCACGCCCTTGCACGACGACGCGCTCGCGTCTCGGACCTGCGCGTCTCCGACCTGCGCGTCTCCGACCTGCGCGTCCAGCGTGCGCGCGTCCTCGGCGCTTGCGTCCTCGACGGCGGGCGAACGGGCGTCCTCTCGACTCGACGTGTCGACGTGCGCATCGAGAACGGGTGCTCCCGCGTCGAGACGCACGGAGCCATCGGCTCGCGAGGCGTCCGCGGGCACTGCCGGCGAGGCATCCGCAGGCGACGCTGGCGAGGGCTCGGCGTCGTCGTCACACGCGCTCAACACCAGCGCCAGCAGCCCACACCGCACGGTAGAAGAGAGTAAGGTCATCCCGTGCGTGTATAGGCCGGACGCCCGGCTCACGCGAGCGTCAGAAGTCGCCTTCCAGGATGTAGGGCTGACTCCACAAGGTCAGCTGCAGCAGGCAGCTCTTCAGCCACGCCGTGTGCATCTTGCCGACCTCCTCCTCGCCGTGCCCGCCCTGCGCGAGGAACGGGCGTAGCGTCTGCACCACCGGCGCGATCACCGGGAACAGGTGACGAAACGGTACGATCGCGGCGGCGTCGGCGCCGTCGGTCACGTTCTTCTTGATGCGGTGGTGGCGCAGTCCGATCTCGTGCTGGTAGTCGAGCCAGCGCTGGTCGTAGTCGGCGCGGGCGGTGTCGAGGATCCACTGCCCGAAGCGCTTGCGCACCGCGCCGAGGTAGGGCGCGGACGGACCGCGCGCATTGGCGAACGTGGACACCAGGTGCGGCGTGCCGCCGATGAAGCCGTACCAGACGTCGAGGATCGCCTCGACGTTCGGGCGCACCACCGGCTCCGAGAGCCGCAGGGCGCGAACGTCGTCGTCGCCGAACAGAGCGCTCTGCTTCATCTGCTCGAACTCGGCGAGCGTGACGGGCGAGCGGGCGAGCGCTGCGCTGCCCAGGGTGTAGCCGTGGATCTCCATGTTCCGATTCCTCCAGTGTGCAGAGCGAGACAGAGCACGCGCCGTGCCGCGCTGATTTTCGCGAAGGAAGCGCGCTCGGCGTCCAGAGGCTGGCAGCCCGTTGTCAGCCGCTGTCCAACTGCCGCGGGACCGACGCGGCAACTCCCGTACGGACCGCGTTTTCGTCGCGGCATGCGCACTGCAACGGGCGCACGCGCAGGAGGAAGAGAGAGACATGAGCAAGCCCAGGCTGACGAACGCGACCGGCGCCCCCGTGGCGAACAATCTCAACATCCAGACCGCGGGTCGGCGTGGACCCGCGTTGCTGCAAGACGTCTGGTTGCTGGAGAAGCTGGCGCACTTCGATCGCGAGGTGATCCCCGAGCGGCGCATGCACGCCAAGGGATCGGGTGCGTACGGCACGCTGACGGTCACGCACGACATCACGCGCTTCACCAAGGCCAAGCTGTTCGCGGAGATCGGCAAGCAGACGCCGCTGTTCGTGCGCTTCTCGACGGTGGCCGGCGAGCGTGGCGCGGCCGACGCCGAGCGCGACATCCGCGGCTTCGCCGTGAAGTTCTACACCGAGGAGGGCAACTGGGATCTGGTCGGCAACAACACGCCGGTGTTCTTCTTCCGCGACCCGCTGCGCTTCCCGGACCTCAACCACGCGGTCAAGCGCGACCCACGCACCGGCATGCGCAGCGCCGAGAACAACTGGGACTTCTGGAGCTCGCTGCCCGAGGCGCTGCACCAGGTCACGATCGTGATGAGCGAGCGCGGCCTGCCCCGTAGCTACCGCACCATGCACGGCTTCGGCAGCCACACCTTCAGCTTGATCAACGCCGCCGGCGAGCGCGTGTGGGTCAAGTTTCACCTGGTCTGCCAGCAGGGCATCGAGAACCTGACGGATCAGGAAGCCGAGGCGCTGGTCGGTCGCGATCGCGAGAGCCACCAGCGCGACCTGTTCGAGAGCCTGGAGGCCGGCAACTTCCCGAGCTGGAAGCTACGCATCCAGGTGATGAGCGAGGCGCAGGCCGCCAGCCATCGCCACGATCCGTTCGACCTCACCAAGACCTGGCCCAAGGCGGAGTTCCCGCTGCTGGACGTCGGCGTGCTGCGGCTGGAGCGCAACCCGGACAACGTGTTCGCCGAGGTCGAGCAGGCGGCGTTCTCGCCGGCGAATGTGGTGCCCGGGATCAGCTTCTCGCCCGACCGCATGCTGCAGGCCCGGCTGTTCTCGTACGGCGACGCGCAGCGCTATCGGCTCGGCGTCAACTTCAACCAGGTGCCCGTGAATGCTCCGAAGTGCCCGTTCCACAGCTACCACCGCGACGGCGCGCTGCGTGTGGACGGCAACGCCGGTTCGACGCCCGCCTACGTACCGAACCAGTACGCGGAGTGGAGCGACTCCCCCGAGCACACCGAGCCGCCGCTGGCGCTGCATGGCGATGCGGACACCTGGGGCGCGCGCGAGCCGGAGGATCACTACGAGCAGCCCGGCATCCTGTTTCGCATGATGAGTCCCGCCCAGCAGCAGGCGCTGTTCGAGAACACCGCGCGCTCGCTGGGCGGCGCATCGCACGAAGTGCAGCGCCGCCATGTCGCCCACTGCACGCGTGCCGATCCGAGCTACGGCGCGGGCGTCGCGCGCGCCCTCGAAGAACGCTGACGCTCAGGCGCTGACGGTGGGCGCCACGGGCAGGCGCGCTTCGATCCACGACAGCATGTCGCTCAGCGCCAGCTCGCGATTGGTGTCGGCGAGCAGGTCGTGGAAGTGGCCCTCGTAGATCTTGAGCGTCTTGTCCTTGGAGCCGGTCTTGTCGAAGAACAGCTGGCTGCCCGCCGGCTCGGTGACCTTGTCCTCGGTGCCGTGCAGGATCAGGACTGGCAGCGTGATCTTGGCGAATTCCTCGCGCACGCGCTCGGTCGCGCGCACCATCGCGGCCACCGTGCCGGTCGGGTAGTTCATCTGCGGGATCAGCGGGTCGTGGTCGAGCGCGTCCACCACCTTGGGGTCGCGCGAGAACAACACGTTCTTGAGGTCGAGCACGTGCAGGTGCGGGGCGATGTGGCTCAGGCCCTTGAGCGCCGCCAGCGCGACGCTGGGTGCGTACACCCCGAGCGCGAAGCTCTCGCACAGGAAGCCGGCCAGCTTCTCCTGGTGCTCGAGCGTGTAGACGCAGCCCATCACGCCGCCCGCGCTGTGGCCGAGCAAGTAAAGTGGGAGCCCGGGATCCTGGGCGCGCACGAGGTCGACCAGCTGATCGAGGTCGGCCACGAACTCGTCGACGTGGGTGGCCTCGTAGCGCTCGCCGCCCGAGTTGCCGTGGCCGCGATGGTCGATCGCATGCACCGCCAGTCCTGCCTTCGCGAACTGCTCGGCCGCCCAGGCGTACAGACCTCCGTGCGCCTTGAAGCCGTGGGAGATCACCAACACCGCGCGCGCCGGCCCCGCCGGACGCCAGCTGCGAAACGCGATCTTGGTCTGGTCGACTTTGCTAACGAAGCTTTGCTCTTTCATGGGCTCGCTCTCTTTCTCTGCGCGAATGCGCTCACGTCTCGTCCGGGTCGTGGCCTGTTGCACGTGCCGTTCCGTTCAACGCGGCGTCGAGTGCATCCAGAAGTTGCTCCTCTTCGAACGGCTTGAACAGCAGCGCGTGCACGCTGGGTTGCGCGCGCAGTGCATGCGCGTGGGCATCGGGCCGTCCCGTGATCAGCACCACCGGCAGCTCCGGATGGCGTGCTCGCAAGAGAGGAAGCAGCTCCGCGCCGCTCATCCCTGGCAGGTGGATGTCCAACAGCAGACAGTCCGCATCCGCGAGCGCGAGCGACGCACACAGCGCCTCGGCGCTCTCGAACGTCGCCACGCGGTAGCCGAGAGATTGCAGCAACGCGAGCAGCGCGTCGCGCACCGACTCGTGATCGTCCACCACGCACAGGAACGGAGAGCCTGCTCGCATCGTGGCTAAGATGTCGCGTGGAGGCGTCGCTCGAAATCATACCTTCGTATGACGAGCACACGATTTCCGCGCTGCTGGGTAAGATCTCGAACCCCCCTGGACCAGAATCTTACCCACCGTAATTTCTACGGAATGCCAGTTGACGCGGGCATGCCTCGGTGAATAAACGTGCGTACGTCCCTCCACGGTGCACGAGGCCATGCTCGAACTGTCGCATCCAGAGACTCTCGGCGCGGACCCCGACTTCCTCGTGCTGCGCGCCAAGCTCGGCGCTGACGCGAAGTCGGTGCTGGTGGTGCGCCACGCCAGCGCGCATCCGTCGTCGGCCGCGGTCGCGCGCCTGCAGCACAGCTACGCGCTGCGCGAGGAGCTCGATCCGGCCTGGGCGTGTCGTCCGATCACACTCGCGCCCAACGCGAGCGGACTGGTGCTGGAAGATCCCGGCGGCGTCGTGCTCGCGAGCCTGCTCGGTGCGCCGATGGAGCTGGAGCGTTGCCTGCGGATCGCGGTCGGCATCGCCAGCTCGCTCGCGCACTTCCACGCGCGAGGCCTGATCCACCGCGACCTCAAGCCGGCGCACACCATGGTCGACCCCGAGACCGGGCGCGCCTGGATCGCCGGCACGGGCCTGAGCCTGCGCTTATCGCGCCAACGTCAGGCGCCCGAGCCGCCCACGGTGATCGCCGGCACGCTCGCGTACATGGCGCCGGAGCAGACCGGGCGCATGAATCGCTCCACCGACTCGCGCAGCGATCTGTACTCGCTCGGCGTCGCACTCTACCAAATGCTGACGGGCGAGCTGCCGTTTCCCAGCAGCGATGCGCTGGAGCTGATCCACTGCCACGTCGCGCGCGCGCCGACCTCGCCCGCGCTGCGCGTGCCGGGCCTGCCGCCGCAGCTGGCGAACATCACGCTCAAGCTGCTGGCCAAGAACGGCGAGGATCGCTACCAGACGGCTCGCGGCCTGCGCGCGGATCTGCAGCGCTGCCTGACGTCGTGGCTGGAGCGCGGCACCATCGAGCCGTTCGAGCTCGCCAGCGACGACATCTCCGATCGCCTGCTGGTCCCGGAGAAGCTGTACGGCCGCGAGCGCGAGGTCAGTGCGCTACTCGACGCCTTCGATCACGCGGTGGCGTCGCGCTCGTTCGGGCTGGCGATGGTCTCGGGCTACTCGGGCATCGGCAAGTCGTCGGTCGCCAACGAGCTGCTCAAGCCGCTGGTGCCGCCGCGCGGTCTGTTCGCATCCGGCAAGTTCGATCAGTACCAGCGCGACGTTCCGTACGCGACGGTGGCGCAGGCCTTTCGCAGCCTGGTGCGCGGCCTGCTCAGCGAGGACGAGCTCACCCGCGCGCGCTGGCGCGAGGCGCTGCTCCATGCGCTCGGCGATCAAGCGCAGCGGATGGTCGAGCTGATCCCGGAGCTGGTGCAGCTGATCGGCCCGCAGCCGCCGACACCCGAGTTGCCGCCGCAGGACAGCGCCACCTTGTTCCAGTCGGCGTTCGTCGCGTTCGTGCGCGCGTTCGCGCAGCCTTCGCACCCGCTGGCGCTGTTCCTCGACGACCTGCAGTGGCTCGACGCCGCCACGCTCGATCTCATCGAGCGGCTGAGCACGGATCCGTCGATCGGCTCGCTGCTGCTGGTGGGCGCGTACCGCGACAACGAGGTGGGGCCCGAGCATGCGCTGAGCTTGCGGCTGGCTTCAATCCGCAAGCAGGGCGTGAAGCTCACCGAGCTGGTGCTCGCGCCGCTGGCGCTCCGGGACCTGGTGAGCCTGTGCGCGGACACGCTGCACGTCGGGCCCGCCGACGTCGAGGCGCTGGCGCGGGTGGTCTACGCCAAGACGGGCGGCAACCCGTTCTTCGCGATCCAATTCCTGACCACGCTCGCGGACGAGAAGCTGCTGTGGTTCGACTACCAGCTCGGTCGCTTCCAGTGGGACCTGCCCGCGATCGGCGGTCAGCACGCGGCCGACAACGTGGTCGACCTGATGCTGACCAAGCTGCGTCGCTTTCCGGAGCGAACACGCGGTGTGCTGCAGCGCCTGGCGTGCCTCGGCAACGCCGCCAGCAGCGCCACGCTGCGCGGGCTGCACGCGCCCCGCTTTCCGCTCTCCGATGTGCTGGAGCCCGCCCTGCGCGCCGGCCTGGTCACGCGCTCGCGCGAGGGCTACGCGTTCGTGCACGACCGCGTGCGCGAGGCGGCCTACGCGCTGATCCCGGAGCCGGAGCGCCCTGCCCTGCACCTCGCGATCGGCCGCGCCATGCTGGCCAACACGCCGGCGACGCAGCGCGCCGAGCGCGCGTTCGACCTGACCAACCAGCTCAATCGCAGCGCGCACACGCTCGACGACCGCGAGGAACGGCGCGCGCTCGCGGAGCTGAACTTGATCGCCGCCCGGCGTGCGCGCTCGGCCACCGCCTACAGCTCCGCGCTCAACTACCTGGCCAGCTGCCACGCGCTGCTGGAGCCGAGCTGCTGGCTCGACAACTACGAGCTGGTGTTCGCGGCGGGCTTTCACCGCGCCGAGTGCGAGTTCCTCACCGGCGACGTGTCCGCCGCCGAGTTGCACCTGGCGGAGCTGACGGAGCGCGCCCGCAATCAGACCGACCTCGCGCGCATCACCTGCCTGCGCATGTCGGTGCAGACCGCGATCGACGACTACCCGCGCGCGATCGAGATCGGCCTCGGCTACCTGCGCACCGTCGGCATCGACTGGAGCGCGCATCCCACGCAGGAAGAGGTCGGCGCGGAGCTGACGCGCATCCACGTGCTGCGCGGCGAGCGCAGCGTCGAGGCGCTGCTGGAGCTGCCGCCGATGACGGACGCCAGCTGGCTGGCCACCTGCGACGTGCTGATCGACATGGCGGCGCCCGCGCTGTTCACCGACAGCAACCTGTATGCGCTGTGCGTGGGGCGCCAGGTGAACGTTGCGCTGGAGCACGGCAACAGCGAGGGCGCGCCGCTCGGCTACGCACTTGCTGGCCTGGTGTTCGGTCCGCAGCTGGGCGACTACGCCACCGCCGCCCAGCTGGCCAGGCTCGCGTTCGCGCTGCTGGAGCGCGGCTACACGCGCTACGAGGCGCGCGTGCTGATGGTGATCGGCCACCACATCGGCTCCTGGACGCGTCCGCTCGGCGAGGCGCGCGCGCTGATCCAGCGCGGCCTCGACACCGCCCTCAAGACCGGCGACCAAGTCTACGGCTGCTACACCATCTCCCACCTGATCACCAACGACTGCACCGCCGGCAAGCCACTGGCGGAGCTGGTGCGCGACTGCCGGGCCGGCCTGGAGTTCTGCCGCAAGGGCCGCTTCGCCGGCATGTTGCCCGCGTTCGTCTCGCAGCTGTCGTTCGTACGCGCGATGGGCGGCCTGCCCGCCGACTACGACGTGTTCGGCGACGAGGCCAGCTTCGAGGCGCACATCACCTCGGACTACCGGCTGGCGGTCGCGAGCTGCGGCTGGTGGACCATGCGCCAACAGCTGCGCGCCACCCTGCTCGACTTCGCCGGCGCGGTGCAGGCGGAGCTGCGCGCCAAGGAGCTGGTGTGGGCCGCGATGTCGTTCTTCGAGCGCGCGGAGTACCACTTCCACGGTGCGCTCGGCCGCGCCGGGCTGTGCGATACGCTGCCGCGCGAGGAGCAGGCGCCGCACCGCGAGGCGCTCGCGATGCACCTTGCGCAGCTGAAGCTCTGGGCCAGCACCGCACCCACCACCTTCGTCAGCCGTGCCGCGCTCGCGGAGGCGGAGCTGCTGCGCCTCGACGGCCGCGAGCTGGAGGCGCAGCAGCGCTACGAGGAAGCGATCCGCTCGGCGCACGAGCACGGCTTCGTCAACAACGAGGCGGTCGCGCTGGAGCGTGCCAGCGCGTTCTACGCCGCGCGCGGCTACGACCTGATCGCCGTGAGCTACCTGCGCGGCGCACGCCAGTGCTACCAGCGCTGGGGCGCCCACGCCAAGGTCCGGCAGCTGGACGCACTCTACCCGCAGCTCTCCACGGAGCAGCAACGCCGCTCGCTGACCTCCACCATCGACGCGGCCACGCAGCAGCTCGACCTGGCCACGGTGCTGCGGATCTCGGCGGCGGTCTCCGGCGAGATCGTGAACGAGAAGCTGATGCGCACGCTGATGGTCACCGCGATCGAGAACGCGGGCGCCGAGCGGGCGCTGCTGATCATGGTGCACGAGGGTGGCCTGCGCATCGAGGCGGAGGCCCGCACACGCGAGGATGGCATCGACGTGCAGCTCGCGCGTGCCTCGGCCGTCTTTCCCGCGCTGTCCGAGGCCGTGCTGGAGCAGGTGGTGCGCACGCGCGAGAGCGTGCTGCTCGACGACGCCAGCAGTGCGCGCGCGTTCCCGGGCGACGCCTACCTGGAGCGCATCGGCGGGCGCTCGGTGCTGTGCTTGCCGCTGGTGAAGCAGTCAGCGCTGGTGGGCGCGCTCTACCTGGAGAACAACCTCGCCTCGCACGTGTTCACGGCCGAGCGCGTCGCCATCCTGCGCCTGCTCACCTCCCAGGCCGCCAGCTCGCTCGACAACGCGCGCCTCTACGGCGAGCTGGAGTCCGAGTACCGTGCGCGCACCAAGATGCAGGCGGAGCTGGCGCACGTCACGCGCGTAGCCACGCTGGGCGAGCTGGCGGCGTCGATCGCGCACGAGGTGAACCAGCCGCTCGCGGGCATCGTGGCCAACGCGGGCGCCTGCCTGCGCTGGCTCAACCGCGAGCCGAGCGATCTCGACGAAGCGCGCGCGGCCTCGCAGCGGATCATCCGCGATGGCAAGCGCGCGGCGGAGGTCGTGGCCGGCCTGCGCTCGCTGTTCAAGAAGTCCGAGGCGGCGCGCGACCCGGTGTGCCTCAACCAGGTGGTTCAGGACGTGCTCTCGTTCACGCGCAGCGAGCTGAACAAGAACGAGCTGCGCGTGCGCACGGAGCTGCTCGACGAGGCGGCGCTGGTGCTCGGCGACCGCGTGCAGCTGCAGCAGGTGCTGCTCAACCTGGTGCTCAACGCCAACGATGCCATGCGCGGTGTGCTCGACCGCGAGCGCACGCTCCTGATCCGCAGCGAGCGCGGCGTGGACGGCCTGCGCGTGAGCGTGCGCGACGCGGGGTCCGGGATCGCCCCGGAGATGCGCGAGCACCTTTTCGACGCCTTCCACACCACCAAGACCGGCGGGCTCGGCATGGGGCTCTCGATCAGCCGCTCGATCATCCGCGACCATGGCGGCGAGATCGATGCCGGCGCACACGACGGCCCCGGCACCACCTTCGTCGTGGTGTTGCCCGCGCTGACGCAGGCCGCGCTGGCGGCGAGCTGACGTGCGCACCGGGCTGGTGTTCGTGGTGGACGACGACGACTCCGTGCGCGACGCGGTGGTCGCGTTGCTGCGCTCGGCGGGTCATCGCACCGCCGCCTTCGCCAGCGCCCCAGCGTTCCTCGCCGAGAGCGTGCCCAGCGAGCCCCACTGCCTGGTGCTCGACAACGGCTTGCCCGAGCTGAGCGGCCTCGATCTGCAAGACCGACTCGGCCGCGAGCGCCGCAACACGCCGATCATCTTCATCACCGGCGAGAGCACCATCCCCGACTCCGTGCGCGCCATGAAGGCCGGCGCGCACGAGTTCCTCAACAAGCCGTTCGACGACGACGCACTGTTGGCCGCGGTCGACTCGGCCCTGGTGCGCCAACACGCGATCGCCCTGCAGCGCGCTCAGCAGGACGCCCTGCGCGAGCGGCACCACACGCTGACACCGCGCGAGCGCGAGGTGATGGCGCTGGTGGTCAGCGGCCTGCTCAACAAGGAGATCGCCGCCTCGCTCGGCACCAGCGAGATCACGGTCAAGATCCAGCGCGGCAAGGTGATGCGCAAGATGAACGCCGCCTCCCTGCCCGAGCTGGTGCGCTTCGCATCCCGGCTGGACGAGGGCTAGACGACGCTCTGCCCGCCGTCGATCACGATCGCCTGCCCGGTCAGGTACGACGCGCGGTCGGAGAGCAGGAACAGCGCGACCTGCGCCATCTCCTCCGGCTCCGCCAGTCGACCGAGCGGAATGCCGCGCGCCAGGGGGTGGGTCGCCTCGCTACCCTCGCCGCGGATGCCGGCTTGCGTCATCTCGGTGCGCGTGACGGAAGGGTTGATCGAGTTCACGCGCACTCCGTGCGGGGCCAGCTCGACCGCCGCCGCGCGCATCAGCGCATTCAGGCCGCCCTTGCTCGCGCTGTAGATCGACGTGCCGGGCGCGGCGATCTGCGAGAGCACGGAGGCGTTGAACACGATGGCGCCCGCGCGCTGCTTCTTCATCTGGGCGGCCTGCGCCTGCAGGTGGAAGAAGCTCGCCTTGAGGTTGGTGTCGATCACGCTGTCCCAGCTGGCCTCGCGCAAGGTCTCCAGCGGGCCTCCGCCGCTCACGCCCGCGTTGTTGAAGGCCGCGTCGAGCCGGCCGTGCCGCGCGACGATCGACGCCACCAGCGTGGCCGCGGCGTCGTACTGGAGCACATCGTTGGCGATGAACTCGGCCTTGCCTCCGCGCTCCTCGATCGCGCGCACGACCTCCCGGCCCTGCTCGGCGCGTCGTCCCGTCAGCACCACGCGCGCCCCCTCCGCCGCGAACAGCTGCGCGCTCGCGCGGCCGATCCCCGAGGTGGCTCCGGTCACCAGCACCACTTTGCCTTCGAGCATCATGTAGACCCTCCGTCTGCAAACCGTCAGGGCTTGGCATCGTCGCGGGTGATGCCGAGCTTCTTCATGCGAAAGTTTAGCGTCGAGCGCTTCATACCGAGCCGTGCCGCCGCGCCATCCGGGCCGGCGACGACCCAGCGCGTGGCCTCCAGCACCGCCAGGATATGCGCGCGACTGACGGCGGCCAGCTCATCCGAGCGCTCCTCCGCGTCGAGCTGCGGGGGGACGTCGCTCGCGAGGGGTCCCAGCTCCAGCGTCTCGCCCTGCGACAAGATCACGGCGCGCTCGATCACGTTCTCCAGCTCGCGGATGTTGCCCGGCCAGTCGTGGCGCGCCAGGTGCGCAAGCGAGCGCGCCGACACGCTTCGCACCTGCTTGCCGAGGCGCTTGTTCGCGCGCTCGACGAAGTGCTGCGCCAGCCGTGGGATGTCCTCCCGGCGCGCGCGCAGCGGCGGCAGCGCCAGCGGGAACACGTGCAGCCTGTAGTAGAGGTCCTCGCGGAAGCTGCGCTCCTTGACCATCTGCTTGAGGTCGCGGTGGGTGGCCGCGATCACGCGCGCGTTGGTGCGCACGGTGCGCGTGCCGCCCACGCGCTCGAACTCGCGCTCCTGCAAGACGCGCAGCAGCTTGGGCTGGAGCTCCAGCGGCAGCTCACCGATCTCGTCGAGGAAGATGGTGCCGCCCTGCGCCTGCTCGAAGCGGCCGATGCGCTGCGCGATCGCGCCCGTGAAGGCGCCGCGCTCGTGGCCCATCAGCTCGCTCTCCAGCAGACCCGCTGGGATGGCGCCGCAGTTCACCTTCACGAACGGACCGTCGGCGCGCCCGCTGGCCGCGTGCAGAGCGCGCGCGACCACCTCCTTGCCGGTGCCGGTCTCGCCCTGGATCAGCACCGTCGCATCGGTGGTCGCCACCAGCTCCACCTGCGAGAGCACACCCAGCCAGGCGGCGCTCTCCCCGATCGAGCCGGCGACCGTGCGCCGTGGTCCACGCACCGTCGCGCGCAGCGCCGCATCCTGCTGCACCAACCTGCCGATGGTGTCGAGCAGGCGCTCGTCGTCGAACGGCTTGGTGAAGAAGTCGACCGCGCCCGCCTTGATCGCGCGCACCGAGGTCGGGATGTCGCCGGTTCCGGTGAGGAACACGATCGGGATCGCCAGCTGGTCCTGCGAGAGCCGCGCCTGGATCTCCAGCCCGTCGAGGTCGGGCAGCGCGACGTCGAGCACCGCGCAGGTCGGCACGTCCTCGCGGCAGGCATTCAGAAACGAGTGCGCGCTCGCGAACGCGGTCACGTTCAACCCGGCCGAGCGCAGCAAGGCGGACAGCGCCTCGCGCACTGCCTGGTCGTCATCGACGATCCACACCGACGCATCACTCTCCTTCATCGTGGGTTCCTCCTCGAAACGGTTCGCTCCAGCTCCCGCTGCAGCTGACTCTTGGGGCGGCGTGCATCGAGCCACAGCGCCTCCAGGTGCGCGCCCTCCGCCTCCTGCTCCGCGAGCAGGATCAGCGACGTACGCGCCAGCTCGGCGTGCGAGCGGATGGTCGCGATCAACGCCAGCGCGTCTTCGTGCGCCGCGGGCGCGGCGATCACCACCAACTCGAAGGGTCGGCCGCTGGCGAAGCCGTGCCAGAGCGTGTCGAGTGCCGCCACGCTCTCCGCCTCCGCGCTCGCCTCCAGCCCGCAGCCCGCGAGCCACTCCACCAGCTCACCGCGACGCTGCGCATCGGCGTCGACGATCAGCGCCCGCGAGGTGCGCGTCACCAGCGCGTCGCCCACCGGCTCCAGCCTGCAGCGAAACGAGAACGTGCTGCCGCGACCAGGCTCGCTGCGCACCGCGATCGAGCCGTGCATCATCGCCACCAGCCGCGCGGAGATGGTGAGCCCGAGGCCGGTGCCGCCGTACTTGCGCGTGGTCGACACGTCTTCCTGCTGGAACGCCTCGAAGATGCTGGCGAGCTTGTCCGCCGCGATGCCGATGCCGGTGTCGCGCACCGTGAAGCGAAGTCCCTCCGCGTCCGGGTCGACGTCGAGCGCCACCTCGCCGCGCTCGGTGAACTTGATGGCGTTGCCGATCAGGTTCATCAGCACCTGCCGCAGCCGGCCCGCGTCGCCGAGCCAGCGATCCGCGAGCTCCGGGTGCACGCGCGAGTGCAGCTGCACGCCCTTGCTCTCGGCGCGGATCGACAGCAGCCGCAGCGTGTCCGCCAGCGTCTCGCGCAGCGACAGCTCCGCGCGCGCGAGCTCCAGCTTGCCGGCCTCGATCTTGGCGAAGTCGAGCAGGTCGTCGACGAGCTCCAGCAGGTGCGTCGCGGCCGTGCTGACGGAGCGCAGGGATGCACGCTGCTCCTTGCCGAGCGGCGTCTCCAGCACCAGCTCCGTCATGCCGAGGATCGCGTTGAGCGGCGTGCGGATCTCGTGGCTGACGTTGGCCAGGAACTCATCCTTGGCCTGGTGGGCCACCTCGGCCGCGCGCTGCTGCACGCTTAGCAGCTCTCGCTGCCGCGCGAGTTGTCGGCGCTGGCGGTGCAGCGTGAAGAACGTCTCGGCCTTGTTGCGCAGCAGCTCGGGCTCGAACGGCTTCTGCACGAAGTCGACCGGGTGGTCGCCGCGCCCGAGGTCCTGCGCGCTGCTGGCGACGACGAGCAGCGGCAGCGCGTGCGCTTCGCGGATCTGCTCGACCAGGCCGCGCAAGTCCGCAGGGTCGAGGATCGCGAGCGCGAAGTCGTGCACGCGGAGCGCCTCCAGGGCAGCGTGCCTCGAGCACGCCGTCACCAGCTGCACTCCCTCGCGCGCGAGCGCGCGGCGCAGGTCCGACAGGACTTCCTCGCGCCCGGCGATCAGCAGGCACTTCACCGGCTCCAGCTCGGCCTCGGGCACGACTTCGTCCACGAGCGCCGAGCGGGTGCAATGCGAATGCCAGCGGTGCTACAGGGCGTCGCTGTCGTCGCTCTCGCTGGCGGAGCCGGTGTGCAGCCCCAGCGCGCGCAGCTTGCCGCGCATGGTCTGGCGCGCGATGCCGAGCAGGCGCGCCGCGTGGCGATGGTTGCCGCCCGTATACTCGAGCACGCTGCTGAGCAGGACGCGATCGAGCTCGCGATGCGCCACCGCGTACAGGTCGCTCGCGTCCGGCGTCAGCTGGCTCTTGATGAACGGACCTATCTCCAGCGCGTCGACGGCGCCGCCTCCGTTGAGCAAGCGCGTCTGCACGGAGAGCTCGGGCAGGAACGACGACAGCAGCACCGAGCCGCGCGCCTGCAGTACCGCCTGCTTGAGCACGCTCTGCAGCTCGCGGATGTTGCCGGGCCAGCCGTGGTTGCGCAGGCGCTCCAGGGCGTCCGGCGCCACCTCGCTGACCTGCCGCCCGAGCTCGCGGCTGAAGCGCCGCACGTAGTAGTGCACCAGCGTGGACAGGTCGTCGCCGCGCTCGCGCAGGGGCGGCAGGTGGATCGCGAACACGCTCAGGCGGTAGTAGAGGTCCGCGCGGAACTTGTCCTCGTGGGCGCGCGCGAGCAGGTCGCGGTGGGTGGACGCGATGATGCGCACGTCGGTGTGGATGGTCTCGTTGCCGCCCACGCGCTCGAACGTCTGCTCCTGCAGCACGCGCAGGATCTTGGCCTGCAGCGCCAGCGGCATGTCGCCGATCTCGTCGAGCAGGATGGTGCCGCCGTGGCACTGCTCGAACTTGCCGATGCGTCGTCGGTCCGCGCCGGTGAAGGCGCCCTTCTCGTGGCCAAACAGCTCGCTCTCCAGCAGCGGCTCCGGGATCGCCGCGCAGTTGAGCGCCAGGAAGGGCGCCTTGGCGCGGGCGCTGTGCTGGTAGATGGCGCGAGCGACCAGCTCCTTGCCGGTGCCGCTCTCGCCGGTGATCAGCACCGTGACGTCCTGCGCCGCGACCCGGCCGATCGCCTTGTACGTCTCCAGCATCGCATTGCAGCCGCCGTAGATGGCGCCGTCGAGGTCGGGCTCGCGCGCCTCCTCCACCAGGGTGACCGGCGTGCGCATCAGCCGCGCCACCTCCACCGCTTCCGTCACCACCCGACGCAAGCGGACCAGCTCCAGGGGCTTGAACAGGTAGTCGAATGCGCCGTGCTTCATGGCCTCGATCGCGTAGTCGGCGGTCTTGGCCATGGTCACGAAGATCACCGGAATGCGCGCGTCGATGGCGCGGATCTGCTCGTACACCTCCAGACCTGACTGGTCCGGCAGACGCAGGTCGAGCAGGATCACGTCTGGCGGCTCGGCGCGCACCTGCGCGATGCCGGCCGCGCCGTGCTCACAGACGGTGACGCGCGCGTGCGGCGCGGGGAACGCCTGCCGCACCTGCCCGGGCGTGATGCTGGCATCGTCGTCGATCAAGAGCAGATGGACGGGCGCTTGAGATGGCATCGCTCCGAGTCGCTCGCTGGTTCGTGACGTTTTGCCGATGTACTCGAACTGGGGGAGTGAATCCACTGCTTCCGGAGCGCAACCCGCGGATGGCGCGGACGGGTGGGCAGTGTTCTTACCCACGGGAAAGGATCTTACCCGCCGCGGCGAAGTCGATCGTGAAGCGAGTCTGGCCCGCGCGGCTGCTCACCTGCAGCGCACCACGCAGCTGACGCGCGAAGTCGCGCACCAGCGAGAGC
>JBEVNG010000512.1:0-4153 GCA_040508235.1 Polyangiales bacterium | reverse complement strand
TTGAGCCCCATCTCGAAGGCCGAGGGCACGGCCAGCAGGTACTCGCCATCGTCCAGCTGCAGCACGATGCGCTGTCCCTCCAGCCCGGACGCGGACGGATTCGTGCACACGGACAGCAGCGTGTTGAAGTTGGTGTTGCCCTGCGTCAGGTGCGAGTGGAACACGCCACACGCGAACGCCGTGGTCGACATGATGCTTTCGTCGGGCGTGTAGCCGACGTTGGCCTGCATGATGTGACCGTGCGGGCGGTCGACGCGCGTCTCCTTGGCGCCCAGCACGACGTGGCTCGGGCCTTCCGTGAAGAACGACAGCACCTGCGACCCGTCACGCTCGACGTGCTCTTGCGCGCCGAAGTACTGCGTCAGCTCGTCGTCATCCAATGCGTCCGCCTGCAGCAGGCGCGCGCTCTGGAAGCGCGCCTCGACCGGCGTGTGCTCAACCCCCGCGGCAGCAACGTCCACGAAGCTACGCACCAGCGCGGGCAGCTGCTCCAGATCTGCCTCGCTCGAAGCCTCTGGATGATCGGGCTGGTAGCTCGCAACGAAGGTGCTGACGTGCGCAGCACCGGGGGCGAGCACGAAAGGCGTCTCTTGCAGCGCCACCAGGGACGCCTCGCCGTTCAGCTCGCCCGGCAACGTGTCCGCACGCAATGCCTCCGGCTGTCCCGTCGCGCGGAACGTGCGGCCGTAGAACTGCGAACCGTCGGTGCTCGCCGAGGCGGCACGGTTCGCGCTCGCCAGCAGCAGCCAGGCATTCCCACTCGCCTCGCGCATGTTCTGCCGGCAGCAGACCACGCTGCCATGCGTGGCGTGCTCGAACACGCGACGCTCGAGGTACTGGCTCACGTAGTACTCGTTGACCAGGCTGGCGCTGACGGGCTTGAGCCCGACGTCCTGCACGTAGATCAGGTCGAGCTCCACCGGCTGCTCCAGGCGGCTGACGACGTGCACGCGCCACTGCCAGGCCAGTTGCGTCGTCGACAGCTGCAGCGAGCACGTATAGTCGAGCCCCTCCCAGCTACCGCGCGCCTCGAACGAGCTTTCCGTCAAGCGAAAGCGCGAGCTCCCCAGCAGCGGCGTCGACGTGCCACCACGCTTGCGCAGGTACAGGTTGGAGCCGGTGCGCGCGAACGCGGACGCCGCCGTCATGCTGATGCGGATCGACGCGGCGTCGATGCTGCGCAGCGCGCCGCCCTCCGAAAAGGAGAACAGCAGTCCGAGCGGGTTCCTGACTTTCATGACGCCTGTCCTTCGTGCAGGGTTGGGCTCGCGTCGTCGTTTCTGCGCGCGAGCTGCTCTTTGATCTCACGGCTGCGTTGCTCGGTCAGGCGATAGCGGAGCACGAAAATCAACGAGATCAGGCACGCCGCGAGCGGCAGGCCGATCTCGATCCAGCGCATGCGAAACAGCGTGAACGGCGACTGCCTGCTCAGCGCCGCCAGCTCGGCCGCGACGCTGACCAGCTCGTTGCGCAAGATCTCGGACGGCACCGTCTCGTTGATGCGCGCGAGCGTGGCGCCAGCCTTCTTGCCGGCCGCCGCGAGCGCACGATAGTGGTCCGCGCGCTCGCCTGCGTTTTCCGCCCTGCCCTGCAGGAACACCTGCAGCTCGACGTTGTGCACGCGCGTGAGCTCCAGCTTGGCGCGGATGCGCAGCAGCTCGATGTCGCGCTTGAGCAGCTCGACCTGCGTCGGATCGGCGCCCGCGCGCAGGTCTTCCACACCCGGCGCCAGGTGCGCGAGCTCCACGCGCACCGCCTTGACGGCGATCGAAGCCGGCACGATCACGCTGCGCCGCTCGCGCCCCTCGACGCCTTCGTACAGCACGCTGACCGCCTCGCTGTCCATGTAGGTCGCGTACTCGGTCGCTTCTTGCAGCGCGTCCGCCAGCTGCTTCTCGGTGGCGCCCACGATGTCCTGCGGTCCGTCCCCCCGGTGCCAGCCCTCCACCAACGCGCGCATGTCACGCACGCCGCCCGAAAGCTGATCGACCTTGGTGACCTGCCCCTCGTCGAACAGCGTGGTCACGATCAGCGCGCCCGAGATCAGGCTGGCGACCGCCGTGCCGCTCTTGATGAACCACCAGAACACCGAATAGAACGCGCCGTCCGAGCGTGAGCCCGTCCCCAGCTCGTCGCCGTCGACGACGTCTCCCACCATCGACGAGCCGAGCGTGAAGAAGAACAGCATGCCGATCGAGAGCGGCACGGTCGGGATCACGATCAGGTAGGGATGCTCCGGGTCGTAGCAGACGATCTTGAGCAGCTGCGCCAGCGAGATCAGTAAGATCGCGACCACCAGCGTGTTGCGCTTGCCGAGCTTGGGGCTGATCCAGTTCAGCGGGAAGACCGCCAGCAAGCCGGTGATCGCCCAGGCGGTGCCGTTGACGCCGAGCAGCCACGCGCCCGCGGACTTGTCGCCCTGGAACACGTAGTAGATGGGGATGTACGCGCCGAGCAGCTGCACGAAGTTGAAGCCCATCGACAGCGTGAACACGGTCAGCGTGAGCCAGACGAAGTCGCCGTTGCGCACGGTCCGCTTCATATCGACCCAGAACGGCGTCGCCTCTTTCTGGGCGGCCTTGGAGAAGCCGGGCTCGCGCAGCGTGAAGAACGACCACAGCGAGAGCGGCACCAGCACCACCGCGACCATCATCGACACGTAGCGCATGCCGTCGGCTTCGTTGCCGCGCGCGCCCTTGAAGACCTCCAGGTTCGCGAGCACCAGCAGCCACGGCGTGCTCATCGCGAACAGGTTGCCGACGAAGCTCTTGGCGCTGAACAGCCGCGTGCGCTCGTGCGGGTCGGAGGTCATCTCCATGCCGAGCGCGCCGTGCGGGATCTCGAACAGCGTCACCGAGCTGAAGAACAGCGTGAGGAAGACCAGGATGTAGCCGAGCTGAAACGCCTGGTAGCCCGCCTCGCTCGGGAACCAGTCGCGCACGGTCTCGCCCTTGGGGATCCACCACATCGCCACGAAGAACACCGCGACCAGCACGCCGCCGATCAGCAGGTACGGACGGCGGCGGCCCCAGCGCGTGCGCGTGTTGTCCGACAGGTGGCCGATCACCGGATCGATCACGGCGTCCCACACGCGCGGCACCACCAAGATCACGCCGAGCCAGAACGCGCTCAGGCCGAGGCTGATGTTGCCCATCAGGCCGACCAGCACGCCGGCGACGTTGAACAGCGCGATCGGGATGATGCCGCCCGCGCCGTACGCCGCGAGCTGCGGCAACGTGATGCGATCCTGCTTCGCCTGTGGACTGTCGGACGTCATGGTCGTGATGGCATGCACAGACTTCCGAGGGGCAGCGGAGTACACCACGAATGCCGGCTTGCAGCCAACCTGCCATGCTTCAGATCCAAGGACGAGCATGCCGAAGACGACGATCGCCGCCACCGACTGTGTCTTTCCTGCTGACTTCGTGTGGGGCGCCGCCACAGCCGCCTATCAGATCGAGGGTGCCGCCCGCGAAGACGGTCGCGGTCCGAGCGTGTGGGACGTGTTCAGCAAGCGCCCGGGCGCGGTGTTCGAGGGCCACACGGGCGACGTCGCCTGCGACCACTACCACCGCTATCGCGAGGACACCGCCCTGATGCGCCAGCTGGGCCTGCAGGCCTATCGCTTCAGCGTCTCCTGGTCGCGCGTGCTGCCCGAGGGGCGCGGGACCGTGAACCCGTTGGGTCTGTCGTTCTACGATCGCCTCGTCGATGGCCTGCTGGAGGCGGGCATTCAGCCCTACTGCACGCTGTTCCACTGGGACCTGCCCCAGGCCCTGCAGCAGCGCGGCGGCTTCCTCAACCGCGACATCGCCGACTGGTTCGCGGACTACGCCAGCCTGCTCGGCCAGCGCTTGGGCGATCGCATCAAGCTCTGGGTCACGCAGAACGAGCCGCAGTGTTACATCGGCTTCGGCGTCGGCAGCGGCATCCACGCGCCCGGTACGCCGCTCGACTTCAGCGACACGCTGGTGGCCGCGCACAACTCGATGCGCGCGCACGGCAAGGCACAGCAGGCGCTACGCGGCACCGTCAGCGACGCGCGCATCGGCTACGTGATCGCCACCGCGCAGCTCGCCCGCCCGCATACGTCCAGCCAGGCCGACCTCGACGCCGCGCGCGCGGTGACGTTCTCGGTGCGCGATCGCTCGCA
>JBEVNG010000435.1:0-5759 GCA_040508235.1 Polyangiales bacterium | reverse complement strand
AAGCTGTTGTCGCTGAAGTAACGGCGCGTGACCTGGTTCAGCTTGCTGCGGTTGAGGATGTTCTTCTGCAGCTTCGGACGGCGCAGGTCGAGGTAGCGGTACTCGAGCCGCTTCTCCTCGTTGGTGTTGATGTTGTCCGCGATCTCGAACGGCGGCGTGAGCGCCTTGTTGAACACGGTGGCCTCGAGGCCCACGACCTCGATCTCGCCGGTGCCAATGTTGGTGTTCGAGTTGCCACCGCGCGAGATCACCTTGCCCCGCACGCCGAGCACCCACTCACCGCGCGCCTGGTCCGCCACGCCGAACGCTTCCGCGTTCACGTTCGGGTCGAACATCACCTGCGTGATGCCGTCGCGATCGCGCAGGTCGATGAAGATGCAGCCGCCATGGTCGCGCCGATTCTGCACCCATCCGAACAGCACGACCTCGCGGTCGACGTCTCCCTTGCGGAGGGCTCCGCAGGAGTGGGTTCGTTTGAGTTCGTCGATGAAGCGAGCCACGGAATCACCTCAATAAATCGCAGGTCTGGCCGGCGATTGTCGCACGACCGAGAGCGCGGGTGTAACGCTCCCAACGCTCCCCGGCAACCGGGCGGGTCAGGGCAGTTCCCAGGTCTTGCGCAGTGCCGCGTATTCGTCACGGGGCAAGGCCACCAGCACGGCCTGGGGCGTCAGCCACTGCGCGAGCTTGCGCATGTCCGCGAGCGACACGCCGGTGCACCCGGTCAGGCGTGAGCCCGCCGGCGCGACGTGCAGGAAGATGCAGCTGCCGTGGGCAGGCGTGACCGGCGCGCGGTTGTGCAGCACGTCGATCGCGAGCTCGTACATGCCGTCGCTGCGCCGCATCGCCTCGCCATGCCCCGTGGCGGTGATGGTGTTGTAGGCCGGGGACCGCGGGTCATCGACGCACACCTGCTCGTCCGTGATCGGCGCGAACGGCAACCGAGAGCGCACGCTGCTGCTGCCCCGCAAGCTCCCGAGCGCGAACACACCGGCCGGCGAGCGACCGTCCCCTTCACGCTTGGTGGGTCCGCCGCGCCCGCTCGGCGCGCCTTGGCCGTGTGCGCCGTCTCCCCAGGCCGAGCCCGCGTGGCCGAGCACCGCCTGGATCGGCGCGCCCACCGCACGCCACGGCTCGTCAGGGCGGCGCTGATAACGCTGCAGCGTCGCACGCGCCGAGCTCCAGCCCTGGCTCTTCACCACCAGCAGCTGCGTCGCGAGCCGCGAGATCGGGCGCGACGGCATGCGAAAGCGGTGCGTCACCGGCACCCAGGACAGCAGCTCCATCGGCTTGGTGCGCGTTCCGTTCGTCCAGTTGTTGATCACGTGGGGCAGGCCGTTTGGCGCGCGGGTATCCGCCACCATGCCCACGTGCTCGGTGCCTGGACGGTCCGGGAAGGTGTCCATGAACAGGACGTCACCGGGGCGCAGCGGATCGCTGGCGTCGTCGAGCCGCGTGGTGTGCGCCTCGAAGTGCCGCTGAAAGTAGGGCAGCAGGCTCTTCACGCGTCGATGATCGATGCTGGCGTTGGCGCGCGTGATCATCGGGTACGCCTCGGGCGCCAGCGCGATGTCGTCGTGCACCGCGCGCTGCAGATCGAAGCCGGCGTTGCGCAGCGCGCGGATCACCACGTCGGTGCACACGCCGATCTCCCGCGGCACGTCTCCGTTCGGGTAGCCGATCTCCTGGTAGCGACCGTCGTAGCGATCGGCATTGAGGGCGGTCTTGAGCGCGCCCAGTGCGACGTCCAGCGGATCCGGGATGCCGTCGTCGTCTAGGTCGCCAGGCGGCAGCTCGGCCCCGGGCTCGAGCACGCGCGTGTCCTGGACGACGAGCCCGGGAGGAAGCGCGCCGAGTGCATGGATCGCGAAGGGCCAGGCGCCGTCGTAGAGCACCACGTTGCCGCGCGCGCGGTCCTCGATGGCATGCACGTCGGTCAGCGTCGCGGGCGGCTGCAGCGTGGGCTTCAGCTCGGGGAAGATGCCGACGTCCTCGGCCTGAGCCCCGGACGCGAGCAGCAGCGTCAGCAGCGCGGTGCGCTTCACCCTGCCGCGAGCGGCTTGCGGGCTTCGGCGGCGAGGGCGCGGCCGACGACGTCCAGCAGCTCCTTGCGCGTGAACGGCTTGGACAAGAACATCACCTCACCACGCGCCACGCGACGGCTCACGTCGTCGTCGGTGCCGTACGCGGAGCAGACCACGATGGGCAGCTGCGGGCGCGAGCGCTTGAGCTCGTCGATCAGCTTGGCGCCGGACATCTCGGGCATCACCAGGTCCGTGCACACCAGGTCGATGTGCTCGTGGCGCAGGATGTCGAGCGCCAGCCGCGCGCTGTCGGCGGTGCGCACCAGGTAGCCGTTGTCGACCAGCATGGTGCGGATGACCTCGCGGATCTGTGGCTCGTCGTCGACCACCAGCAGCGTGTGCTGGCGGGCCGGGCTCGACGGCTGCGTGGCCTCGACGCCGCTGATGCGCGCATCGGCCCGCGGGAAGTACAGCGTCAGCTCCGAGCCGCGCCCGAGCTCGCTCTTCACGTCGACGTAGCCGCCCGCGCCATCGGTGGTCTCACGCACGTTGGCCAGGCCGAGGCCGGTGCCCAGACCGGGCTCCTTGGTGGTGAAGAACGGCTCGAACAGCCGCGACAGCGTCTCCGGACGCATGCCGGTGCCGGTGTCGCGCACGCGCACCGTGATGTACTTGCCGCGCAACAGCGGCAGCTTGCCGGCCTCGCGCAGGTCCAGGCTGCTGGCTTCGAGCGTCAGCTCGCCGCCCTCGGGCATGGCGTCGCGCGCGTTGAGCGCCAGGTTCAAGATCGCCTGCTGCAGCTGCGTCGGGTCGATGGTGACGTACAGCTCGTCCGGGCTCTCGACGCGCCGGATGGTGATCGAGCGCGGGACCAGCCGCGTCAGCGCGCGCTCGGTGTTGCGCAGGATCTGCTGCACGTCGACCGTGCGCGGCTTGACGATCTGCCGGCGCGTGAAGGTCAGCAGCTGCTTGGTCAGGTCTCCGCCTTGCTCGGCGGCGTGGATCACCTGGTCCGCCAGCTCGGCGACCGGATGCTCGCGGCCGATGCGCGACTTGATCAGCTCGCCGTAGCTGAGGATGACGGTGAGCGTGTTGTTGAAGTCGTGCGCGATGCCGCCGGCGAGACGTCCGACCACTTCCAGCTTGTGGGCATGGAGCAAGCGCTCCTGCGTCTCGACCAGCTGGCTGTGGGTGCGCTCGCGCTCGCGCGCTTCCTCGCGCAGCTTGGCGATCAGCTCCGTGCGCTCCTTGAGCGTGCTGACCAGCTCGCCGAGCAAGAAGCTGGCGCCGCCCGCGACCGCGGTGATCATGCCGACCGAGAACAGCAGCGTGCGAACCCAGTTCCAACCGTTGGTCGGATCGATGGGGCTGGGGTCCGCGACCGAGATCAGGCCACTGACGAAGCCGAGCGCCGCCACGCAGACGGTGAGCAGAGTCAGACCCATCGCCCACTTGGCACGTGCGAGCCCGACCAGAATCGCGGCCATGGTCACGAAGCTTAGTAGGCCGAGCATGCTGTCCGCGCACAACCCCATCGTGAAGAGCGCGAGCGCTCCAGCACCGTAGAGCACGAAAAGCGTGAGAGTGATACGGGTTTCGTCGGAGACACGGCGCGAGAACGCGGCCACCCAGAGCGCGACCGCGATGACCCCGGAGATGCCGACGTTGAGCCAGGCTTCGCGCCGCACCTGTTGGTACGTGTAGACGCTCGCCGCGGACGTACCGAGCACCGAACCGGCCACCAACAGCGGACGCAAGAACCGCGAACGCCACTGGGCGAGCAGCGCCTGCACGCTGGGCGGCGTCGGATCGGTGGCCGAGAAGCTGGGCGCCAGGCTAGGCGCGGCGCTGAGCCTCGGTCTCTCCGCGCTGGATTCAGGCACGCTGGGTTCGGGCACACTGTCTCGGAGGCGGGCGGCCTCGGTGATCGGAGTTGGGGTTCGCGCGGGCTAGCTCGCGTCTACGTCAACAGATGGTCTGGCGCGCTAGCTTCCTTGGTCCGTTCCAAACGCTCATCTCAGTGAGCGTGTCGGGGCCCCGACTCGTTCGTGGTCTGACCTCGATGGAACGCAGTTACCGTCGATGGGTCAAAGATACACGATTCCTTTGGGTCGTGTGACACCAACCCCGCACCATCTTGGGGGCCTCGCCCACACGGTCAAGCCGGAGCGGCCCCAATCCGACGGTCGGGTATATTCTGCGAGTGTTCTTGCGGTCGGCCGACCTGAGTCGGCCCATCGCTCCGGAAATTCCGTGCGCTGAGTTGCCTTTCCGGTCCGGCTGGCATCACAATCGACTGCTTTGCCTTCCCGGGACGGGGGGTGGGCCGACGCGCGCCGACGATGACGATGGTATGGGAGAGGTAGGGGCGATGGCGGATACCGTGACGTGCCCGATGTGCGGCTTCGAGAACCAGACCGCGGCCAAGCGCTGCGTGTCCTGCGGCGCGAAGATCGAGGCATTCGGGCTGGGTGAATACACCGAAGAGGAGGCGCTCGCGCGTCGCTTCGAGCAGGAGAGCTTCGAGTGGAAGTGGGCGGGCATCGCCTGCGGCATCTACCTGGCGCTGCAGCTGGTGGTGCTCGTGATCCTGCCGATGGTGATCTCCGCGTTCGACCCGCAGGGGCTGGGCGGCCTGGGCATCAGCGTGCTGATCTGGTTCCTCGGTGGAATCGTGATGGGCCTGATCTCACCGGGAAAGACCTTCCTGGAGCCTGCGGTGGGTGCGGCCTTGGCGTGCTTGCCCACGATCGCGTACCAGCGCGCGATCACGCCCGAGGGCTTCGAGCCTTCGATGCTCGCGTACATCGTGTCGGGCCTGCTCGGGATCATGATCTCGCTGTTCGGCGCGTACATCGGAGAGCGCATTCAGATGGGCGGCGGACGACGCGCCACCTGAGCGCGCGCGTGCGTGTTCCCGCGTACGCTGGCCCACTCGCGCACAAACCTGGCCCTCTTAGCTTTGCTGTCAATACGGCAAGCGAGGGGGCCAATACTTGCGCGTTGGTCTGAGCGACGCGGTCGTATTACGACCACTGTCCGTCGAGCCAGGAGCGCAGCTCCGCAGGCTCGAGGAGCTCGGAGGCATTCCCCGAGACTTCGGAAAGGACAGCGATGGATCAACTTACGGGTCTGCCCCTGAAGATCATGACGCAGCTTGCGGGCTCGAAGCGGCTCCAGCGCGCGGGTCTTCTCAAGCCGCTCGAGAGCTTTCTCTACCAGGGCAGCAAGACGGTCGTGTCGACCGCGGTCGAGACGCTCAAGCGCGTGCGCCCGGTGATGAAGATGGTGCAGCCGACGCGCATGAAGCCCGTCGGTGCGCCCACCGGTTTGTTCGACCTGACGCTCAGCGACTCGCAGCAGATGGTGCGCGACACGATGCAGAAGTTCGCCAAGAACACGCTGCGTCCCGCCGCGCTGGAGGCCGATGAAGCGTGTCATCCGCCGGAGGGCCTGCTCGACGAGGCGCACGGTCTCGGCCTGAGCATGCTGGCGGTGCCCGAGGCGCTGGGTGGCGCGGGCGAAGCGCGCTCGCCGATGACCAACGCGATCGTGGCCGAGGATCTCGCGCGCGGTGACGCGTCGCTGGCGCTGGCCGCGCTGGCGCCGGTTGCGTTCGTGCACGCGCTGGTCGACTACGGCACCGCGGAGCAGCAGGGCGAGTACCTGCCGGTGTTCGCGGGTGAGGAGTTCTACCCGGCCGCGGTGGCCCTGCTCGAGCAGCGCCCGCTGTTC
>JBEVNG010000431.1:0-9175 GCA_040508235.1 Polyangiales bacterium | reverse complement strand
CAGCGGCGCGACCCACAGCGCGCTGTCGAAGAAGCTCTGCACGTAGTACCACTCCTTGCTCGGGTCGGTGGAGGCGACGGTCACGCTCCAGCAATCGTCCCAGCCGCCGCTGGCCACGAACGAGGTGCGCTCCAGCGTGTTGTTGGCGAGGATGCGATAGGTGGCCTCGTAGCTGCCGTACGGCACCTCGAAGCGACCGTGCGTGACCGCGAGCACGCCTGACTTGGCGATCAGGATGCCGAAGGGCTCCGCCGCCAGCCCGCCCGCGTTGCCGTGCGCGGCGACGTCGTTGACCACCACGTTGCTGATCACGCCCGTGCTCGGGTTGATGCTGGCGACGTCGATGAACCACTTCTGGTCGGGCAGCGCGAGCGACGACGGGTACTGGCGTTCCGCGACCACGATCTTGGTGCCCTCCTTGTTGAACACGATGTCCGACGGGTGAGCGAGCACGCCGCCGTGCACCAGATCGTTGTTCAGCAGCACGTTGGAGACGGGCGTCAGCTTGTAGTCCGCGCCGAGCTTGTACGACTGGACGGTGTTGTTCTTCTCGTTGAGCACCACCACCAGGTTGCCGTGGCGCGCGACGGACACCGGGTTGGTGCCGTTGGTGAACGCGACATCCTTGAGCACCAGGCCGTTGTTCTCGATCTTGAACACGGTGACCGAGCCGCTGAGCACGTCACCGAGGCCGAGCGCCGTGATGTGCGGCAGCGCGGGCAGCACGTTGAGCACGTTGCCCAGGCCCGGTCCGTTGGGTCCGCCGAGCGTGTTGCCGAGCAAGCTGCGCAGCACGTTCAGGTCGCCGCCGGTCAGCCGGAACACGGCGTCCGCGGCCGAGCCGAGCAGCGAGCGCAGGTCGAGGCCAGGGCCCGAGTTCGTGACGAACACCAGGTCGCCATCGCGCACCACGGAGTGCGTGCCCTCGTTGACCCAGGTCTCGCCGCTGCCGTTGCCGGGCGCGAGGTTGCCCGCGCCGGTGGAGTTGCCGCCGGTGGGGTACGTCTTGTGGTAGTTGAGCGTGCCGTTGTCCTCGCGCAGCCAGGTGTAGAGCTGGTTGCCTCCGACGGGGTTGTCGCCCTGCACGAAGACGGCGCCCTTGCCGTTGATCTTGCCGGGCCAGCTGCCCGCGTCCGCGAGCGCGGTGCCTGCGGCGACGGTGAGGAGCAGGCCACTCAGTGCGGCTGCCAGGGTCGTTTTGCGATCGGTCATGCGTTGAATCCTCGGGGTGTGACGTGTCGCGAGGACCCTTTACAAGCCGCGTGCCGTCTCCGTGTCTCGTTCTGTGGATAGTGCTTTCGGTGAAATGGTCGGCGAAAATCGACGTAAAAAATCCGTGATTCGCGTCTGTCTTTCTGAGTGGACGCGGGTTGGAGCCCGCAAGCGAGCGTGCAGGCGCGCTCTGATTTTGCTCCGAACGCAGCAATCGCCACGCAACGAGTGCACGAGCCGGCGCTGTCGCTGTGCGCGCAACGCATCGCCGAGCCTGCGCCGTGGCCAACACCGCGTCAGTGCGCGCTCGCGCGATACACGACCAGGACGTGCGCGCGATCGATGCCGACGTACTTGCCAAGCGCCTGGTACCACGTATCGACGCCGCGCGTGTCGAGCGCACTGGCCAGGTTGGCGAGCTCGGGCGGCTGGGTCTCGCTCGGCTTCATGCCTTCGTGCCAGGCAGCGAGCTCGCTGGCGGGCACGCGCGCGATGATCGTGATGTCCCACTCGCTCGGCCCGGGCAAAAGCCCGCCGCCGTTGTCGCGGTAGAATACGCCGTACTCCAGCTCCAGGTAGTGACGGCGAAACGTCACGTAGCGCTCCAGGAACGCGACCTTCTCGGGCAAGGTGGCGAATGCGCTGCTGCTGGTGTTGGTGCTCGCCGGTCCCTCGCGCGCCGAGCACGCGAGAGTCCCAAGCAAGAACGCAATGCACAGGCGTCGGAGCACGCGCGAGTGTCGCACACTAGACGGCTTGGTACCGTATGGATGGTCCTTCAGGAAGCAGCGGTCCGCGCACGCGCCTAGTCGCGAGACGGGGGGGCCACGTCCTTGGCCAAGGTGGTCGCGCGGCGTCGTGCTTCGTCTTCGCTCTCGCACGGACCGACCAGCAGCGGCGGCTCGTTGGGGTCGTACTGAAAGATGTAGATCAGACCCCACCATCCGTCTTCGTCCTGCTTGATGTCGATGCGTACGTCGAACCCGAACCGAGGCTGCATCAACCCATCGTGCGCGTGTCCGTGCAGGCCCGCAACCTGGTCCCGGCGGGTCGTGCTATGGCGGGACTTCGGTTGTTGTCTTGGGGGACGCGTGGACGAACGGGCCTTCTACGATCTGTTGCTGCGGGCGGCGTACGCGCTGGCGGCCGTGACCGCGATCTACCTCTGCTTCGCCGCGGCGCCGTACGGGCGGCACGCGCGCAAGGGCTTCGGGCCCATGATCGACAACGCCCTCAGCTGGGTGCTGATGGAGGCCCCGGCCGCGCTGATGCCGCTAATCCTGCTCGTGATCGGCGGACGCTTCGACGCGGTGACGCTGGTGTTCGTCGCGGTCTGGGAGGCGCACTACCTGCAACGCGCGTTCGTGTACCCGTGGCTGATCCGCGGGCGCGGCGCGCGCGTGCCGCTGCTGGTCCCGTTCAGCGGCGCGTCCTTCAACGTGCTCAACGGCTACCTGAACTTCCGCTACCTGACCCACTTCGCGCCGGAGCGCGAGCTCGCCTGGCTGTACGATCCGCGCTTCGTGCTGGGTCTTGCGCTGTTCGTGCTTGGCTACGTCATCAATCGCCAGGCGGACAGGACGCTGCGCGCGCTGCGTGCTCCCGGCGAGACCGGCTACAAGATCCCGCAGGGTGGTCTGTACCGCTTCATCTCGTGTCCGAACTACTTCGGCGAGCTGGTCGAGTGGTGCGGCTGGGCGCTGTTGACCTGGTCGCTGTCAGGTCTGTTCTTCGCCCTGTTCACGGCCGCCAACCTCGTGCCGCGCGCGGTCTCGCACCACCGCGACTACAAGCGCCGCTTCGCCGACTACCCCGGCGACCGGCGCGCGGTCCTGCCGTTCGTGCTTTGAGTCAGGAACGGTAAGGCATGCCGGAGGAAGGCCTCGGGCTGCTCTTCGTGCACGAAGGTCTTGCTGCGCGGCAGCGAGACGAAGCTCGCGTCGCCGCCGAACTGTGCCGGCAGGGCGCGCGCCTTGGCGACCGGGAACGTCGGGTCGTCGTCGCCCCAGATCAGCAGCGTGGGGGCCAGGATGCGCGCGTGTACGTCAGGCATGCGGTCGACCAGCGCCTGGTCGAGGTTGCGCAGGAAGCGGAACTGCATGCGGAAGGCCTCCCACGACGCAAACAACGGCGCGAGGAAGAGGGAGAAGAACTCGCCCTCCACCCGCGACGGGTCCGCGAACGCACTGCCAAAGCACAAGCTGGACTGACGTAGCCAGCGCCACTTCATGCTGCGACGCAGGAGCGCAGGAGCTCCGGGGATCTTGCCCACGGCCTGCAGCATGGCGATCAGCGCCGGATGGTGTCCGGGGATCTCCGTGGGTCCGAGCACCATGCGCGTGACGCGCGGGTCCTCGGCGGCGACCAGGCGTGCGATCGCACCGCCGCTGTCGTGCGCGAGCAGAGAGTAAGGTCCGAGGCAGAGCTGATCGATCGCGCTGCGCAGGGCGACGGCATGGCTCGCGAGGTCGAGCGGCGCATCATGCCGACTCTCGGTGAAGCCCGCCCCGGGAAGGTCGAGCAAGTGGCAGGTGAAGTGCTGCGCCAGGGCCGGCAACAGCGCGCGGAACGTGCCCGCGTGCAGCGGCCAGCCATGCACCAACACCAGGTCCGGTCCGCTGCCGCAGCTGCGATAAGCGAGCCGACTGTGGCCGACGTCGATGCGCTCTGCGGGAGCTTCCAGAAACGACGGCAAGCGCGCCGGCGCGGGGGTGACTTGAGTCTGCATGCGTGCCTCCTGAAGTGCTGGCAGCCTGCCAGGGAGCACACGACGCTTCGATTACCTCTGACGTAAGCGGGCTTCCTTCTTGCGCACGAACTCGCGGTACTCGACTGCCTTGTAGAGCGGACGCGGCTGCACGCCCCAGGCGTCGCGCGCGGTCTTCTGTCCCGCACCCTCGGCCGGCGCGAACAGTGGATAGGGATAGATGCAGGTGCGCGTGTCGTCCGAGAAGCGCACGCGCTCCAGCTCGGTGCAGATCTCCTGCAGCGTGAGCTGCGGCCAGCCGTACCACATCGCCAGCAGCGGGAAGGTGAAGGCGCCCTCCAGGACGAGCGCGGTCAGGCACACGAGCAGGCCGCGCTCCAGCCACTTGTGGATGCCCGCGAACTCCGGCGTGGTGCCGGGCGCGAGCTCGCTCTCTTTCTTGATCATGGCTCAGTCCGTGAAGATCTCGCGGTTGACCGTGTGCAGGTACGGGATCGCGAGGAAGGGGGTGATGTAGAAGATGTCGTAGAGCCACCAGCCGATCACCGGGAAGGCGACGCCGGTGTAGCGAAGGTCGGCAAAGATCGTCATGTTCGCGACGTAGCCGATCCAGGACACGACCCCGAACCAGCAGGTGACGACCAGCCACTGGTGTCCCCAGCGCTTCATCTGGAGGAACGCGATCGAGGCCGCCATGCGCATGCAGAACACGATCGGCAGCAGCGCGATCTCCCACGACTTCTCGCCGGGCGCCGTGGCGCCGCCGATGAACAGCTCGTTGTAGTGCCAGAAGTAGCCGGCATCGAACAGGTTGCCCCACGACATCAGGAACACGCGCGCCAGCAGCGTGTGGTTGGCGATCATGTCGAGCGACCAGCCGAAGCTGTTGAGCGCCGCGTCGATGAACACCAGGTAGCCGATCAGCGTGACGATGCGCGGGCGCACGCTCAGGCCCGCCTGCAGCGCCCGCTTCTGCAACACCAGTCCCCGAAAGAACAGCGGCAAGCCGATCAAGCCGAGGATCGCCGTGCCCATGAAGAACGAGCCCGCCATCAGCCACTTGTCCGCGCGCCACTGCGCATCGCGGCTCCGCAGGTGGTGCATTCCGAGCGCGCCCTCCGAGGGCACCCATGGATCGCTAGTCATGGCGCCTCACCAATCCCGCGTCGACCACATGTGGAGCTGGATCAGGAACATCGTCAGCAGATAGCCGTAACAGACGATCTGAAAGACATACACGCCGCGCTTGCGACGGCTGTCCGGGGTGATGAATTTCTTCATGGCTCAGTACGTCCCCAGCGAGTCCATCAGCCAGTACCAGAACGCCACCAACAGCGCGATCGAGCCGAAGGCGACGCCCAAACGTAGGCAGTCGACGAGCATGTCCACACCTCCTTGTTGCGGCAACTATGGAACACGGTGTTCCATAGTCGTCAAACCAATTCGCGCGCTATAGTCGGCGGCGCGAGGGCGCAGCGTCATTCATGGCCAGCAAGATCAAGAAGTCGGTCTCGGAGTCGAGTACGGATCCACGCTCCATCCGCTCGCAGGAGGCGCTCGCCAGCGCGCTGCTCGTGCTGCTGGAGAGCACGCCGTTCGAGCAGCTCTCGATCCGCGACATCGTCGCCGAGGCGGGCATCGGCTACACGACGTTCTTCCGCCACCACGCCACCAAGGAGGAGCTGCTCGATGCGGTGGCGGCGGAGCAGATCCGGTGTCTGTTCCAGCTCGCGGTGCCGGCGCTCGACAAGTACGACATGCACGCGGGCTCGACCGCGCTGTTCACGTACGTGCACGCGCATCGACGCATGTGGCAGACGCTGCTGGTGGGGGGCGCCGCCGGCACGGTGCGCGCCGAGTTCCTGCGCCTCGCACGCGAGGTGGCCCTGCAGCGAGGCGATCCCAACGCCTGGCTGCCCACCGAGATCGGCACGCTCCTGATCGTGGGAGGCACCCTGGATCTGCTGACCTGGTGGCTACGTCAAGCCAGCCCGTTGCCGATCAAGCGGATGGTCGAGCTGCACGAGCGCGTCGTGCTGAAGCCGGTGATCGACGCCAACGCCCGCAAGTTGCCCCAGAAGCGCAAGGCTTGAGCATACAATCGCGGACGCGATGCGTAGCCCGAGCGGACAAGGCCCCCGAGCGCTGTACGAGCTGCCCGCACCGATCGCCCCGCTGAACGCGGTGCGCGGCACCATCCTGGCGCTCGACTGGCGCGCGCTGCGCGAGGCCAGCGTCTTCGAACCCTACAAGGCGGCGCTCGAGCCCACGCTGCGCGAGGCGCTGCTGTCCGCGACGGCGGGCTCGTGGGTGCCTGTCGATCTGGTGCTCGCCCACTACCGCGCCCTCGACGCGCTGCACCTCGACGAGGCGCGCGCGCACCAGGTCGGCTGGTCGGTCGGCAACGGGGCCCACGGCGCGTTCCTGCTGACGTTGATTCGGCTGGCCGGTGTGCTCGGTGTCTCGCCGTGGAGCGCGCTGGAGCAGTCGTACAAGCTCTGGGTGCGCAGCTGGCGCGGGGGTGCAATTGCCGTGCATCGGCTGGGCGATCGACTGGCCGAGGTGAGCTTGCGGCAGGTGGGTGTGTGCGGATCGCACTTCTTTCGCGCCAGCTTCGCGGGCGCGCTGTGCGCCGGCATTGCCCCGTTCTGCGAGGCACCCTCGGCGGGGGAGGTCGCGCCCGCGCGCGACTCCGTGGACTACAGGGTGACCTGGCGCTGACGCCCGAACCGCACGCGCGCGGATGGCACGCCCCGCGCGCGAATGTCATGCCTCGGCGTGGACAATCAGAGCTTTCCGGTCACGGTTCTCGTCAAACGCCCCGACGGCAGCACGGAGGCGGTGCGCGTCGGCACCGCGGTGCGCGCGGGCGACGGCTTTCAGCTCACGCTCGGCGAGCTGACGATCGGCGGCACGCCGGTGGCGGCGCAGCCCGCGCGCGCGCGTGCCGCGTCGGCCCCGCAGGGCGGCGGCGATGGCGCGGTCTTCCCGCCGTACGGCCGCAGCAAGGGGCAGCCCGTGGCGGGCGCCTCGGTGCAGGACCTCGAGTTCTACATCAACGGCAGCCGGCGCTCGCTGGACGACCCGTCGAAGTCGCGCTGGCATGACAAGGAGCGCGTGTTGCTCGCGGCGATGGAGGCGGAGCTCGCCCGTCAGCGCGGAGGCGGCGGCGGTGGCGAGAGCACGTCGCGCTCGTTCAGCTACGGCGGTGGCGGCGACTCGTCCGGCCGCGACGACTTCGAGGAAGCGCCGCCGTTCTCGGACGACGACATCCCATTCTGAGCGGGTCAGACCGGGAGCAGGCGCCCGGGCGGCAACGCGGGCAGACCGTCGTACTCGCGCCGCAGCCACTCCACCATCGCGGGGTAGGGGAAGCGCTCGGCGTCGTGGGTGCGATGCACCAGCGAGATGAAGCCGGGCAGCTGGACGCGCAGCATCAACGGCACGGCGAGCCGCCCCTGCTGCACCCAGTGGGTGGTCAGCGGGAAGAAGCCCATGGCGATCCCGAGCCCGTGCTCGGCGGCGCGCACGGTGTCGAAGTAGCTCTCGAACGTCTGCACGCGCGCGGGGTCGATGCGGATGCCCTGGCTGCGCAGGTACACGGCGAGGCCACGATCCTGCACGGCGCGGAACTCGATGATGGTGTGGTTCGCGAAGTCCTGGAGCGAGTGCACCTCGCGCGCGAGCGCCGGCGAGCAGACCAGCGTGGTCTCCAGGTGTCCGAACGGCAGCGTCATCACGCCGCCGGACCAAGATCCGCCGCCCATGCGGATGGCGGCGTCGAGCTCGCTCGTCTCCAGATCCGTGACCGCCATGTTCGTGGAGATGCGCAGGTCGATGTCGGGGAACGCGGCGCGAAACGCGTGCACGCGCGGCAGCAGGAACTCGTGCGCGACGAACGGCACCATGTCGAGACGCAGCGGTCTGCGCTCGGACTGCTGGTGCAGACGCTCGCTCGCGCTGACCAGCTCACGCAGCGCGTGGCGCACGTCGCGTAGGTACAGCTCACCCTTGGCCGTCAGCACCACCGCGCGCCCGCGTCGCTCGAACAGCGTCACGTTCAGCGACTCCTCCACCGCGCGCACTTGTTGACTGACCGCCGAGGGCGTGACGTGCAGCGCCTCGGCGGCGGCCTTGAAGCTGCCGAGGCGGCCGGCGGTCTCGAGCGTGGGCAAGAAGGCGAGCGGCGGAAGCTGGTCGTAACGCATGGGGCGCGTCCTGAGCGAAGTGGCAGCGAGATAAGTACCGCTAATCTAGACGCGAGTACATATCGCTTGTGGGTTACGTAGCGTCGAGCCCAAGCTCGGCTTCCTTGAACTTGCCGCGAGCTGGAGCCGTGTATGCATACGATCCGCTTCTATTTCAGCTTCCGTAGCCCCTACTCGTGGATCGCCGCCGAGCTGCTCGGCGAGCAGCTGGCCGGCGTCGCGCACGAGCTGGAGCTGGTGCCCATCTACCCGCTGGCAGACTCCTGGCCGAACGATCCGGCTCGTGTGCCGAACAAGCTCCGCTACGTGATGCACGACGTCGTTCGACTGTGCACGGAGCACGCGCTGTCGCTCACGTTCGGCGCGGCCATCGACACCGACTGGGCGCGCGCGCACGCCGCCTTCCTGGGTGCGCAGCGACTGGGTGCGGGCGAGGCGTTCATGCTGGAGATGTTCCGGGCGCGCTTCACGCGTGCGCTGGACGTCGCGCTGGACGCGGTGATCGCCGACTGTGCCGAGCGTGCGCGCTTGCCGGCGCAGCCGCTGCTGGAGGCGGCGAGCTCGCCCGAGCTACAGCGCGCGGCCGCGCAGAGCTTCGAGCTCGGACAGCAGCGCGACGGCATCTTCGGGGTGCCGAGCTTCGTGTTCCAGGGCCAGCTGTTCTGGGGCCACGACCGCCTCGCCGCTCTGCGTCACGCGCTCGCCAGCGCCTGAGCGCGACGACACACGCTGATCACGCCCGTGCGCCACGCGCGCGGTCGACGACTTGCGCCCGCAGCCCGTAAGGAGACGCCATGCGTTCATCGATCCTAGCTTTGTCGTGCCTCTTGCTCCTCGCATGCGACGAGCCCTCGGAAGCCGAGCCCGCGCCCATCGAGCGCGGCGTCGACGCTTCCGCGCCCGCCAACGATCGCGTCAAGGCCGCACCACGCGATGCCGGCGAGCGACTGGATGCCGCTCGCGTGCAGGGGCGCGTCGACGCGAGCCCGCCAATCGACGCCGGCCGCGACGAGGGCCTCACGTGCTACCCGCTGCTCGCGCATGCCGG
>JBEVNG010000418.1:0-15825 GCA_040508235.1 Polyangiales bacterium | reverse complement strand
GGAGCGTTCATGAAAGCGGCTTTGCTCGCGCTCGGCATCACGCTGTCGGCGCCTTATCAGTGCGGCACGGAACCCAACGAGCGGCCGCGCGAAGACACCGCGCCCAAGGCGCTGTGGGTGCTGGCCGAGAAGTTCGACAAGGAGGGCAACTCCTCCGCGCGCGAGACCACGCTGAATCAGCTGATCGAGGTCTACCCCAGCTCGCGCTACGCAGGGCGTGCGCGCCAGGCGTTGGGCATGCCCTCGCGCAAGGGCGACAGCGACGACGAGAGCACCGAGAAGGGCTCCGGCGACGAAGATCCCGAGCAGGGAGACGACTGAGCTTGCGCGGGCGCGTCGGCTTCGATCTGCTGATCGTCACCGACGCAAAGCCCAACCTGCGCGAGCGCGTCGATCTCGCACTTTCACGTACCTCACCCGGCCGTGTCGCCCTCCTGATGCGCGAGCCGCAGCTCTCCACGCGTGAGCTCGTGACGCTCGGCCGTGCCTTGCGCGCGAGCGCGGACGAGCGCGGCGCGCTGCTACTGGTCAGCGATCGCGTCGATGTCGCGCTCGCGATCGATGCCGATGGCGTGCAGCTGCCCGAGCATGGCTTCGCACCGGAGGTCGCGCGCTCGATGCTCGGTGCACACGCGCTGATCGGCGTCTCGCGTCACCAGCGCGGCAGCTTGCTGGAGGCCGCCGCCCGCGGCGCCGACTACGCGACGCTGTCGCCCGTGCATACGGTGCCCGACAAGGCGCCCCCGCTCGGGCTCGACGGCTTCGCCCGTGCGATCGCGGGGGCCTCGGTGCCTGTGTACGCACTCGGGGGCATTCGCAGCGAGGACGTGGGGCCCCTGCTCGCGCGCGGAGCACGCGGAATCTCCGTCATGCGCGCGGTCCTCGCCGCCGACGACCCCGCCCTGGCGACGCGCCGTTTGCTCGACGCCCTCGCGCGCGCCTGACCGCGATCGATTTATTCCCCGCGTGTGCGCTCGATCCACGCGGGTAGCTAGGGCGTGCCGAGTCCTGGCCGCTTCGCGCTGGTCGGGCTACTGTTGCCCGCCCAGCATGGCCGTCGCGAAGAAACAAGACACGAAAGTCGTTCCCTTCCCGGGCGATCCAGACGTGACGGCCGAGTTGGCGCGCGCACTGGGTCTCAGCGAAGCGGAGCTCGCTCGCGCGCACAAGGAGCTCGGACGAGCCCTCACGCGCGCCGAGCTCGGTGTGCTCGCCACGATGTGGTCGGAGCCCGAGTCGCAGAAGGTCGCGCGTGCGCACACACGCCGGCTGCCCACCACCGGATCCCACGTCTTCAAGGGCCTCAGCGATGCCGCCGGCGCGCTCGAGCTCGGAGACGGCTTCTGCGTGGTGGTCGGCCTGGGTCGCGCCCAGATCGGCTCCGACCTGGAGGCCGCCGCCGCCAGCGGCAGCGATGCGCTGCGCGACGTGATCGCGCTGGGTGCACGCCCGCTCGCGCTGCTCGACGCGGTCCGCCTCGGCGCGCCCGACGACGCCGCCACCGCGCCGGCGCTCAAGCAGTTCGCCAGCGCCCTCGGCGAGTACGCGCGCAGTGCCGGCGTACCGGTGGTCAGCGGCGACCTCAAGTTCGAGCGCCGCCACGGCGCGCAGCCCCTGGTGCAGCTGATCGCGCTCGGCGTGGTCCGGCAGGACGCCGCCATCGAGAGCCGCGCCACGGGCCTCGGGAACACCGTCGTGTGCGTGGGCACACCCGCCGACGGTCCCTCCGATGCGCTGTCGCTGAAGCGGCTCACGGACGCCTGCCTGGCCGCGTTCCGCAGTGGCTCGGTCGACGGTGCGCACGCGGTCGCGGCTTCCGGCGTCGCCGGTGCGGGCCTGCGCCTGGCCGAGAGCGGCTCCACCGGCCTCGAGCTCGACCTCGACAGCCTCGGCAGCTCCGCGCCTCCCCACGAGTCGCTCGCGCAGAGCGGCGGCCAGCGCCTGCTGCTGATCGTGAAGAAGGGACGCGAGGACGGCGTCGTCGAGCTGTTCCGCGGCCACGAGCTGGACGCGCGTGTGATCGGACGCGTCACCAACACGGAGCGCCTGGTCGCCAAGGCGAGCATCGAGGGCAAGCAGGCCGTGGTGCTCGACCTGCCCGTCGCGCTGCTGACCCGCGACGCGCCCTCGTACGAGCGGCCCGCCAAGGCGGTGCAGCTCGATCGCACGGCACCGCAGATCACGCTCAAGCGCAACGAGGACGCCGAGACCGAGCTGGTACGCCTGCTCGGCTCCGTCAACGTCGGCAGCCGCGACTGGCTGCTCAAGAAGCTGGAGAGCGGCAAGCGCGACACCAAGGGTCCGCTCGGCGACGCGGTGGTCCTGCGCGCGGGCGAGGACGGCGCCGAGAAGCTGGTGGTCGTCGCGGTCGACGGCAACGCACGCTACCTGGAGCTCGACCCGCGCCAGGGTGCGGCGATGGCCGTGGCGGAGTGTGCGCGCAACCTGGTCTGTGTCGGCGCGGAGCCGGTGGGCCTGGCGCACGCGCTGACGCTCGGCGACAGCGAGCAGCCCGAGGCGATGTACCGCCTGTCCAACGCCGTCGACGGCGTGCGCGACGCGTGCACCGCGCTGAAGCTGCCGGTGATCGCGAGCTCGGTCAGGCTGGAGCCCGGCGACGTGCCGAACACGCCCGTGATCGCGGTGGTCGGTCACCTGCGCGCGGCCGAGGATCGCATCGGCATCGGCTTCGGTCGCCAGGCCGACAACATCGCGCTGATCGGTGGCCAAGGCAGCGGCAACCTCGCCGGCTCCGAGTTCGTGGCCGCGCGCGAGAAGGACCTGCGCGGCGCCGCGCTGGCACTCGATCTCGGCTCCGAGGTGAAGCTCCAGCGCGCCGTGCTGGAGCTCGCGCGCGAGCGCCTGCTGACCAGCGCGCACGACGTCAGCGAGGGTGGCCTCGGCATCGCGCTCGCCGAGAGCTGCATCGCCGGCCACATCGGCTGTTCGGTCGAGCTCGCCGCCCCCGGCGAGAGCACGGGCGGCCCCGACGTGCTGCACCAGCTGTTCAACGAGGAGCCGTCACGCGTCGTGATCAGCTTCCCGCCCGAGCAGCGCGCCAAGGTCCAGGAGCGCTGCAACGCCCTCGGCGTGCCCTTCGCGTTCCTCGGCTACGTCGGCGGCGACACGCTGGAGATCGAAGAAGTCTGCGACGTCCCCGTGCAGGTCCTCGAAGAGAGCCACTCCAGGGCTCTCGAGCGCCTAGTCGGCGAATGATCCCAAACCGTTGACGTGAACGGCGACGGCGACGATCGCTTGGCTACGCATGGCCAGGGGATCGCCGCCGACGACGTCACACGGGCAATTACTCGGCCGCGATGGTCTCGGGCGGCGGCACGTCGAGGTGCACGGTGCCGGTTCGGTCGAGCTTGCGCCAGCCGTGGCGGGCGCCGCGGATGACCGCGATCATCGCCTTGAGCGAGACCCAGTACATCATCTGGCGGTAGGTGAAGCGCTGGATGAGCAGCATCCAGAGCCAGCGCACGGGCTTGCCGTCGAGCACGAAGGCGAGCAGCGAGCCGCACACGTCCATCAGCAAGAACGCGACGTAGCCGGCGGCGAAGGCCTCGAAGTCGCCGCGGATCAGCGACAGCACCATCACCAGGTCGCCGATCGGGCTGATCGCCGCGAACAATACCTGGAACACCACCATGTTGGGCAGGCCGATCCAGCCGAGCGTGCCGTGGAAGAAGACCTTGCGGTGCTTGTACAGGCACTGGTAGGTGCCGTAGGTCCAGCGGAACCGCTGCTTGAGCAGGTCCTCCACCTTCTCCGGCGCCTCGGTGCGGCCGATCGCGCGCGGCTCGTAGACGATGCGTCCACCCGCCTGCAGCACGGTCAGCGTGAGATCCGCGTCCTCGGTGAGCGTGTCGGAGCTGTAGCCGCCGACCGCGAGCACCTTCTCACGACGCCAGGCGCCGAGCGCACCCGGCACCACGCTGACGCAGTTGAGCAGCGCGAACGCCCGCCGATCGAAGTTCTGGCTGGTGACGTACTCGATGGCCTGGAAGCGCGTCAGCCACGAGTTGACGTTGCCGACCTCCACGTTGCCGCACACCGCGGTCACCTCGGGATCGACGAAGTGCGCGACCAGCCGCTCGATCGAGCCCGGCGTCACCAGCGTGTCCGCATCGACAGCGATCACGTAGTCCGCCGTCGCGTGCTGCAGGCCGTGGTTGGCGGCGTGCGCCTTGCCGCCGTTGGGCTTGGTCAACAGCCGCACGCGCGCGTCCTTGTCGGCGTAGCGCTGCGTCACCTCGGCGGTGTCGTCGGTCGAGCCGTCGTCGACCACCAGCACTTCCACGTTCTGGTAGCCCGCGCCGAGGATCGACGAGATGGTCCGCTCGATGACCATGCCCTCGTTGTACGCAGGCACCAGCACCGTCACCAGCGGCGTGAAGCCGGGCGGCAGCTGCTTGGACTCCTTGCGCGCCTGGATCAACACCAGGCAGCCGAGCATCACCACGCGCACGATCGCGAGCACGGTGCAGCCGAAGAACAGGATGCTCAGCGCGACCCAGCCCCAGCTGCGCGCACGCGCGACGCTCAGGTTGCCCCAGGCCAGCGCCTGCTCGGAGAAGCTCAGCGGCTCCAGCAGGTCGTTGCGCGGCACGCCGATGTACTCGTCGAGCGCCACGAAGCGATAGCCGCGCTTCTTCAGCTCCGGCACCGCGATCTTGAGCGCGTCGATGGTCTGCGAGCGGTCGCCACCCGAGTCGTGCAGCAGCACCACGCGACCACCGGCCTCGGCCTGCTCGACCATGCGCTTGGCGATCACCTTGGCGCCCGGTCGCTCCCAGTCGTTGGGATCGATGTTCGCGCCCACGAAGATGTAGCCGTCCTTCAGCGCGACGCGCAGCGGCACCAGATCCTCGGCGCGCTCCGGGTCGACGTTGGCGGTGTACGGCGCGCGGAACAGCGGCGTGCGGCGACCGACCAGGCCCTCCAGCAAGCGCGCGGTGGTGTTGAGCTCCACGCGCTGCTCGGCCGGCGTCATCTTGTCGAGGTGCGGGTGATTGAAGGTGTGGTTGCCCAGCAGGTGCCCCGCGGCGTCGATGTCGCCGACGAGATCCGGGTACTGCATCACCTGATCGCCCAGCACGAAGAAGGTCGCGGGCACGTCGAGCTGGTCGAGCACCTTGAGCACCTTGGGCGTCCACTCCGGATCGGGTCCGTCGTCGAACGTCAGCGCGACCACCTTGCGTTGCGAGCCGCGGCGCTCGACCACGAAGCCGGTGGGCGCCTGCGCGTACTTGGCCCAGGTCACGCGACCCTTGGCGTCGCTCTCGATCTCGCGCTGGCCCTGCGTGGGCTCCGCGCGGATGGTCAGCACCTCGCCGTCGCCGAACAGGTCGACCGAGCGACTCTCCGGGATGGCCGCCAGCGCGGACGCCGCCGGGCGCTGCTTCTGGCCGAGGAACTTCCAGATCGTCTCGTCCTCGGTGCCCATGCGCCAGAGCGCGACGCGGTGCAGCCCGTTCTCGGCCAGCGTGCCGGTCTGGTTGTACGCGCTCAGCGCGTCCTGGCACCACACGTCGTGCGTGCGCTCCTGCGAGTCGGTGTACGCGAAGCGCGCTTGCTCCGCCTCGGTCTCGAACTCCGGCACCGCACCGGCGGCGCGCGCGCGGTCCATCGCCTCACGGAACGACAGGCCCTCGGCGTCTTCCTTGGGCTTGCCGTCGTGCCAGTCGTAGCAGTACGCACCGATGGCGATCACCAGGCGGTCCTTGCCGACGCGCTCGGTCATCTCCTTCACGCGCAGCGCGAACCAGTCGCCACCCGAGATGGGCCCGGGCTCCGAGCGCGGATAGTGCTGGTCGTACGCCATCACGAACATCGCGTCGGCGACTTGGCCGATGTATTCGATGTCGTACGCCGGGTCGACCGGCGCGATGTCGACGCTGAGGCGCAGGCCCTTCTTGTGCAGCGCGTTCTTGAGGTCGACCAACAGCTCCAGCAGCGGCTCCGAGTCCTCGGGCTTGAGCTCCTCGATGTCGACGTTCACGCCGTCGGCCTCGAGCTCGACCAGGCGCTTGACCACCTTGTCGACCAGGCACGCGCGCGCGTCGTCGTCGCGCATCATCGCGGCCACCGGACCACCACGCCACTCGTCGCCGCTGAGGTTGGCGATGCGCGGCATCACCATCACGTCGCGGCTGTTCACGATGCGCTGCTCGGGCAGATCGATGTGCTCGATCAGCTCGCAGCCGGGCCCCGGGATGCTGAACCAGTCCGGGATCACCACGTCGATGTTGTCGAGGTGGCGCTCCAGCGACGAACGCGACGCCTGATCATCGCGCACCGTGAACGCGACCACGGCGTCCTCCGGCAGCGGCAACACGGTGTCGACCGCCTCGTCGACCAGCTTGGCGCGGCGCTTGCGCTCGGTCGCACGCTTGCGCTGCAGCTCCTTCTGCTGCTTGGCGGAGTAGACCGGCTTGATGATGTTGTCTTTCCAGTCCGCCAGCTCCTTGGCGCGCACGGCGGGGCGCTTCTGGAACACGTCGGGCAGCCGAACGGGCAGCACCACGCCCATGGCGGCGAGCAAGAGCGTGCCCACTGCGGACGTCACCAGCAGCGCCATCACGATCACGGCACGGCGCCAGCGACGGCGAGAAGGGTCTTCGAAGATCACGGAGTCACCTCGGTCTGAGTCACGGGAACCAGGGACACCTCACCGAACGCGCGCAGGCGCTCGACGAGGTGGAGTGGCTGCGACGCGAGCGGGTTGTCCCCGATCACGATCAAGGCGTCGCAGCCGCGCGCGGCCGAGTCGGCGAGCGCGCGAGAAAGTGGGGTGCTGTCGATGACGTGCATACGCGGGCGCGGCGACAGCTGCGCGACGACGCCGTCGAGGTTGGCGTCGTCGGTGCCGAGCCGCCATTCGCTGCGGCACACGTCGCGCTTGCCCGCGAGCGCACGCTCCACGAATGCGGGCTCGATCTTGGCCAGCTTCGCCAACCGCTCGCGCGGCGGCATGTTCCAGAGCGCCAGTCGGTCGAGCGACTTCACGTGCGCGAGCGCGTACGCCGCCTCGGGCACGGCGAGCGCCACGGCGAGTGCGCAGACGGCGAGCGCCCACCCGGAGCGCCCGGCCTCGATCAGCTGGCTCACCGTGAGCGCGATGGCGATCGCCCCCGCGGCCCAGAGCCACGACGAGAAGCGCGGCCAGAACGACATCGGCTGCACCAGCCAGCACACGGCACTCACCGCGAGCAGCACGAAGAACGCGCGCGCATACTCGCCGCGCGCACGCAGCAAGAGCCAGCCCGTCGCCGGCAGCGCCACCAAGACGAACGCGTAGCCGAAGCCCGCGAACCGGTCGTCGAAGCTGCGCGCCGGGCCGTAGGGCTGCAGCCAAACCCAGAGCGGGCGCAACCACGATGGCAGCGCGGTCAGCTCCGCCGGCACGTTGAAGGTGGGCGTGAGGATCGCGTCGAGCGACTCGCGTCCCGGCAGCACCACGCGGCCGGCGATGCGCACCTCGACCGGATAGATGGGGTTGCCCTCGCGCACCACGTTGCGCAGAGCAAACACCAAGCCAGTGCTGGCGATCGCCGCGGCCTTCATCGGGTCGCGCCAGGTACGCGCGCGACGCCAGACCGCCACCAGCAGCGCGAGCCCGGCGTAGGCGATGCCGTGCGGCTTGAGCGCCATGGTCCAGGCCGCGGCGACGCCGAGCTCGGACCACGCGGCTTCGTCGCGCTCGAGTCGCGCCACCGCGACCACCAGGCACGCCATGGCGCCCGCGAACGCGGCGTCCGCATAGCCGCTTGGCGCGTTGAGCAAGTGCATCGGCACGAGCAGGAACAGCCCCGCGGCCAGTGCGCCCGCACCACGCGGCAAGCGCTGGGCGAAGCCGAACAGCGCCGCCGCGCCGGCCACCACGAACACGCTCGCCACCGCATCGACCGCGAACGGCGAGCCGAACCCCGCCCACAGCGCGGCCTCGATCAACTCCAGTCCGAGCGGGTAGCCGTTGCGCAGCGGGTCGTCCCCGGCCACCCAGCTCCACGCACCGGCATCCAGCCACTGCGCCACCGCCGGCAGCCGGTAGCCGATGGCGTCGTACGCGCCGACCGGGAGCCACAGGGCGAGCCCCACCGTCACGGCCGTTGCCAGGGCGCCCACCGCGAGCGTCAGCCCGCCGACGGTCGCCAGCCAGCGGGGACCGGCGGCGGCGTGCACGCGAGCCCCGCGCAGGGAGGCGCCCGCAGCCACGAGGCCGGCCGCGAGCAGGGCCAGCGAGCCGGCCCGACCGGCCAGCGGCTCCAGCCCGAGCACGCTCGTGACGACCACACCCAGAGAGACCACGCCGCAGCCCGTCAGCAACGACCGCGCCAACCCGAACGGGTCAGCCGACAGCAGCGAGTCGCGCGCCGGAAGCGCGCCGGACTCATCCGAACCCGCAAGGGGACCGTCCGTTCCCTCAGCTCGGTTCAGTTCGAAGGCCACTTCGCCGTCTCCGGAAAGCCGTGATATTCACGCGGGCGAGCAAGGCCCCAGCCCCACACACGGGCTGGTACCGACGCCTCACCCGGGTTCGCATTCAGCCCCGGGGGTCGCGCGAATGTGTCGGGCGACTCTGACCGCCTGCCGGGGGGGAGTCAACCGGCCCGGACTGGTCGTTGCGACCTCTAGACGAGCTTCTTGCTGAAGCGCAGCGAGCTCAAGGCGACAAGTACACCGAGGATGCACGCGAGCCAGACCAGCTCGACGTACACATCGGCCAGCACGGCCCCCTTCAAGGTGATCCCGCGCACGATTCGCATGAAGTGCGTCAGGGGTAGCGCCTGCGACACCCACTGCGCCGGCTGCGGCATCGCCTCGAACGGGAACACGAAGCCGCTGAGCAGGATGTTGGGCAGCATGAAGAAGAACGACATCTGCATCGCCTGCTGCTGCGTCTTGGCCAGCGTCGAGAAGAACAGGCCGAGCGAGAGGTTTGCGGCGATGAACACGGACGCCAGCAGGTAGAGCAGCGGCAGCGAGCCCGTCAGCGGCACCCGGAACACCACCCGCCCGAGCAGCAGGATCAGCGACATCTGCAGGTAGCCGACCGCGATGAACGGCGAGATCTTGCCGGCGATCAGCTCCAGCTTGCGCACCGGCGAGACGATCAGCTGCTCCAGCGTGCCGCGCTCGCGCTCGCGGGCGATCGCCATCGAGGTCAGCATCGTCATGGTCATGGTGAGGATCACGCCGATCAACCCCGGCACCACGTAGACGGCCGTGCGCAGCTCCGGGTTGTACCAGGTGACCGGCTCGATCGAGACGCGGTCGAGCTCGAGGTAGATCGCCTTGGCCGCCAGCTGCTTCATCGACAGCTCGCGCGACTGCGCGACGCCGAGGCCGGTGCCCGTGCTGGTCGCGCTCGCCACCGTCATCGGGTCGGAGCCATCGACCACCAGCTGCACGCTGCCGCGCGCGCCCGCCTGCAGGCGCTCGGAGAAGTCGGCGGCGATCACGATCGCGACGCGCGCGCGGCCGGCACGCATCTCCTGCTCGACCTCGCCGTACTCGCGCACGTAGCCGCGCAGATCGTAGAAGCCCGTCGCCAGCAGGCGCGCCACCAGGTCGCGCGACTCCGCGCTCTGGTCCTGATCGAACACCACCGCGGGGATGTTGCGCACGTCGGTGTTGATGGCGTAGCCGAACAACATCAGCTGCATCATCGGCAGCACGATCATCATCGACAGCGTCGGCCGGTCGCGGCGCAGCTGCAGCATCTCCTTCCAGGCCACGGCGAGGAAGCGGTTCACGTCGAGCTCCCGTCGCCGCCGCGCTGGGCCTGCTCGCGGCGCACCATCGACACGAACGCATCCTCGACGGTGGCGCGCGAGACGTGGCTCTCGATGACCTCGATGTTCACCTTCTTCAGGGCGGCACGCGTGAAGGCTTCCGGGTCGTCGACGGCGTGCAGCGCGACGCGCATGGTCTCGCCGAGGTAGGTAATCTCGTCGACCTCCTCGTGGTCACGGAGCGCATCGCCCGCGCGGATCGGATCCTTCACGACGAGCTCGACCACCCGCAGGTTGCGCTGCTCGACCACCTCGGTCGGCGTGCCCACGGTCAGCACCTCGCCGCGGAAGATGAACGCCAGCCGGTGGCAGCGCTCCGCCTCGTCCATGTAGTGCGTGGTGACGAGCACGGTGGTGCCCTCGCTCGCCACGCGGTGGATCTGGTTCCAGAACTGCCGGCGCGAGACCGGATCGACACCCGCCGTGGGCTCGTCCAGGAACAACAGCGGCGGCTCGTGCACCGTGGCGCAGGCCAGCGCGACGCGCTGCTTCCAGCCCCCCGACAGCGTGCCGGCGATCTGGCTGCGTCGATCGCTCAGCCCGGCCTGCTCCATGACCTTGGCCACGCGCTCCCTGCGCTGCGCGCGCTTCACGTCGTAGATGCCGGCGTAGAAGCGCAGGTTCTCCTCCACCGTGAGGTCTTCGTAGAGGCTGAAGCGCTGCGTCATGTAGCCGATGCGCGTCTTGATCTTCTCGGCTTCCTTGGTGACGTCGAAGCCGACCACCGTGCCGCTGCCCGAGCTGGGATCGAGGATGCCGCACAGCATGCGGATGGTGGTCGACTTGCCCGCGCCGTTGGGGCCGAGCACGCCGAAGATCTCGCCCTTGCGCACGTCGAGCGAGACGTCGCGCACCGCCACCAGCGCGCCGAACTTGCGCGACAGGTGCTCGGTGTGGATGACCAGCTCCGGCTCAGCCACCGGTCTGCTCGATGCGCACGAAGCCGGGCACGCCCGCGTGCAGCACGCGCTCACGGTCGGCGACACGCACGCGCACGCGCAGCACCAGCGTGGCGCGCTCCTTCTCGCTGTACAGGTAGCGCGGCGTGAACTCGGTGCGCGTGGCGATGCGCTCGACCACACCCGCGACCGGCCTGTCCAGCCCGTCGACCCGCACCTCCGCCTTCTGCCCCACGCGGATGCCCGCGATGCGCCGCTGCGGGATGAACACGTCGACGTACGGATGCCCGAGGTCCGCGACGGTCGCGATCGGCGTGCCGGCCGCGACGACCTCGCCCGGGTCGACGTGCACGTCGAGCACGTCCGCCAGCCGCGCGTAGTGGAGCTCGGTCTTGGCGAGCCGCGCGTCCATCAGCGCGAGCCCCGCCTCCAGCGCACGCACCGACGCACGCGCCGCCATCAGCTCCTCCGCCCGCGCCCCACCGCGCAGCACACGCAGCCGCTCCTCCAGCACGCCGCGCTGGCCCACCAGCTGGCTCTGCTGCGCGTCGTAGCCGTCGAGCAGTGCCTTGGGCGAGGCCCCGTTGGCGGACAGCTCTTCCTGCCGCTTGCGCTGGCGCGTCAGCACTTCCTCTTGCTGGCGCACACTCTCCAGCTCCGCCGCCGCCGCGCGCACGTCTTCCTTGCGCGAGCCGGCCTCCAGCAACGCCAGCTGCGCCCGCTGCGCGTCCAGCTCGGCGGCGCGGGCCGCACGCTCCGGCACCAGCAAGCTGTCGTCGAGCCGCGCCACGACCTTGCCGCCCTCCCCCAGCTGGTCGCCCTCGTCGACGCCCAGGAAGGCGATCTTCCCCGGCAGCTCGAACGCGAGCGTGATGGTGTCGAACTCGACCGTGCCCTGAAACGCGTTGTCCTCCGCGCTCGGCTTCGCACAGGCCGCCAGCAACGCCAGCCCCAAGAACCACTTCATGCCGGCAGCTTTGGCGAAGCGGGCCCTCGATCGCAAGTGCTACGCATGCAGCACGGGCGCGACGTCGAGCTCGGCCAGGATCATGCTCTCCACCTGTCGGTAGTCCACGTCCACGTCGAGCCGCGCCAGCACCGAGTACAGCCCGAACTGCAGCCGGTTCATGAACAGCACGTGCGTGGGCATCGTCATCACCTCGTCGATCGGCGCGGTGCGCGCGAGGTTCGCCAGCTGACGCATCTCCGTCACCAGCGACGCCGCATAGGGCCGGGTCATGCGGAACGGCACCTCGAACACGCAGCGAAAGCAGGCGTGGAGGTAGTCGAGCGCGGGCCGCTCCATGGCGCCGGGCTTGGTCTGCAGCATGAGCTTGGCGCCGGCCTCGAACGTGGCCTTGTCGTCGGCCACCGCGGCGCGGTGCACGCGCACGGCGCGCTGCCGGTGCTCGTCCTCCTGCTGCTGCACGCAGCCGTAGTCGAGGAACGCGATCACGCCGTCGGGCTGGAAGAAGTAGTTCCCGGGGTGCGGATCGGCGTGCAGCAGGCCGGCGCCGAGGATGCTCTTGACCATGAAGCGCCAGAGCGTCTCGGCCCACGCGCGCCTCTCGGCTTCGCTGGCGCCGCAGGCCGCGTCGAAGTCGAGCCCTGTGACGAGCTCGCTGGTCAGCACGCGCTGGCTGCTGTGCTCGCGGTACAGCCTCGGGATGCGGATCCAGCGGTCGCCCCGGTGCAGCGCCGCGAAGGTCTCCATGCGCGAGGCCTCGAGGCCGTAGTCGAGCTCCTCGCGGAAGCGCGTGCGCACCACCTCCAGCAGCGAGGCGGCGTCGAAGCGCCGGCCGCCGAGCAGCGTAGCCACGCCCTCCAGCAAGCCCACGTTCGCCAGGTCGCTCTCCACCGCCTGCTCGATGCCCGGGTGCTGCACCTTCACGGCGACCTCGCTGCCGTCGTGCAGCCGCGCGCGGTGCACCTGGCCGATGGACGCGCTCGCGATCGGCGTGGGCTCGAAGCTCGCGAAGTGTTGCTCGACGCTGCCGAGCTCGCGCTCGATCACGGCGCGCACGCTCGCCCAGTCCGACGTCGGTGCCTGGGCGCGCAAGACGCTCAGCGCGCGCTCGTAGCTCTCGCGCTGCCCCTCCGGCACCACGCCGTCCACGTAGCTGGCCATCTGGCCCACCTTCGCGGCCAAGCCACGCAGGTTGCCGAGCACCTGCGCGGCGCTCGCGGCGGCTGCGTCGCCACCCATCAGCATGCCGGCGCCGCTGCGCGCACCCATCATGGCCAGGCGGGCAAGCCGGCCGATGCGACCCTTGGGGACTTCGCTCATGGCGCGTTCATGGGGCCGCCACGCGCGCGCGACAATCACCCCTTGAGCGGGAAGCTGACCTTGGCGATGCCCTTGCGCGGCTTGGGCATCGACCACGTGCGCAGCGTGTCCGCGATGCAGTCGAACTTGTCGGCCGCCTTGTCGTCCGGCGCCGCGACGCCAGCGGCCAGCACCTTGCCGCGCTTGGACACGTACGCCGTGACGGTGATCGAGCCCGGACGCTTGACCTCGCAGGTCTCCAGCAGCTCGCCGCGGTTCTTCTTGAGCACCTTCTCGATGCGCTCGCTGTCCCACGCCTCTGGCGCGCGATGCTTGCGACCGGGTGCGAGCGCCATGTTGTACTGCACCGTGGCCTCGCCCCCGTGCGGCGCGGGGAAGCGTGTGTTGCGGATCACGTCGCTCATGCAGCGCTCCAGCACGCGGTCGCCGAGATCCGACTGGCGCACGTGCACGTCGGCCACCTCGCCGCTGGCCAGCACGCGGATGTTGAACTCCACGCCGCCGGCGAGTGCGGGCACCTTACGCGCGCGCGGCTCGTGGCACTTGCCGAACGCCTTGGCCTGCTTCTCCATCGTGACCTTGACGTCGAACGGCGAGAGCGTGCCGTGGATGCCCTTCACGCCGACCTTCTTGTTCGCCTGCTCGGCGTGGTCGTCGTGCTGCTCGACCGCCTTGGGCTGATCGCTCGCGCCCTTGTCTTCCTCGATCTTGCGGGACACCTGGACCAGCGGGTCCTCGTCCGGCTCGTCCTCGGGTTGCAAGCGGCTGCCCCCGAGCGCGCGCTGCATGTCCTCGTCCTCGTGCTCCAGCAGCCGAGCCGAGGTGGTTCCTTCATCCCGCTCGCGCGACGCACACGCGCCGAGCACCAGGCAGACTGCCAACAACGACTTCCGCACCACGCAGCCTCCTGAAAAACCGTGGCGCGAAGCTTAGCAATCTTTCGGTGGCGCGCGTATCCTCCAGCGGCTGGCGTATGCACGAAGACCTGCCCATCTCCCGCACCAAGGTGATCCCAGGCCGCGCCCTGGACGTGAAGACCGCGCGCGCCTCCGGGCCCGGCGGGCAGCACGTCAACCGCACGGAGAGCAAGGTCCAGCTCACGCTCGACCCGCGCGAGATCCCCTGGCTCGAGCCCGGAACGCGCATGCGCATGGTCGCCCTCGCGGGACGCAACGTCGATGGCGAGGGCCGTATCCACGTAGTCAGCCAGGAGCACCGCGAGCAAGGCCGCAACCTGGAGGACGCGCGCACCAAGCTCGCCGAGCTGGTGACCAAGGCCCTCGTCCGCCCCAAGACCCGCGTGGCCACCAAGCCCAGCAAGCGCGCCAAGGCCCGCCGCGTCGACGAAAAGAAAGCCCGCGGCAAGACCAAGGCCACCCGCGGTCGCGTCTCGCGCGACGACTAGCGCTCGGTCGCGACCAGCAGGCCGCCGTACTCGTGGTGCTGGAAGCCTTCGATGCCTTCGGGCGTGAGCACGCCGGAGATCTCACCGTCGAGGTAGAGCGCGTCTTTGCACTTCAGGCGCTGGAACAGCGTGGCGCTGTCGATGAACGACACCGGCTCGCGCGAGAACGCGACCAGCACGTGTCCACGTGCGTCGACGCCGACGGCACTGCGTACCTTGCGACTGGTGCCGGGTGACGTGAACTTCGGGTGCACCTTGCCGCGGTCGAGCAACAGCGGCCCCGACTGCGTCGCGAGCACGACCTCGCCCTCGGGTGCGTAGCGCTCGCTCGCCGCCACGTGCGCACCGCGCGCATCGACCCAGAACACGCCGTTCGGCTTGAGGTAGAAGTTGCCCTCGCCGTCCGCGCGTTCGAGCGCATGCAGCTCCTGGCCGCGCTCCACGTGCAGGCCGTTGGGCGTGCGGTCGTCCTGAAAGATGCCGGCGTTGGTCGCCATCACCAGTCGCTCGCCCTTCAGGTCCAGCGCCTTGAAGGTGCGCGGCTCGCCTTCCGCCTGGCCCAGGAGCGCGAGCTTCACCCGCCGGAGGTCGAGGTCGAACACGCGCCACGCCACGCCCTCGTGCTCGACCACACGCGAGACGCCGTCGGCAGCCTCCGCCTTGGGAGGCGCCGGACGATCACACGCGAACAGGAGCGCGCAGAGGAGGACGAGGCGCACGCGCTCAGGCGACCGCGGAGCGGCGGTCTTCGTTGCGCTTCTGCGAGCCCTGGCGGAGCTCGACGCTGACCAGCGTGCTGATGCCGGGGCGCTCCATGGTCACGCCGTAGAGCACGTCGGCGATCTCCATCGTGCGCTTGCTGTGCGTGATCACGATGAACTGCGAGTGGTGCGTCATCGAGCGGATCGCCTCGGCGAAGCGGCCGATGTTGGCCTCGTCGAGCGGCGCGTCGACCTCGTCGAGCAGGCAGAACGGCGACGGCTTGTGCTGGAACAGGGCGAAGATCAGCGACACCGCGGTCAGCGCCTTTTCACCACCGCTCATCAGCTCCATGGAGCCGAGGCGCTTGCCCGGAGGCTGCGCCAGGATCTCGATGCCCGTGTCGAGCATGTCGTCGGGGTTGGTGAGCTTGAGCGAGGCCTCGCCGCCGCCGAACATCTTGGGGAAGATCTGCGAGAAGCGCACCGACACCGAGTCGAAGGTGTCGCGAAACAGCTTCTTGCTCTCGCGGTTCATCTGCTTGATCGCCTGCTCCAGCTGCGCGATCGCGGAGTCGAGATCCGCCTTCTGGGCGATCAGGTAGTCGTAGCGCTTGCTCTGCTCCTCGAACTCGTCGATCGCCGTGAGGTTGATGGGCCCCATGCGCTCGAGCAGCCGGTCGAGCTCCTTGGCGCGCTCGCTGACCTCTTCGGTGGGCAGGTCGCGGTCGTGGTA
>JBEVNG010000407.1:0-3967 GCA_040508235.1 Polyangiales bacterium | reverse complement strand
GACGTCTTCCTTGAGGAACTGAGCCATCAAGGACATAAATGAACCGGACGTTCATTTATGTCAAGCGTGCTGGTGCTTGTACAGGCGCAGGGTGTTGCGGAGGGCCATGGTGACGGTCATGGGGCCCACACGCGGCACGAACACGCTCGCCTTTTGCAGCACGCTGTCGTCGAAGTTCTTGAGGGTGGAGAAGTTGACGCAGGTGGCGCCGGCCTTCAGCTCGTCCGCGTGCACCAGCGGGAAGGCGCGGCTTGGCACGCCGGTGACGATCACGTCGGCCTCGGCCAGCGCCTCCGCGCGCGAGATCCGGGCGGGCTCGCTGCGGTGCGCCTCGCCGTCCGCCTCGGAGCGAAACAGCCGCGCGCCCTCGACGTCGAACGACACCACGCTCGCGCCGTCGTGCGCCATCATGGCGGCCAGCGGATAGCCGACCACCTCGCTGCGGTTGAACACCACCGCCTTCACGCCCTCGAGTGGACGCGCCCCGGCGCCGAACGCGCCCGCGGCCTCCAGCAGCTTGTGCACGGCCAGCGGCGTCGACGGCAGGATGGCCTGCCGGGTGCGCTCGGCGTCCACGAAGCGACGGTTCTCGTACAGGCAGCGCGCCCAGTAGGAGTGCAGGCCCTCGATGTCCTTGCGCGGATCGACCAGCTCGCGTAGCCAGCCGTCGGCGGCGCCCGCGATGGGGTAGTAGACCAGGATGCCGTGCACCGCGGGATCCGCGCTGGCGTCGCGCACCGCGCGCTCGGCATCCGCCGGCGTGACCGTGCGCAGGTCGAAGTTCATGCCCACGTCCGTGCAGCCCTTGCGCGTGTACTCGGCGTAGGTCGCGCTGGGCGCGTGGCCCTCCGCGAGCAAGCCGACCAGGGTCAGCGGGTGAGGCAGCGCGGCTAGCTCGGCGCGCACCTGCGTGCGAAAGGAGGCCGCGATCACGGCCGGATCGACCACTCGTGCGGGCATGAATGTGCTTAGCACGCGCGAGCCGCGTGGTACGAAGGGGCATGAACGCGACCATCCAACTCGCCGGCACGAACGTGACGATCCCGCGGCTCGGTGTCGGCACCTGGGCCTGGGGCGACAAGCGCGTGTGGGGCATGGGCGGGTACGACGCCAGCCTGAGCGAGGCCAGCATTCGCGAGGCGTACGAGGCGAGCCTGCGCGCGGGCGTCACGCTGCTCGACACGGCGGAGGTCTATGGGCGCGGCGAGAGCGAGCGCATCATCGGACGCCTGCTCGCGCAGTATCACGATGCCGCGCTGCCGCGTCCGCAGCTCGCCACCAAGTTCTTCCCGGCGCCGTGGAAGCTCAACGTGAAGGTCGCGCTGGTCGACGCGCTGCGTGCGTCGCTCGACAGGCTCGGTGTGCCGCAGGTCGAGCTCTACCAGCTGCACGGGCCGATCAGCCTGCGCTCGCACGCGACGCTCGCCGACGCGCTCGCCCTCGCGCACCAGCAGGGCCTGCTCAAGGCGATCGGCGTCTCCAACTACTCGCTGCGCGAGACGCGCTCGATGCAGCGTGAGCTCCAGGCGCGCGGGCTCGCGCTCGCGACCAACCAGGTGGAGTTCTCGCTGCTGCGTCGCGCGCCCGAGACCAGCGGTCTGCTGGAGGGCTGCAAGCAGCTCGGCGTCACGGTGCTGGCGTACTCGCCCATCGGCCAGGGCCGACTCACCGGCAAGTACTCGTCCGCCAACCCGCCGCCTGGCTCGCGCCAGTTCTCCGATCATCCCATGAAGTTGGTCGACCCGGTGGTCGCGGCGCTCAAGCGCATCGGCAAGAAGCACGAGCGCACGCCGAGCCAGGTCGCGCTCAACTGGCTGATCGCCAAGGGCGCGGTGCCGATCCCTGGCGCCAAGAACAAGCGCCAGGCCGAGGACAACGCGGGCGCGCTCGGCTGGTCCGTCGATGACGAGGACCTGCGCGCGCTCGACGCGACGGCGCTCGGAGGCAAGCTCAGTCTGCAGAACCTGGTCTGGCAGCACGGCTGAAGCGGACAGCCGCCCGCGTCAGTGCTCGATGCTGGACTTGGGCAGGTAGAGCAGGAGGCCGGCGAACAGGCAGGCCAGGTCTTCGCGCTGGCGGCCCTCCACGGAGCGGCTGATCCAGACCAGGCCGGGGCGCTTGAGGTCGACGGCGCCGAGGGGTGCATCGTTGCTGTCGATGCGCCAGCCGAGCGGCTCGCGGCTGCTCGGGCCCTTGGTGCGCTGGGTGATCGCCTGCACCTTGTACTCGACGTCGGGCGACGTCACGGCGCCCTCGTAGGACGCGGCGTCGCCGCCGCCGACGGTCAGCGTGACGGCGCCCTGGCTGTCGCTGCAGCGGCAGCCGAGCTTGGCGAACGTCTTCTCGGACGACCAGCCGCCGCCCAGGTCCTTGCCGGACTTGCTGTCCTCGGTGGCGCACTCGCCCTTCAGCTGCGTGCCGCCGGCGAGGAACTTGTAGGCGTAGCCGCCGACGGTGCGCGCGGCGTCGATGCCGAAGAAGGAGGCGCTCTCGGTGCTGTTCCACTTGCGGTCGACCTCGGCCACCGAGTAGCTGCCGAGCTGGAACGACTCGTTGGCGAGCGCACCCGAGAACGAGCTGCGGTTCTTGACCGGCAGCTCGTCGCTGATCGAAAGCACGTCCAGCGGTTGCGCCATCGTCCAGCTGCACGCGCCGAGCGCCAAGAGTGGCGCCCACTTGCTGATGCTCATTCGTTCTCCTCCGCGCCGAGACGCGGCTCGGCGGCGGAGGCGAGGCTACTACGCATGCGGCGCATCGCCGAGCGCGCTCACACCAAACGTCAGAGCGGCGTGCAGACGTCGTTGCCGTCGTTCTGCGAGCCCTCCGCGCAGCGCAGGCAAGCGAACGAGCTGCTGGTGTTGCGGCAGATGAAGTTGATCTCGCAGCCGTCGGTATCCCGGTCGCACTCGTCGATGTCCTTGCACGCCTTGCCCGGCTGACGCGGCTCGTAGCCGCTGGGGCACGGTGCGCTCGGATCGCAGGCCGGATCGCCAGGCAGCGAGTTGCCCGTGCTGATGCCGCCGCCGTGACCGCCCGCGTTGCAGATCGCGACGCAGCCCGTGGGCTCGCCGGCGCCGCCGGGGGTATCCGTGCAGGTCTCGAACAGCGTCTGGTCGTCGCACTGGCAGAGCGTGGTGAACGCCTTGCGCGCGTCGCAGTAGGGCGGCGTTCCGACCTGGCCGGCGGGGCAGTCACAGGCATCGCCGACGCCGTCGTTGTCGCTGTCGGGCTGCCGCGGTGCGAGCGGATTGAGCGGCTGGTCCTGCGGATCGCAGCTGCTGGTCTCGGTGTCGCAGCTACCTCCGGGGCGCGACGTCACCGGCGGCACGTCCGCGGGCACGCTGACCGGCGGGTTCTTCACGCCGGGACAGTTGTCGAGCCAGTCGAAGACGCCGTCGCCGTCCTTGTCGACCGCGTTCTTGTCGATGCGGAAGCGGATCGCGAGCGTGCCGCCCTTGAGCAGCGGCACGAACTTGTTGCGGTCGACGCGCAGGTAGTCGAGCGCGTTGTTGACCACGTCGATGTCGGCGAAGCCGAGCGCGGGCTGGCCGGCGGCGGGCAGCACCTTGACGCGGTAGTTGAGCGCGGGGTTGAGGTTGGCGGAGCCGCTCTTGAAGCGCACCACGTAGAACTTCTGCGTCAGGTTGCGCAGGATGCGCTCGCCGAACGTGCTGACGCTGCCCGTGTAGGTCGCGACGTTCTTGATCGTGTTGCCCTGCGCGTCGACCTGGTCGATCACGACCTGCGGCGCCAGGCGCGGCTCGAACGTGCCGTTGCTGCGCACCAGCAGCGGGCCGATCGGGAACGCCCACAGGAAGCCGGCCGTGCCGCCGCTGGTCTGATCACGGATCAGCTCCTGCTGCGTGGAGCCGAGCTCCAGCTCGTCTTCGCCTTCTTCCGGAGCCGCACAGGCGACAGCGAGTGCGAGCGGGGCCGCGAGCCACTTCGAACGCCACGAATCAAACAT
>JBEVNG010000404.1:0-5504 GCA_040508235.1 Polyangiales bacterium | reverse complement strand
CGGCAAGCCCGAGGGAAAGCACAAACCGGACTCGCACGGCCAGGTTCGCGGCAAGGAGCGCCGCGACAACGACAACCTCGAGTTCCGCGATCAGGAGCAGAACAAGGAGAAGCAGACGCCGGTGGCGGTGGTGCTGCTGCACGACGACTACTCGCCGCCGACCGGCATCTACTACTTCCGGCAGGGCGCGTTCAGCCAGTTCAACGGCCGACGCTTGATCGGCACCACGCGCGATGGGCTCGACAAGGACGTCAGCGCGGGCTTCCCGGTCGATGCGCTGGAGGTGCCCAACGCGCCGCAGGCGGGCGCCGAGCGGGCGACGCTGGAGAGCACGGTGGCGCTGCTCGCCGATCACACGCGCCCGTTCGGGCTGGAGTCGCCGGTGGAGTTTCAGGCCGCGCAGAACCCCAACCCGGAGCGGTTTCGCCGCGTCTATCGCGTGGTGTCGTCCGCGCTGACCGGCGACTTCATGACGCTGCTCGGCCGCGCCTCCGGCGATCCGCGCTGGAGCCCGGACGACCGCAAGGAGTACCTCGCGCTGCCGAGTGATCCTCGCTACTCCGAGCTGGCCAAGAAGATCGCGGACGAGCAGCTGGCGCCCGAGGTGAAGGACGACCCGATGCTCAAGGCCTGGGCGATCAGCGACTGGCTCGGCAAGGAAGGCACCTACAGCCTGAAGAGCAAGCACGCCGCGGCGGCCGATCCCACCGGCGACTTCCTGTTCGGCGACAAGGTCGGCTACTGCGTGCACTTCGCGCATGCGGCCACGTACCTGATGCGCTCGCTGGGTGTGCCCGCGCGCGTGGCCACCGGCTACGCGATCGAGGAGTCGGCGCGTCAGGGTGGCTCGGCCATCTTGATCTCCAGCGGCGCCGCGCACGCCTGGCCCGAGGTCTACCTCGACGGCGTGGGCTGGGTGATCGTCGACGTGCAGCCGCAGCGCACGCTCGATCCGGCGCCCGAGCCGCCCGACGCGGACCTGCAGCGCCTGCTCGGGCAGCTCGCGCGCGGCGTGCGTCCGCTGCCGCCGGATGGCTCGCCGCCGGGTGCGCAGTGGAAGGACCTGCTCAAGGAGTTCGCGCGCTGGACCGGCACGCAGGTGGGGCGCGCGATTGTGCTCGCGTTCGTCGCGATGTACCTGATCAAGCTGTGGCGCTTCGTGGCCCCGCAGCTGTCCGCGTCGGCGCGGTTGGCGTACCGAGCCGAGCTAGACCGGCTCGCGGAGCTCGGGATCTCGCGAAAACGAGGCGAGTCGCGCGAGGCGTTCGCCGGTCGTGTTCGCTTGCCGAGCTTCGAGCGGCTGACGCAGCTGCACGTGGGGGTACGCTTCGGCTCGCAGCGTGCGTTGCAGTCCGGAAAGCCGGAGCTCGGTGCGCTGGCGAGTGGTGCGCGCAGCGAGCGCGCCGCGACGTTCAAGTGGTGGCGTCGCGTGTTGGGTGCGCTCGTGCCCTGGAGCTTCTTCAAGGCGCGCTGACGGCCGCCTCAAAGGGAACCGAATGTCTCTCACTTACGACCTCACCCAAGCGCAGGCCCTGGCGGAGCGCTTGCGCGCGCGGCTCAAGCTGGCCGTGCGCGGCCGCGACGAAGTGATCGAGCTGTTGCTGGTTGCGTTGCTGGCCGATGGGCACGTGCTGCTCGAGGACTTCCCCGGCTCCGGCAAGACCACGCTCGCACGCGCGCTCGGCGAGGCGATCGCCACCGACGGCGGCGACACGCACATCGCGTCGTTCCGGCGCATCCAGTTCACGCCGGATCTCTTGCCGAGCGACGTGACGGGCACCACCGTGTTCGAACCGCAGACCTCCCGCTTCGTGTTCCGGCGCGGTCCGGTGTTCGCGCACGTGGTGCTGGCGGACGAGATCAACCGCACCTCGCCCAAGGTGCAGGCGGCGATGTTGGAGGCGATGGCCGAGAAGCAGGTCACCATCGACGACACCTCGCACCCGCTCGATGAGCTGTTCTTCGTGATCGCGACCCAGAACCCGCTCGACCTCGCGGGCACGTATCCGCTGCCGCGGCCGCAGCTCGATCGCTTCCTGTTCAAGATCCGCATGACGCACATCGCGCGCGCGGACGAGCTGCAGGTGCTCGGCGACTACCCGGCGCCGCGGCTGCAGCGCGCCGCCGAGCTGCCCGGTGCACGGCGCAGCGAGGTGATCGCGGCGCGCGAGGTGCTGCGCTCGCAGGTCGCGCTGCACGCCGCGGTGCGCGAGGCGCTGGTCGACGTGGCGGCCGCGCTGCGCAACGACAACCGGCTGGTCAGCGGCGTGTCCACGCGCTCGCTGGTGCTGCTGTTGCCGGCGCTGCAGGCGCGCGCGCTGCTCAAGGGCCGCGACTACGTCAGCCCGGAGGACGTGGCCGCGCTGGCGCCGCACGTGTTCGCGCATCGCATCGAGCCCGCGCCGGGCATCGACGACGTGGGCCCGGTGGTGCGCGACGCGCTGACGCCCGCGATCGAGAAGCTCGCGCGCATGAGCCTCGCCCGTTGAAGACTGTCAGGGCGATAGCGCTGTGCGTGGCGCTGGCGGCCCCCGCGAGCGCGAGCGCGCAGCTGGAGCAGCTGCTGCAGGCGCCCGTGGGCATGGAGGCCTCGCCGTCCGAGCTGGAGGCGTTCTACGCGGCGGTCAGCGGCAAGCTGATCCGCGCGCGCGAGCTGGCGCAGGCGGTGCTGGCCAAGAACCCGCAGTCGTACGTGGCGCTCTATGTGCTGGGCGAGGTCGAGCACGACGCCGAGGCGAACTTCCCGCGCGCGGTCTACAACTTCGAGCAGGCGCGTGCGCTGTTCGAGCAGAAGTACGGGCCCACACCCAGCGAGTCGCAGCCCTGGCGCTGGCACACGCGCATGCTGCTGTCGCTGGCCAACGCGTACGGTGAGATCGAGCAACACGAGAAGAAGCTCGGCCTGCTCGCGCGCTACAACGAGCTGTACGATCCGGACCACCTGTCGGAGCGTGCCTGGCCGCTGATGAAGCTGCGCCGCTTCGACGACGCGCGCACCGCCGCCGCCCAGGGCATCGCCACCGACGATCCGCGCCAGCGCGAGATCGCGCTCAATGCGCTGTGCGCCGTCGAGTTCGAGGCCGGTCGTGACGACGCCAGCTACGTCGCCTGCAAGCGTGCGATGGACAACGCGCGCAGCCTCGGCAACGAGCAGGACCCCGCCGACCTGATGAACTTCGCCGAGGCGTCGCGCTCGGTGTTCAAGCTGGACGAGGCCGAGCGCATCGACCGCGAGGCCACCGAGGTGTCGACGGCCTGGTACGGCAACCCGTGGTCCGAGCTGGCGGAGCTGTACCTGCGCGAGGCGCGGCTGAGCGAGGTGCTGTCTTCGCTCAAGGAGATCGGCAACTACCGCAGCTCGCGTCCGCCGCACGTGCGCGAGAGCGACCGCAACGAGAACCGGCGCGCGCTGAGCTCGTTCTTCGTGGTGGCCGGCCGCCCGGAGGATGCGCTGCGCGTGACCAGCAAGGCGATGGTCGCGCCCGATCGCCGTGGCCACAACAGCCGCGATCCCGCGCAGGATCGCAGCGTGGCGGCGCTGCTCGACCGCGCCGCGCACCTGATGTTGGCGGAGCGCACGCTGGAGCAGGCCGCGCTGGCGCCGTGGTACGAGCGCGTGGCGGCCCGTGGCAAGGCCTGGATGGAGCGCAGCGAGGCGTGGCTGAGCGCGCGCAAGGCCGTGCGTGCGGTGAGCGAGGGCGAGCACCTGGAGGGGAGCTTCCAGATCGGCACCGCGCGCTCGGCGGTGATGCCACCGTGGCTGGCGGGCGATCTGATCGGCGCCGTCGGCGGGGGCGCGTCGCGTGCCGCCATCCTCCGTGCGCGCGCCGACGACAAGCGCTCCGCCGCGCCGGCTTACTACGACGCCTTCGAGGGCGAAGCCGCGCTGGCGAGTGGCGATGACGTCGGTGCCGAGCGCCTGCTCAAGAGCGCGCACGAGGGCTTGCCCAACGCGGAGCTGCTGTTGCGCGCGCGCGTGCTGGCGCTGCTGGGTCAGCTGCGCGACGAGCGTGGTGATCACAACCTGGCGTACGGCGACTACGAGCGCGCGATGCAGATCGATCCCGGAGTGCTGCGTCGTCAGCGCATCGCGCTGCCCGTGAAGCTGCGCGCGTCGGGCGACGCGGTGAGCGAGGCCTTCGTGGAGGGCCTGGAGAGCTCACCGCGCTTCGACGTCGGCGAGCGTGGGCTGCTCATCACGGTGAACGCCGACCGCGCGCAGGGCGAAGCGTGTGTAACTGGACCATCGGGTGCACAGCTGGCGTGTGCGCGCGCGGAGGCCAAGAGCAACGAGGGTGCCGAGGTGCTTGCAGGCAAGCTGCTCGCCGCGTTCCACGATCGCGTGTTCGCGCCGCCCGTCGATCTCTCGCAAGCGGACGCCAATTCACTCGACGGATCGACGCTGCGCGGCAGCGAGCAGGACCTGTCGCCGCTGCTCAAGGGCGACCCGCTGTTCGAGTAGTGCGCGTTGTGCGCACACGCCGCACACCCATACCAATCGGCAATCCCCTTTCGCGTCCCTCGCTTGTACGAGAAGATCGCGCGGGGGGATCTTGGGCATGCGCGTAAGCGGGCTGTTGGTGTTGTGTGTCGCCGCGTTGGTGGCATGCGACGAGAAAGAAGGCGGCAGCGTCAACGTCAACGAGCGCGACAGCGGCGACTGGCCCGACGCGCGCATAGGAGGCGGCGGCGGCACTCGCGAGGGCGGCGTAATCCCCGACGCCCAACTCCCCGACGGCGGCAGCGCCGGCCCCGCGGTCGAGCTCAAGAACCTCAGCCCGCTGACCGATCCGCTCGCGGGACCGCCGATCGTGGGCAGCTCGCTCGAGGTGATCTGCGAAGCCAAGCAGCGCGCGGGCGGCACACCGGTCGATCTCTCGAGCGTGATGGTCCAGCTGTTCGACACCAAGAACGAGAAGCTCGACGAGGCCCCGCTCACGTCGCAGGGCGTCGACACCTTCAAGGGCAGCGTGTCGCTGTCCCAGGTCCCCACCGGCCCAGTGACGGTACGCTGTGTCGCGACGGATACCACCACGCCCACGCCACTCAGCAACTTCAACCAGATCGGCACGTTCTACGACGGTGGTCCGAAGATCGTGTTCGACAACCTCAACGACATGTCGATCGTGCCGCGGGGTGACGACAAGAAGAACGAGACCGAGTTCACGATCAAGTTCACGGTCGAGCCGTCGCCGCTGATTACGGGCGATAGCGCCGCGGCGGTGCAGGACGTGAAGCTGCTCCTGCGCGACGAGTTGGTGACGCCCACGCGCGACGGCAACGTGTACAGCTACCCGGTCGACTTCAAGACGCTGGTGGGCAACACCCCGATCTCCGAGCTGAAGGTCAACGTCAGCGCGACCAACGCGCGCAGCCCGGTCGCGGCCACGTCGACCCACAACGTGGTGGTCAAGGTGGACAGCAAGCCTCCGACGATCGTCGTCTCGACCCCGAGTGATGGAGACATCGTGGGCGGGCGCGTGACCGCGCAGCTGACTATCACG
>JBEVNG010000502.1:0-8483 GCA_040508235.1 Polyangiales bacterium | reverse complement strand
GGGTCGAGCCCGAGCGCCAGATCCGCCTCGACCTTGTCGCGCAGCAGCGGCCCACAGAACAGGATCGCCTGCGCCGGCGCGCGTGTGCCGTCGTGCAGCAGGCCCTTGCTCCAGGTGGCCTTGGCCAGCGCCTGGCGCGCGCGTGGGCAGGGCTCCTTCGTGTCGGCGAGCGTCTCGGCGGGAAAGCTCAGCGCCTGCTGCACCCAGGGCGCGTTGCGCTGGGTGACGTGGATCTTGGCGTGGCCATCGCCGAGTGGGCGGCCGGCCAGCTGCATACCCACCAGCTCCACGTCGAGCGCGGCCTCCGGCACGTCGAGCGTGCCGCGCAGCGTGCCTGCGATGTTCAGCTCACCCTCGAGCGCGAGCCCGTTGTCGCGCAGCACGCTGAGCTCGCGTGGGCGCAGCGCCTCGGCCAGCACGGTCGCGCGCAGCTGCCCGCCGTAGCCCATGTTGCCGCGCACCCAGACCGCCCCGCGCTGCCGCGTGACGTGCAGCTCGTTCAGCTCCAGCTTGGCGCCGCGCGTGCCGAGCGCGGGGTTGCCCCAGGTGAAGCGCGCGTCGAGCTTGCCGCCGTCGAAGTCGAGGCCGTACGCGGTCAGCTCCATCACGTCGAGATCCGCGTCGACCACCAGCGTGCCGTCGGGGCTGTCGTCCTTGAAGCCGAGCGTGTAGCGCGCGCTGGCCTGGCCCTTGAGCTTGCCCTGGTACGCGGTGAAGTCCGGGTCCTCGTTGACCTGCACCGTGTCGTAGAAGTCGGCCAGCGCGAGCTGTTCGAAGCGCGCCTTGGCGGTGAGCTCGAACTGCTGCGAGAAGTCGAGCACCATGTCGTCGACGAAGTAGTGCGAGCTGTTCTTGGTGACCTCGGTGCCGGTGAAGCGCACCGCGTTGCCCTGCTTCTCCAGCGCCGCGCGCGCCTTGAGGTGGCCTATCGGCTCGCCCCAGAACGCGAAGTCGGCGAACTCCAGCGCACCCGTGAGGCCCGCCTGCTCGTAGGTGGGACCGACGTCGAGCGAGAACGAGCCACGGCCTCCCACCGGCCTGCGCAAGATGCCCGTGGAGTCGCCCAGATCGAACCTGTCGCCGCGCGCCGTGACGCTGAACTTGTCGTCGAAGCCGAGGTGCACGTTCACCATGATGTCGGTGTTGGGCAGCGTGCCGTGCAGGTTCTCGAAGCGCAGCGCATCCGGCCGAATCACCACCTTGCCGCTGACGTGGCCCTGGTCGTGGATGCCGATGATCTCGCGCGACGTCGGGTCGTGGTAGGCGCCGGTGAACGCCTTGAACACCGGCACGTCGGCCCAGATGGGGCCGCTGATGTTGACCGGGTTCGCGGTGCCCTTGAGCCGGAACGCGCCGCGCAGGTGCCAGTCGACGATGCAGTCGGGCGTGGTGCCGAGCTGCAGCATCAGCTTCTGGAACACCAGATGCTTCACGTCGGCTTTGATGTCGAGCGGCAGCTCCTTGGACAGGCCGAGCTTGCCATCGAGCATCACCAGGCCGCCGTCCTCGACGATGCGGCCCTTGCTGCCGGGCAGCAGCAGCACCTCGCGCTCGTTGGCGTCGATCTTGAGGTCGAGGTGGCCGAAGCCGAAGTGCGCCATCACCGGCTTCTCGCCGTGTACGTCGCCCTTGAGCTGCCAGTGCGCGCCCTTGCCCTGCACGCTGCCGTCGAAGCTGATGCCGCCGTCGAGCTCCGGCAGCGACAGGCCGTGCGGCAGCTTCTCGAAGCGCGCGAGATCGACCTCGACCTTGGCCTGACCGCGGTACGCCATCACGTCCGGCTCGAAGGCGGCCTTGCTCAGCGAGAGCTTGAGCACCTTGCTGTCGAAGCGAACCTTGTCGAGCTCGATCGCGTCGGGGCGATAGCGGCCGCTGATCACCGCGCGCTCGATGGTCTCGCTGCCGGTGGCCCACTCCAGCTTGCCCTGGCCGGTGGAGAGCTGGAGGTTCACGCGCGTTCCGTCGGCGACGCGCGCCACCAGGTTCACGCCATCGAGGCGCATCGAGTAGCTCGGGTTGGCGTCGACCGACACCTGCGCCCGCTGGATCACCAGCTCGTCGAGCGGGAACTTCGGCGGCGCGTCGTCGAGCGGGCGGTCGGTCGCCTTGAAGGTCGGCAGGTTGACGATCGCGCCGTCCCGCACGCGGAGCCGCACCCGCGCGCCCTGGATGATAAGCCGCTTGAGCTTCAGCTCACCGCGCAACAGGCCCCAGAACGACGGCACCACCACCAGCTCACGCGCGCTGACCAGGTTGCCGTGGCGCGGGTGGTTCAGGCGGATGGAGTAAGCGGCGACACGAAATGGCAGCCGGAAGGACAGCCCACCCAGGCTGGCGTCGAGGCCGAGCTCGTCACGCACCGCCTGGGCCAGCTTGTCGCTGACCTTGGCGCGCACGTATTCGGTCTCGAGCAGGGCCCAGAACGCGACGGCGACCACCGCGAGCGCCGCCACCAGGAGCCGCCAGCGAGGCGTCCTCACGAACAGCGATTCACGTGGTTCTCGAGGCTCTGACACCGCTTAGCCAGACGCTCCTCGTAGCACGCATCTTCCAGAGATTTCCCGCTTTCTGCCCGGTTGGCAGAAGCGCCCGGCGATGCAAGAGTGTTCGTGATGGAACCGACGAACATCCCGTTCGGCCTCTCCCGCGAGACCACCATCCGGCGCAGCGCGGACGGCAAGTGGTCGCATGACGGCGACCCGATCGACAACGACAAGCTCGCCCGCGCCTTCGACCGCTGGCTCGAGCGCGCCGAAGACGGGCGTTGGTGCCTGAAGAACGAGATCAACTGGGCCTACGTCACGCTGGAGGGTGCGCCCTACTTCGTGCGCTGGGTGAAGCTCGACGGCGACCAGGCCACGCTGCGGCTCTCGAACGATCGCGAGGTCGAGCTCGACTTCCGCACGCTGCGCGAGGGGCCGGACAGCGTGCTCTACTGCACGGCGCTCGGCGAGGCCGCGCGCTTCGAGTCGCACGCCGCGGTGCAGCTCGGCGAGTGGCTGCAGGAAGACGAGCAGGGCCCGTACTTCGAGCGCGCCGGAGAGCGCGTGCGCCCGCCGCGCCGAGAGGATCCGCTGACATGAACCTGCAGGCCGACAAGCTGGCGGCGGTGCTCGCGTTCCTGATCGGGGCGCCGTTCGCGTTCATGATGGTGCGCGGGTTCGCCGAGGGAGAGCTGCGCCGCAAGGAGATCCCGCTGCGCGCGCTGATCGGCGACGAGGCCTTCGAGGGCTTTCGCGACGGCGAGCAACCCAAGCTCCACTACTTCGGCAACGACCGGCTCGCGCCCGACTTCACGCTCAAGGACAAGGACGGCAACGAGTGGCGGCTGAAGGATCACCGCGGCAAGACGGTGGTGATGAACTTCTGGACCATCACCTGCCAGCCCTGCGTGGAGGAGATGCCGTCGTTCGAGCAGCTGTCGCTGGTGGCCAAGGATCGCGACGACATCGAGGTCGTCACGATCAGCACCGACAAGGGCTGGGGCGACGTCGCCGCGGTGATCAAGCCCAACTCGCAGCTGAAGGTCCTGTTCGATCCCGACAAGTCCGTGGTGCGCGACAAGTTCGGCTCGCGGCTCTACCCGGAGACCTGGATCATCGATCCCGAGGGCGTGATTCGGATGCGCATCGACGGCGCGCGCGACTGGTCGGCGCCGGTGGCGCTGGAGATGATCGAGCGGCTCTCGGGCTGAGGTGGCCTCGCTCACAGCGCGTTGTACTCACGCTGTCGTAGCGGCAACCGTACGGTCATCCTCGGCCACCCTGTCCGGGCTGAGGGGACAACAAAGGCTTGGACAGACAAACCTTTGCGCTCACCGACCTACACGAAGTCGGTTAGCCTGCCTGCGCTGTATGCCACCTACTTTGGAGGGACTGTGTCCACGCTCTGGCTGGTGATCGGCATCGTCACGCTGGTGAACTGCGCGATCGGCCTGACGCTCTGGCTGCTGCACCTGCGCGTGTCGCACTGGATGTTCGCCAGCGAGCCGAGCTACGAGTCGGTCGAGACGCTGCACATGCCCGACGGCGGCATCATCGAGCTGCGCCGGATCGCGACGCCCATCGAGCCGCGGGATCCCACGCCCGTTCTGATGATCCACGGCCTGGCGATGAACCACCGCAACCACGACACGCACGCGGACTACTCGTTCGCACGCCACCTGCACCGCGAGGGCCGCGACGTGTGGCTGGTGACGCTGCGCAGCGGGCGCCGCTCGTTCCGCCTGTTCAGCGGCGCCAACAGCGACTTCGCGTCGATGGTGAAGCACGACTTCCCCGGCGCGGTGGCCGCGGTGTTGGCGCGCACGCGCCAGCGTCAGCTCGACCTCGCGGTGTTCTCGATGGGCGGCATGCTCGCCTACGCCGGCCTCGACCGCACGGTGGAGGCGCGCCTGGTGCGCCGGGTGGTGGTGTTCGCGTCGCCCGCCAAGGTGCGACCGCTCGGCGTGATCGGCGCGCTGCACTTCCTGCCGCCCGCGTACACGCCCACGCCGCTGCTGCGCTCGCTGCTCGGCAGCATCGCCTTCGCGCCGCGGCTGGTTCCGTCGCGCGTGCTCGGCCGGCTCTACAACGTCGAGAACGTCGACCGCAAGATCGAGCGCGGCATGCTGTGCGACGTCTGGGAGAACATCCCGGGCCGACTCGGCTCGGACTTCATGCGCTGGGCCAAGACCGGCGGCGAGATCACCGTCGACGGCATGCCCGTGCTCAACGGGCTGTCGCGCGTGAACGTGCCGGCGCTGTTCTTCGCCGGCGGCGTCGACTGGCTCGCGCCCGAGGACTGTGTGCGCGCCGGCTACGACGCCTGGGGTCGCGACGTGCCCGGCCTGGACAAGCAGTTCGTGCTGCTCTCCCGCGCCAACGGCGTGCAGTGCGACTACGGCCACTGCGACATCGCCTTCGGTCGCAACGTGGTGCAGGAAGTGTTCGCCCCCGCAGCCAGGTTCCTGGCGGGCCAGGTGGTGGCGCAGCGCCGTGCCGCGCCCGCGCGCGTCGAGCACACGGGGTTCGCGGCTTCGCCCGCGGAGTGATCAGAACGCGGCGATCACTTCGCTCTCGGACTCCAGCTCGTTCCAGCGCAGCACCGCGTTGCGCAGCACGTCGAGCTGCTCGAACAGCACGTCGACGCGCTCGTCGCCGTCGAGCGCATCGGCCGCCAAGTTTGGCTCGCGCTCGGAGAAACCGCGCGCTTCGAGCGCGAGCGGCGCCGTCGACACGCGCGAGCGGGCGGGTGGGTGCGAGCGCTCCCGGATCGCTTGCTCCAACTCGGCCAGCTCCACCTTGAGCTCGCCCTTCTCCTGCTGCAGGTGCGCATGCACGTGGCTGCCGCCGACCAGCGCCAGCGCGATGAAGCCCGACGACAGCCGGTGCGTGTAGAGCAGCAGCGTCAGCAGCGCCTCGCTCTCGTCCGGCAGGATCGAGCTCTCCGTCAGCAGCCGCTGGTACGAGGCCTCCGCGTTGAGCAGCGCCAGACCGAGCTCGGTGCGCGCCTGCCGCAGCGCTCCCTGCGCGCGCGGCATCGGCATCGCCGCCACCGCCAGCAGGCCGCGCAGCTTGCCGATCGCGCTCGCGATCAGCGGCCGGAACTGGTCGCGCTCGGAGATCGGGAACAGCAAGCGCGAGCCGAGCAGCGCAATGAACGCGCCGATCAGCGTGTTGATCACGCGCGGCACCGCCAGGTCGAGGTTGCCGGCCTGCGTCTCCGCGAGCAGCACGAACGCCGGCGTCAGGAACACCGCGTGCGCGCCGTAGTTGATGGGCAACAGCGCCATGCCCAGCGCGACGAACACGAACACGCAGGCGATCAACAGCGGGCCCTCGTGCACGAAGTTGGCGACGCCCATCGCCACGCCCGCGCCGAGCACGGTGCCGCCGACGCGCTGCAGCGCCTTGGTCCAGGTGGCCGAGCCGTGCGGCTGCATGATCACCAGGCAGGTCAAGGTCGCCCAGTAGCCGTGCTCGACCTCCAGCCAGTGCATCGCGCGCACGGCGATCGCGGTGCTGATCGCCATGCGCAGCGCGTGGCGGAAGATCGCGGAGTCGAGCGTGAGCTGATCGCGCGCGAGCGAGGACCAGGAAGCGTGCGTCGACAGCTCGCGCGGGCGCGTGTAGCTGGCGTTCTTGGCGTCGCTGGGATCTTCGCCGGCGATCGCGAGTAACGTCTCCAGACGCTCCAGCGCGCGCGCCAGCAGCAGCGGCACGTACTCTTCCGTGCGCTGTTGCTCGCCGATGTCGCTGACCACGCTCGCGAACGAGGGCCGCGGCATGGAGCGCGCGCCGAGGCGCTTCTCGCTGGCCACCGCCTCCGCGGCGCGACGCAGCTCCGCGCCGACGCGCATGGCCACGGTGTCGATCCAGCGCGGCAGGTCGGGCAGATCTTGCGGGCGCTCCAGCACCAGCGAGTCCTCGAGCGCGGTCAGCGCCGCGAACAGCTGGTCGGCCGCCTCCAGGATGCGGATCTGCTTCTCCCCCTTGCTGCTGGGTCCCGGACGCGCACGCCGTGAGGTCCCGAGCGCCGCGCGCGCCAGCTCGATCAGCTCGCGCGTGCGGCCGAGCAATGCACGCCGTGCGACCTGCGCCGGCGCGTCGTCCTTGCCGCCGACGAAGCTGTCCGCGACCTTGGCCAGCTCCAGCAGGCTCGCCGCCACCGCCTCCGCCGACGGCTTGAACGGGCGCAGCGGCCAGAGCACCAGCGAGATCAGCGCCGACCAGAGCGTGCCCAGCACGAAGAAGCTCGCCGCCAGGACCGACGCGTGAAAGTCCGCCGCCGGCCGCGCGAGCGCGAGCACGAACGCGATCGAGCTGGCGACCCCGAGCGTGGTGGCCTCGGCCCCGAACACGCGCATGAAGCCACCGACGAACACCACCACGAGCACAATCGGCACCGACAGCCAGGCTTCTTCCGCGATCGAGGTGCCGAGCAGCACCGCGAGCGCGCCGAACAGCGCCATCGCGAGCATGCTCAGCGCGCGCGTGCGGTAGGCGCCCCCCTTGTCGACCAGCACCGTGTTGAAGCCGGCCAGGCTGCTCCAGGCCAGCTCGTGGTGCGGGAACCACGGGAACAGCAGCAGCGGCAGCGTGGTGGCGAGGCCCGCGCGCAAGCCGGAGGGAATGTTGGGGCGCGCGGGCGCCATGCGCAGCGCCTCGCGCACGGCAGGCGATCGACGAAACCGCTCGAGCGGGACGTTAGGAAGGCGCACTCACTTCGTGGGTACTGCGCAGCGTCCGTTCGCGCAAACTTGCGAGCGGCCCGTGATGCGCAGTCGGTTCTTCGCGAACAGCGTGTAGGCGCGATCGAACACCGGCTTGAGCAGCGGCCAGGCCGTGGGCGCGACCAGCCCACCGAGGCCGACGGCGGCGTACGCGCGTCGGAACACCTCCATGCCGGTGACCAGCTGCCCATCGGGCAGTACGCCATGGATCGAGCCCATCAGCTGCTCGAACGTGCGCCCGTAGCGGCTGGCGTCGAAGTCCGGCGCCGCGATGTCCTCCAGCACCAGCCGCCCCTTGCGGTTGAGCTTCTCCATCATGCGCACCTCGCGCACGCAGAGCGGGCATTCCCCGTCGTAGAGCAGCTTGAAGTCCCAGGTGGCCATGCCAACCAAGGTACGCGCGCTGGGGGGCCTCCGCTAGAAGCGGCCGCTCGCCGTGAGCTGGCCCCCGAACGCGACCGGCGCGAGGCCTATGGAGACGGCGTGCTCCTTCCAGCTGCTCTCGGTGGGTCCGTCCGCGATCAGCAACATCGCCGCGGCGCCGATGTAGCCCACGCCGATGCCGAGCAGCGTGGAGCCCACGTTGAGCTGCTTGCGGTGCTCCATGTCGCCGACCTGGTCGCGCAGCATGAACGTGAGCCCCACGGGCAGCGCCGCCACGCCGAGCCCGAGGTTGAAGGCGCCGATCCACTTGCGCACGCGGTGTTCCTGCGCCGCCTTCTCGCGCCACTCGCGCTCGGTCTCCGCCACCAGCGCGGCGCCGCTCAGCCGCTCCCTGCGGCGCTGATGGCTGGCGCGCATGCGCTCCATGTCCGAAGGGAAGATGAACTCCGGCAAGCGCAGCAGCTGCACCGCGCCGGTGACCAGCGTGCCGATGCCGATCAAGCGCACCAGGTCGTCATCGCGCTTGAGCATCACGATCCCGGCCGGCACCAGCGTGCCCGCGAGGGCCAGCGAGAACACGCCGCTCCAGATGCGCTCCGTCTTGCCTCGCTCGGCGTGGAGCTCGAGCTCGCGCTCCAGCGTGCGCAGGCGATCCTCGGCGCGTACGCCAGAGCAGACGGCCAACAACGTGACGACTGCGAACCATCGGACGAGTGAGGTCATGCTCGTTCCTCGAAGCCTGATCAAAACCGGCCGCTCGCGACGAGCGCACCGCCCCCCAGCGTGGGGGCGACGCCGAAGGTTACGCGATGCGACTTCAAGGTGCCCTCGACCGGACCGTCGTTGACCACGCTCGCCAGCCCGACGGCGGACACGAACGCGCCCG
>JBEVNG010000341.1:0-7125 GCA_040508235.1 Polyangiales bacterium | reverse complement strand
AACGTGCAGACGGGCGCGGTGCCCGAGCTCTCCAGCCATCCGATCAAGCTGTTCCACGACCTCGGCCTGCGCGTGACCGTCAACACGGACAACCGGCTGATCACGGACACCACCGTGTCGCGTGAGCTCTGGCTGTGCCACACGCAGCTCGGGCTCTCGCTGGCGGACATCAAGCACATCGTGCTCAACGGCTTCAAGGCCGCGTTCCTGCCGTTCCACCAGCGCCAGGACTACGTGCGACGCATCGTCGAGGAGCTCAAGGCCTTCCAGGAAGACGGCACCATCGTCGGCGACAGCCTGCCGCCCGAGCCGATCAAGAAGACGTCGCTGCACCCCGCGTCCGTCTGAGTCAGGCTTGGGCAGTGTTCGATAGCCACTGCCACCTCGACGCGGAGGAGTACGACGACGACCGCGAGGGCGTGCTCGCGCGTGCGACCGAAGCGGGCGTCACCGGCATCATGGTGCCCGGCTACGTGCCGTACGAGTGGGAGCGCCTGGAGCCGCTCGCCGCCCGTGATGCGCGCGTGATCTGCGCGGTGGGCCTGCACCCGCTCTACGTGCACGAGCTGAGCACGGAGGAGAGAACGGCGGCGCTGCGTGCCTTGCCCGACTGGCTCGCGCGCACCAGCGCCAAGGCGGTGGGGGAGTGCGGGCTCGACATGTTCGTCAGCAAGCGCGGCGGCGCGGACCTGGAGACGCAGGAGCAGGTGGTGCGCCATCACCTCGGGCTGGCGCGCGAGCTGAAGCTGCCCATCATCCTGCACTGCGTGCGTGCCCATGCGCGCATGCTCGCCCTGTTGCGCGAGTTCGGAGCGATGCCCGGTGTGATGCACGCGTACGGCGGACCGGCCGAGCTGGTGCCGGAGTACGTCGCGCTCGGCATGTCGTTCAGCTTTGGCGGCATCGTCACGCACGAGAACGCACGCAAGCCGCGGCTCGGGCTGGCCGCGGTCCCGCTCGATCGTCTGCTGGTGGAGACCGACGGGCCCAGCCAGGTCCCACACGGCGTGCAGCGCACCCGCAGCGAACCCGCGGACGTCGCGCGCGTGCTCGAGGTGATGAGCCAGCTGCGTGGCGAGTCTCGACGAGAGCTGGCGCGCGCCACGGAAGACAATGCACGCTGCCTCTTTGCCTGCTGACCTGATCACCAAGCAGATCCGGTCGACGCGGCTCGCGTTCCTGATCTCTGGCTTCGCCACCGCCGGCTGGGCGCCGCTGGTGCCGTTCGCACGCGAGCACGCCTCGCTCGACGAGCGCGAGCTGGGCCTGCTCTTGCTCTGCCTCGGCGCGGGCTCGATGACGGCGATGCCGCTCGCGGGTGCGCTGGTGGTTCGACTCGGCTGCCGCGCGGTGCTCGCGATCACGAGTGTGATGATCTGCCTGGCGCTTCCGGTGCTGGCCACCAGCGGCAGCTTCGCCGTGTTGTGCACGGCCCTCACTGTATTCGGCGCGGCGGTCGGGGCGCTCGACTGCGCGATGAATGCGCAGGCGGTGATCGTCGAGCGCTCCGCCGGCCGCGCGATGATGTCAGGCTTCCACGGCGTGTTCAGCCTGGGCGGCATCCTGGGCGCCGCCGCGGTCAGTGCGCTGCTGAGTGCGGGCGTGCCGCTGCTGAGCGCGACGATCGGCGTCGTGGGCGCGATCCTGATCGCGCTGGCCGTCGCCTATCCACACGCGCTCGCCGCGGCGGAGGAGCGCGGCCCCGCCTTCGCACTGCCGCGCGGCATGGTGTTGTTCCTGGGTGTGCTGTGCTTCATCGCGTTCCTGGCCGAGGGCGCGATGCTCGACTGGAGCGCGGTGTTCTTGATCTCGCGCGGCGTCGACCCGGCTCGTGCGGGCCTCGGTTATGCGCTGTTCGCCGGGGCGATGACGGTGGGTCGGCTGACCGGCGACCGCGTGGTGCGGCAGCTCGGGGCGACACGCGCGTTCGTGCTGGGTGCGCTGTGCGCGGCGTCCGGCCTGGGCTTGCTCGCGCTGCTCGCGAGCTGGGCAGCGTTCGTGTTGATCGGCCTCGGCTGCGCCAACCTGGTGCCGCTGCTCTACTCCGCGCTGGCCAAGCAGGAGGCGATGCCCGAGAGCGCAGCGGTGCCGGCCCTCACCATGCTTGGCTATGCGGGCATCCTCGCGGGTCCGGCTGCGATCGGCTTCGTCGCCGATGCGACCAGCCTCAGCAGTGCGCTGCTGATGGTCGCCGCGCTGCTGCTGGCAGTGGCGGCCAGCGCGCGCGCCGTGTGAGCATGCCGCCAGGTTCCTGTGCCTGCTCGCGCTCGCCGAGCTCGCACAGAATAGGCAGCATGGCCGCGGTCGCCGGAGCCGTCCGCCGGCGCCGGCAGCGCGGGCTCGACCTCTCGGCCGCACCCGGGCTGAACCGCTGGTGACTGCAGGCCAGCGCACCAATCGCGCACCGTGACCCTGCGCGCTCGCGTTTCTGCCCGCGATCGATACACTCGCCGCGGATCATGACCACCGTGCGCACCGATGCCGCCGCCGTCGAGACGGCCTACCGTACCCATCGCCGGTTCGACCGCGCCGCGCGCCTGTTCGGAGAGCCCGGTCTGGCGCGCTTGATGGACGCGCGCGTGCTCGTGTTCGGCATGGGCGGCGTCGGCTCGTTCGCGGCCGAGTCGCTCGCGCGCAGTGCGGTGGGCAAGCTGGTGCTGGTCGACTTCGACGAGGTCTGCATCACCAACGTCAACCGCCAGCTGCACGCGCTCAAGGGCACGGTCGGCCGCCAGAAGGTCGACGTGATGGCGGAGCGCATCAAGCTGATCCACCCCGCCGGCGCGGTGACGGCGGTGCCGGAGTTCTACAACGCGGAGAGCAGCGATCGCTTGCTCGCCGAGCCGTGCGACTTCGTGGTGGATGCGATCGACAACGTGACCGCCAAGGTGCACCTGATCGCGACCTGCCTGCGCCGCGGCATCCCGCTGGTCAGCTCGATGGGCGCCGCCGCGCGCATGGATCCCACGCGCATCCGCACCGCGGATCTCGCGCATACGCACACGGATCCGCTGGCGCGCCATGTCCGCAAGCTGCTCCGTCAGCACCACGACATCAGCAGCGCGGACGGCAAGCCACTCGGCGTGACCGCCGTGTTCAGCGACGAGCCCGCGATCGATCCGAGCGATCTGAACTACGACAAGGGCGAAGGCTTTCGCTGCGTTTGTCCCAACGGCGACAACGGTCTGCACTCTTGCGACAAGCGCAGTCGTATCGAGGGCAGCGCGAGCTTCGTCACCGGCACGTTCGGGCTGACCTGCGCGAGCGTGGTCGTGCGCGCTCTGACCGGCCGCTGAGCTTCTGTTTCATGCGCATATCGTTGACCCTGTGGTCCCAGGGTTGACTCCGACCGTCGCAACTCACTCGTTACAAAGAATTCGTAGACCCGCGGCCATTCAACAGACGATATGTCTGTCTGTGGCAGCGATGTGGAAGTAAGGTCCCCTCGCTCCGCGACACAGGGTTCGGGTGCGAGTCGAGGTCGGCCTCAGATGGCATTGTTAGATCGCGTGTTGGACGAGCCGAGCTACGGGTGGCGCAGCCAGGACGCGCTCTACGTGCCCAGCTCTCGAGAGCTCTGGCGCGAGTTCTTCCGCAAGCTCGACCCGCGCCGCCCCAGGCAAAACTGGCTGTCCCTCTTCACGTGGACCTGCCACGTCGGCCTGGCCGTGCCGCTGGTGTTGTTCGCACGCGACTACTTCAGCTGGAAGCTGCTCGCGCTCGGCTTCGTCTACAGCATGATCGTACTCGGCACTCACGGCACGATCTGGCTGCACCGCTACTCGACGCACAAGGCTTACCGCTTCCGCAACGCGTTCTTCCGGACGGTCTGCCGCAACCTCGTGATCAAGCTGATCCCGGAAGAGACCTACGTGATCTCGCATCACGTCCACCACAAGTACTCAGACCTGCCCGGCGACCCGTACAACGCCAAGGCGGGCTTTTGGTACTGCTTCCTGGCGGATGTGCTGCACCAGGGAATCGCCAAGGACCTGAGCGAAGCCGACTACGACCGCGTGTGCAGCATGCTCAAGCACACGGGCGTGCACATGAACGACTACGCCGGCTACCAGCGCTGGGGCACGGTCTGCAACCCGCTGTTCACGGTGCTGCACTACGCGCTCAACTGGAGCTTCTGGTACGCCGCGTTCTTCCTGATCGGCGGCCATGCGCTCGCGGTCGCCATGTTCGGCGCGGCGTGCGTTTGGGCGTTCGGCGTGCGCACGTTCAACTTCGCCGGCCACGGCAGCGGCAAGGACCTGCGCCGCGAAGGCGAAGACTTCAACACGGAAGACCTCGCCATCAACCAGCTCTGGGCCGGCTACGTCGCGGGCGAGTGGCACAGCAACCACCACCTCTACCCGGGCGGCGCACGCGCCGGCTTCCAGCGCCACCAGCTGGACCTCGCCTGGATCTTCATCTGGTCGTGGGCTCGCCTGGGCGCCATCGCGTCGTACCGCGACTTCAAGGCGGACTTCGAGCGCGACCACCTGCAGCCGTACCTCGAGCGCCAGCGCGCCGTGCCCGCTCCGGCGGAGTGATCACCCCGAATCGCGCCGGAGCCCGCGCGCGCTGACGGTACGATCGCGCGATGCGGCACGGCTGGCTGGCGATCGCGCTCTGGTTCCTGGCCTCGCGGGTGCAGGCGCAGCCGGAGCCCCTGGCCGAGCCGGGACCCGTGCTGGAGCAGCCGTACCTGGAGTGCATCGGCTGCCAGGTCCAGCCGGCCTACTACGACCCCTACGCCACCCAGCTCACGCAGCTACGGCGTCAGCGACCGTCACGCTTCGGGCCGATCGCGCTGATCGCTGGCGGCGCCTTCGCGGCCATGCTGGGCACGGGCGTGCTCGCCGACGACCCGCCGCCTTCGGACCGCCTCTCCGCGGCGGCGCTGGTGGTCGCGGGCGCGACGGCCACCGGCTTCGGCGCGATCTGGCTGGTGAAGCGCAAGCGCGAGCGCGCGGCGTACGACGAGCGCATCGTGCGGCTGGAGCAGGCACGCTTGGCAGGGATCCCGTTCGGCAGTGGGCCCGAGCCGGTCGCGCGTCCGCTCGCTCGGCCGGGGCTCGCCGGGCCGATCACCGTCACCGCGATCGGAGCAGGGGTGCTCGCGATGGGCGTGCTGATGACCACGCTGGCGATCACGGGCCACTTCGCCGACAACGACGATCTGCTCGCGCCCGGCATCCTGTTCGACGCAGCCGGCCTGGGCATGGTGGTCGTCGGCGGCATCTGGTGGGCGCAGCGCAGGGCCGAGCGGAGGGCGGACGATCGGCTCGACCTGTCGAGCTTGCCGTTGCGCGTGCGCTGGTGATCAGCGCGTCATCGCGGCGCGCTGCGCGGTGGTGACGTAGTAGCCGCGCGGCCAGTGGCGGTGGTAGCTCGTGTCGACGATCACGTCGCCGCGCTCGTCGTAGTCGCCGGTGGGCTTGCCGTAGATCTTGAGCAGCGAGCCCACCCAGATGCGCTCCTTGCCGGTGCGCTCGTCGCCCTTGAGCTTGAGCCGCGCCACGAAGTTGCCGGGCGAGCTCTCGGAGACCGTCATGCGGCAGGAGTCGGCGTACTCGTCCTTGCACAGGTGGCGCGCCTGGTGGACGCGCCCGGCGAGGATCAGCTCCGTGCGCCCGTCCTCCAGCTCGTGGATCGACTGCACCACGCCGAACCACGCGACCTCGACGTTCTTGAAGTCGTAGGGCGCCTTGCGCACGTCCTCGAGGGGCAGCTCCTGCGCCTTCTCGAGGTGCGCGCGCTCGCTGATCAGCGGCTCGTACGTGCGCGAGAAACCGTACTGGTTCCCGGCGCAGGCGGACATGCACAGCGCGAAAAACACCAGGGCCCGAGGGGTGATCGACACGACCACCCTCATAACATACAGTCCCATCGACTTTCCCGATTCCGAGGGTTTTCTCATGCCGTCCAGTGTTCGACCCGGTGTCGCGTTTGATGAACCTCTGATCTTCGAGCGAGGCAGCCAGGGCCGCAGTGGAGCGAGCCTGCCGGCCGGCGACGTGCCCGCGGTGGACGCCAAGGCGCTGCTCGGCGCCAGCTTCCGCGACGAGCCCACGCCGCTGCCCGCGGTCAGCGAGCCCGAGGCCTTCCGGCACTTCGTCCGGCTGAGCCAGCAGAACTTCGCGATCGACCTCGGCATGTATCCGCTGGGCTCGTGCACCATGAAGTACAACCCCAAGGTCAACGAGTGGGCCGCCCGCTTGCCGGGCTTCGCGCGCCTGCACCCGTACGCGCCGGAGTCGGAGATCCAGGGCGCGCTGGAGCTGATGTTCCGCCTGGAGAAGGGCCTGGCCGAGGTCTGCGGCATGGACCGCGTCTCGCTACAGCCCGCCGCCGGCGCGCAGGGCGAGCTGGCCGGCCTGATGATGATCCGGGCCTACCACCGCGCGCAGGGTCGCAACCCCAAGAAGGTGCTGATCCCGGACACCGCCCACGGCACCAACCCGGCCTCCTGCGCGCTCAACGGCTTCACCACCGTGACCTTCCCGGCGGGCGACGACGGCGTCGTCTCGGCCGAGGCCTTCGCGCCGTTCGTCGATGACGACGTCGCCGCGGTGATGATCACCAACCCGAACACGGTCGGCCTGTTCGAGAGCGAGCTGCCGAAGATCGCCAAGCTCGTGCACGACAAGGGCGGCCTGGTCTACGGCGACGGCGCCAACCTCAACGCGCTCATGGGCCGCGCGCGCCCCGGCGACCTCGGCATCGACGTCATGCAGTTCAACCTGCACAAGACGTTCACCACGCCGCACGGTGGGGGTGGTCCCGGCTGCGGACCGGTCGCATACAAGTCGCTGCTGGCGCCGTTCGCGCCCGCACCCACGGTCGAGCAGCAGGCCGACGGCACGTACTTCCTCGACTACGATCGCAAGCAGAGCGTCGGTCGTTTGCGCTCGTTCTACGGCAACTTCGGCATGATGGTGCGCGCCTACACGTACCTGCGCGAGATGGGCGCCGAGGGCCTCAAGGGCGCCACGGACCTCGCCGTGCTCAACGCCAACTACCTGCGCGTCACGCTCGGCGAGGAGTGGCACGTGGCCTACGACCGCTCGTGCATGCACGAGGTCGTGATCTCGGACAAGAACCTCAAGAACACCGGCGTCACCACGCTCGACA
>JBEVNG010000326.1:0-14349 GCA_040508235.1 Polyangiales bacterium | reverse complement strand
GACGTGCCGAGGTGACCGAGTCGCACATCGATCCGAACTCACCTTACTTCGGACGGCTGGTGCTGCGAGAGGGCGAGCAGCGCCGCGAGATCCTGATCGGTCGCGGCACCTACCTCGACTCGCGCACCGGCGTGCGCATCGTCGACTGGCGTGATGCCCCGGTCAGCCGCCTCTACTACCGCTACGAAGAAGAAGACGACTACGACGAGGAGTTCGGCGGTCGCGAGGTCACGGGCGAGGTGCTGACGCGCCGCTCGCTCGCGATCAGCGACTCCACGCTGCGTCGCATCGGCTCGCCGCAGGGCATCTTCGTGAAGAACTACGAAGGCCAGTGGCTGCGCGCGGACGACAGCGCACGGCTGCAAGGTGGCCAGGGCTCGGCGCCGCGGCCCGAGCAGATGCGCGCGCCCGTGGGCAAGCTCGGCGTCGGTGGCGACGGCCAGCGTCGCGCGGACAAGTTCCTGCCCGAGATCGCCGCCATGATCGACCCGCGGCAGTTCGAGCTGATCACGCGGCCGAGCTCCGGTCTGGTCGTGATCCAGGGTGGCGCGGGCAGCGGTAAGACCACCATCGGTCTGCATCGCCTCGCCTACCTCGCGTTCCAGGAGCCCAAGCGCTTCCGCAAAGACAAGATGCTGGTGGTCGTCTTCAACAAGGCGCTCGCTCGCTACATCAGCAAGGTGCTCCCGGCGCTCGGCACGGAGGGCGTGCCGGTGGTGATCTACGAAGAGTGGGTCACCAAGCTGCGCCGCGATCACTTCCCGCTGCTCGCCAAGGAGGTCGCGGAAGAGACGCCGCTCGCGGTCTCGCGCGTGAAGAAGAGCCCGGCGATGCTGGCGCTGATCAACAAGCGCGTGGGCGAGTACGCCGAGCGGGTGCTCAACACGCTGCTCAACGCGGCCAGCGAGGACGCGGACAAGGAGCTGCTGCGGCGCGCCTGGAAGGAGACCAGCAAGCAGGCACTCGCGGTGCGGCTGGAGATGCTGTCGCGCTGGGCCAGCAGCGAGAAGAGCCTGGCGCAGCCGGTGCGGCGCGCGATCCAGGGAGCGGTCAGCCGCCACGCGCGCGGCGTCGCGGACGTGCTCTCGGCGTGGAGCGAGATCCTCACCGATCTGCCGCTGTTGCGCAGCGTGTTCGCGGAGCAGACCGAGGTCACCGACAGCGAGCTGCTCGAGGCGCACCAGTGGTGTGTGCGCCGCTGCCCGCAGGTGGCGCACGAGTGGGAAGAGCACCTCGAGGAGGGCACGCGCCCCGATCAAGAGGCCGCCGAGGAGCCCGCGCCGCGCGAGCGCAACGACAGCGACCTCGAGGGCGTCGAGCTGCCCGCGGGCCTGCGCCCCGGCTCGCGCTCCGAGGATGGCGAGGACATCGACGACTCGGACGACGAGCCCGCGCCTTCGGATCAGCCGACGCTGATCGATCACGAGGACGAGACGCTGCTGCTGCTCTTGCACCAGCGCTTGCGTGGTCCGCTGATGACGGCGCGCCAGCGCGACGTGATCGAGTTCGAGCACATCCTGGTCGACGAGGCGCAGGACCTGTCGCCGGTCGAGCTGAGCGTGGTGATGAGCGTCACCACGCCGCAGCGCTCGATCACGCTCGCGGGCGATGTCGCGCAGCGGCTGCACATGGACAACGGCTTCCACGGCTGGACCGACGTGCTCGGCCAGCTCGGGCTGTCGCACGTGGAGATCGAGCCGCTCAAGCTCAGCTACCGCTCCACGTACGAGATCATCGAGTTCGCGCACGAGGTGCTCGGCCCGCTCGCGCCCGAGGAGATGGGCAAGGCCACGCGCGGCGGTGCGCCGGTGGAGCTGTTCCGCTTCGCGCACTCGGGCGATGCGGTGGGCTTCCTGGCAGAGGCGCTGCGCGATCTTTCGCGCGCCGAGCCGCGCGCGTCCATCGCGGTGATCGCGCGCTACCCGGAGCAGGCGGACCTGTACTGCCGCGGCCTGATCAACGCCGAGGTGCCCAACGTGCGCCGCGTCGCCGATCAAGACTTCCCGTTCAAGCCCGGCGTCGACGTCACCGACATCCGGCAGGTGAAGGGCCTGGAGTTCGATTACGTGGTGCTGGTCGAGGTGAACACCGCGACCTTCCCCACCAGCGAAGAGGCGCGCCACCTGATGCACATCGCGGCCACGCGTGCGGCGCACCAGCTCTGGCTCAGCTGCACCGGCGAGCCCTCCAAGCTGATCCCGCCGCTGTTGCGCGAGCGTGGATACTAAGCTCGACCAGGCGTTCGCGGCCCGACGTGCGCTCGGGCTGCCGAACGCGCGGACCGATGCCTATCGCTTGATCCACGCCGAGGGCGAGGGCGTGGTCACGGTCGATGTGTACGGCGCGTTCGCGGTGGCGAGCTTCTACGGCGACGAGGTCGATGCCGCCTGGCTCGACGCGCTCGCGCCGCACTTCGAGGGCGTGTACCTCAAGCATCGCCCCAAGCAGGCGAACGAGATCGGCGAGGCGGAGCGCGAGCAACGCGCGCCCGCGCGAGCGGTGCGCGGCACGGATGCACCCGCGGCCTTGCGCATCCAAGAGAACGGCGTGCCCTTCGAGGTGCGGCTCGGGGAGGGCTTCAGCACCGGCATCTTCCTCGACCAGCGCGACAACCGCGCGCGCCTGATCGACGCCGCGAGCGGCAAGAGCGTGCTCAACCTGTTCGCGTACACCTGCGGGTTTGGCCTGGTGGCGGCGTTCGCGGGCGCGACGCGCACGGTGAACATCGACGTCGCCAAGAACGTGCTCGAGCGCGGACGCCACAACTACGCGCTCTCCAGCTTGCAGGGCGAGTTCCTCGCGCGCGACGTGCTGGAGACGCTGCCCAAGCTGCACAAGCGAGGCGAGCGCTTCGACGTGGTGGTGCTCGATCCGCCGAGCTACGCGTCGACCAAGCGCGGCCGCTTCAGCGTCGAGCGAGACTATCCGGAGCTGGCCAAGCTGGCGCTCGATCTGCTGGCCGAGGGGGGCACCATGCTCGCCTGCCTGAACCACCACAAGCTCACCGAGCAGGATCTCGAGCAGGCCCTGCGCCTGGCCGCTTCGCGCGCGGGACGCACGATCCGAGAGCGCATGTTCGCGCCGGTCCCGGCCGATCACGCCCCCTTGCGCGGTCGCCAACCTCACCTAAAAAGTGCGTGGATACGCAGTTAGGCAGAGCTTTTTCGTTTGCCACGCTTGCAGCGCTGAATAGAATCGCTACATCGGCTTGCAGGAGCCCCCTCTCGGTTGCCGCCTTTCTGCCGCGCAGTGTGCGGTCGAGCTGCCCGCGACAATGTAGAAAAACCGGGGGGTTTCCGAGCACCGGCTTTCTGGGGGACAGGAATGCAGCCCCCCGTTTCGTTAACTGTGATGCTCGCGCGCGGAAACGTGCGCTTGGAACCGTGCGTGCACGCTGCCGCGCGGTAGCCGTTTCAGTCTGAGGGGACAGGGATACAGCCGCGCGCTTCGGCGTGAAGGCTAGGCCCAGGAAGACCATGGCCGAAAGTCCACTGATCGATACCAAGAACGATCTCACCATCGCTCAGCACGTCGCGAAGCTGTCGGACCGCGCGATCCAGCGAATCACCGGTGGCAACGCGTTTCTACGCGGAAGGCTGTACGCACGGCGAAACGCCGTCGTCGACCTGGCCGCGAACGGCACCACGGCGAGCGCGAAGATCTTGGTGCGGGCCGATCAGCCGTACGAGACGCAGCTCGGACTGACCAGCGAGGGGCAGATCATCTCTCACTGCTCGTGCCCTGCCTGGCGCGGTCCCACCGGCCACTGCAAGCACGTCGCCGCGGTGCTGGTCGCCCTGCGCGATCGCGAGCGCCCGCCGCGTCCCAAGTCGGAGGAGGGCTCGATCCCCCCGCCGCCGCCGGGAAGCCCGCAGGTCACGGTTCCACGACCGGCCGCCGCGGCCCCCGCGACGGGCACGACCACCGTGTCGATGGTGCGCGAGCCCAGCGTCACCAAGCTCAGCGCTCCCGCGAATGGAACGGCCGCCGTCAGCGCGCTGGCCGACGCCGCGGGCGGAAAACGCCGACGATCACGCCGTCGCAGGCGCGCAGGCGAGGGCGGTGTGGCCACCCCGCAGCTGGAGATCGTCTCCAACGTCGCCGGCCCCACCTCGGTGCGCGCCAGCAGCGAGTCGCGCGGCAGCCTGGAGGCCTGGCTCCCCCCGCAGATCAGCCGCCCCGTCGATCTGGAGTTCCGGCTCGCGGTCCGGCCCGCGTCGATCGCGGTCACCACGGTGCTCGCCGGCACCCGCCAGGCGGTCGCCCTCAACGACGCCCTGGCCACGTTCAACGGCATCGCCACCAGCCTGCGCCCGCTGATCCGCGACCTCGCGCGTCACACCACGCGTAGCGCCCCGGCCACCGCGGAGGTCCGCGGAGAGGACGCCGCGGAGATCCTCACCCGCCTCAAGGGGCGGCGTGTGCTGCTGGAGCCGGCCTCGATGGAGCTGCGCTTCACGGACGAGGCGCTGCGGCCCAAGATCGAGCTCGACTCGGCCAACGGCAATGCCGTGCGTATCCGGGTGGTGTTCGAGCTGCCCTCCAGCAACCGGCGCTTCCCGCTCTCCAGCGGAGCGTGGTTCGAGGGCACCCCGGGCTGGTACGTCGACACCACGGAGGGCGTCGCGCGCCCGGTGGCGGAGAACGTCACGCCGGCGTGGCTGCAGCGGCTCTACCGCTCGCCCGCGCTGGTGCACCCCATCGTCGACCTGCCGCACGTGCTGACCGACTTCCTGCCGCGCGTGGCGGGCTCGCTGAGCGCCGCGCTGCCGGACATCGACTCGGTGGCCGACGTGATCGACGTGTCGCCGCGCTTCGCGCTGCGCGCCGTCGGGGACCTCGTGGAGGCGCGCGCCAAGATCGGCGTCGGCTACCGCGAGCACAACTTCGAGGTGCCGCCGCGCGATCTGCCGCCGCCGCTCTCGTTCGTGACCTCCAACGGCACGCACGGGCGCCCGTCGGTGGTGCGTCGCGAGGTCGGCCTGGAGATGGCCGCCATCCAGGAGCTGCTCAACCACGGCTTCGAGGTCGACCCCGACAACAAGGCGGACCTCGTCGTGCGCGGCGAGAAGGCCATCAAGTTCTGGACCGCGGGCATCAGCACGCTGCCGGAGACCTGGGACCGCTTCATCCCCAACGACCTCGCGGGCGTCGAGGTTCGCAAGAGCCCGGTGCAGGCGCGCATGCGCGTGTCGAGCGGCGTCGAGTGGCTGAACCTCGACATGATGTTCGCGTCCGAGGGCGTGGCCGTCAGCGAGGACGAGCTGCGCTTGTGCCTGGCCGAGGGCAAGAAGCTGGTGCGGTTGGAGGACGGCACCTACGCGCCCATCAAGACCGACGACGTCGGCTCGGTGCTGGAGCGCATGGCGGAGATCTTCGCCGGTGTCGGCGACGACAAGCACGTGCCGCTCTCGCAGGCGGGCCGCGTGCAGGACCTGATGCGCCTGGTCTCCGACCAGAACGTGCACAGCAGCGTGAAGAACATCTTCGGCAAGCTCGAGGACCTGGGCGAGATCGAGAGCATCGCCAAGCCGCGCTCGCTGCGCGCGTCGCTGCGCCCGTACCAGAAAGACGGCTTCAGCTGGCTGGTCTTCCTGCACAACCTCGGCACCGGCGGCATCCTCGCCGACGACATGGGTCTCGGTAAGACGCTGCAGGCGATCGCGCTGCTGCTGTGGGTGAAGGGCAAGCAGGGCCAGGGCCTCAACCTGGTCGTGGCGCCCACCTCGGTGGTGCAGAACTGGGCTCGCGAGATCGAGAAGTTCGCGCCCGGCTTCAAGACCGTGCTCTGGCAGGGGCCGGATCGCCACGAGCAGAAGGAAGAGCTCGAGGACGCCGACGTGATGATCACCAGCTATGCGCTGCTGCGCCGGGACGAAGAGTTCCTGCAGTCGCTGGAGCTTCGCTACGTGATCCTCGACGAGGCGCAGCACATCAAGAACCCGATGAGCGCCACGGCGCGCGCGGCCAAGCGGCTCAAGGGCGAGCGACGACTCGCCATGACCGGTACGCCGATCGAGAACCGCCTCAGCGAGATCTGGTCGATCTTCGACTACGTGTCGCCCGGCTTGCTCAACAGCCTGAGCAGCTTCGAGGAGAAGTACGCGCGGCCGATCGAGCGGGGCGACGACAAGACGGCGGCGCGCTTGCGCTCGACCATCCATCCGTTCGTCCTGCGCCGCACCAAGAGCGAGGTCGCCAAGGACCTGCCGGAGAAGATCATCCAGGAGATGGTCGTCCCGATGTCCGAGGAGCAGAGCAAGCTCTACAAGCAGATCCTGCGTCAGGTGCGCGAGAGCGTGCTCAGCGAGGTGGAGAAGCAGGGCATCCAGAAGAGCTCGATCCAGATCCTGGCGGCGCTCACGCGCCTGCGTCAGGTCGCCTGCGATCCGCGCCTGCTCGGCCTCGAGGGCAACTTCGACGAAGAGAGCGGCAAGCTCAACGCGCTCAAGGAGATCGTCAGCGAGGCCGCCGCCGGTGGCCACAAGGTGCTGATCTTCAGCCAGTTCGTCTCGATGCTGAAGCTGATCCGCGAGGGCTTCGACGCCGACAAGATCAAGTACAGCTACCTCGACGGCTCGACCAAGAACCGCCAGGAGCTGGTCGACGAGTTCAACGGCGACGAGTCGATCACGGTGTTCTTGATCTCGCTCAAGGCCGGCGGCACCGGCCTCAACCTCACCGGCGCCGACACGGTCATCCACTTCGACCCGTGGTGGAACCCGGCGGTCGAGGACCAGGCCACCGACCGCGCGCACCGCATTGGTCAGACCAAGGTGGTGAACGTGTATCGCCTGGTCGCCAAGTCGACGGTCGAGGAGAAGATCCTGCAGCTGAGCGACAAGAAGCGTGAGCTGGTCGCCAACGTGCTCTCGACCGAGGACGTGGGCCTCAAGGGCATGACCAAGCAGGACGTCGAGAACCTGTTCGCGGACTGAACGTACGCTTGCGCTCCTCGGGCGTGGACTTCCGCCCGCCCGGGTCGAGCGCGACAATCGTGGCGTGCAGCTCGACGTGACTCGCTTTCCGCTGCTCCTTGTCCACTGGAACGGCCCCGAAGCCGACGAAGTGATGGAGCGGTTCATCAGCGCGTACGACACGTTCGCGCAGCGGGCCGTGCGCGAGCGACGCCACTACGTCGTGGTCAGCGTCGGCGACGCGGACTGGACCCCGCGGCAGCGCAAGCGCATGGCGGCCTGGATGGACGCGCACCTCGACGGCGATGGGCGCTGGGATCTCGGCAGCCACATCGTGCTGCACGGGGCGCTCGCGCGCGGCACCCTGACGGCGCTCAAGTGGCTGGTGCCACGCTTCCAGAAGGTCTTCGTGCACCCCGACGAGCCGAGCGCCCTGGCGGCCGCCCAGGCGAGCCTGGAGGCCGCCCGCAAGGTCGGACGCGCCACCGGCAACTCCAAGCCCAAGCGCGCCGGCTAGCGGTCCGTGCGCGCGGGCTCCAGCCCGTGGTCGCGGCGGAACTCGTGGCACTGCCAGGAGCCCCGCTCGAACTCGCGGCAGGTGGTGCCGCGGTCTTCGTAGATCTGGCAGGCGTGCGGGCTGAACGGGGTGCCGAGGTGAACGCAGGCGCCCCCATCCGTGTACGCGAACGCGAGCTCCCCGAAGTGGCCAGGGACCAGCTGGGCGACCAGGTCCTCGCGCCCAATCCGGCGCCATCGCACCAGATCTTCGGCGGGCACCAGGATGCGCCCATCGCTGGCCTCGCGGCAGCACACGCCGCACGCGAGGCAATCGAGCTCTTCGTCGACCATCGGGGCGGACAGCGTGAAGTGGACGGGGAACTCCGTCGAGCCGGCGCGCCCGTGGTATCGCGGAAGCATGGTACTCCTACACCTCGTCGACGCCTTCGCCGATCGGCCCTTCACGGGCAACCCTGCCGCCGTGTGCCTGCTCGATGCGGCGCCGCGCTCCGATGAGTGGATGCAGAACCTCGCCTTCGAGCTCGGCTACTCGGAGACGGCCTTCGTCAGCCGGGCCGACAACAACCGCTGGCGGCTGCGCTGGTTCTCGCCGTCGTGCGAGGTCGCGCTGTGTGGCCACGCCACGCTCGCCTCCGCGCACGTGTTGTGGAGCCTCGGCCGCGCGCAGGGGCCGATCGAGTTCGACACGCAGAGTGGCGTGCTCAAGTGCGAGCGCGACGCGCGCGGCATCTCGATCGATCTGCCGAGCAGCAAGCTGGAGGACACGCCGCCGCCGGTGGGTCTGCTGTCGGCGCTCGGCGTGCGCCCGCTGACGCTGAAGCGCACCGACCAGGACGACTACATCGCGGAGCTGGAGAGCGAGGACGCGATCGTGAAGTTCGCGCCCGACTTCGCCGCGCTGGCGCAGGTGAAGGCGCGAGGTCTGTGCGTTACTTCGCGTGCGAAGAACCCGGAGTACGACTTCGTGTCGCGCTTCTTCGCGCCCGCGTTTGGCATCCCGGAGGACCCGGTCACCGGCTCGGCGCACTGCGCGCTCGGGCCGTTCTGGGCCGCGCGCCTCGACAAGCCCAAGCTGCGCGCGCGTCAGCTGTCGCGCCGCGGCGGCACGCTGGAGGTCGAGCTCGTCGGGGACCGCGTACGCCTGGCGGGGCGCGCCGTCACCGTCTTCACCGGCGCGCTCACCGTCTAACAATACGCCCGCACGCGACCGCGCCCGACGTGATGTGCTCCACGTTTCGATTGGGAATGCGTCCGAAAACGCGGGTGTAGCTGTCGTTGTCGGCCGACGGTTATGCGACATTAACGCATCGACACGTGACGTTCGCGGTGAGCGTCGGCTAGGCTGCCTGCCGTGATTCGATGCGGCTTTCGAAGCGCCTCCTCATCTCGCACGGCATTGCTCCGATCGTCCTGACGTTGGCGCTCGCGCTCGCGTTGACGGCACTGCTGCGCGTGGGGCTCGTGTTGTCGACGCTGGACGAGCGCGAGCTCGACACGCTGCACAAGGAAGGCGAGCTGCACACCGCCGCCTGGCAGCTCGACGTCGCGATGCGCCACGCGCTGATCTCGTGCGCGCGCGGCGAGCCCAACGACGAGATCCGGCGCACCGTCAGCGAGCGACTCGACACGCTGCGCGCCATCGCGACGCACGAGATGCGCTTCCCCGCGCCGATGCGCGAGGTCGTGCACGGCTACCTGAATGCCGCGGAAGAGGCGCTGTCGAGCGACACCTGCGAGACGCTGCACGCCAGCGCGATGCAGGTGCGCCGCGCGAACCTCGACGAGCAGCTGACCGATCTGTGGGTCGATCGACTCGGTGAGCTACATCGCGCGGTCACCGAGCAAGAGAGCGAGGCGCGAAGAATCGCGCTGTCCGCACTGTTGCTGGGAATCCCGCTGGCGGTTGCATCGTTCATCCTCGCAATGTGGATCGCTCGACACCTCGCACGCGTCCTGGAGGAACCACTCCAGACGCTCGCGCGTGCGGCGCAGCGAGTCGGTCGCGGCGACTTCAGTACGCCCGCCAACGTGGTGTCCGGGCCGCCCGAGATCCTGGCGCTGGCGCAGGACCTCGACCGCATGCGGCTGGAGCTGCAGCAGCTGGAGGCGCTCAAGCAGGGTTTCCTGGCCTCCGTGTCGCACGAGCTGCGCACGCCGCTGTCCAAGATCCGCGAGGGCCTGGCGCTGCTCGCCGACGGCACGCTCGGCTCCCTGGACGAGAAGAAGATGCGCGTGGTGCAGATCGCCCGCGCGGCCTGCGAGCGCGAGATCCGCATGGTGACCACGCTGCTCGACCTGTCGCGGCTGCGCGCGGGCTCGCCGGTGCGGCTCAAGGAGAGCGTGTCGATCGACGGCCTGCTGTACGCGGCGATCGACGGCGAGCGCGGCGAGGCGCAGCAGCGCGGCGTGCAGATCGAGCTGGTCGCCGAAGGCGAGGCCGGGCAGTGCCGACTCGACTCCGCGTTGATGGAGCGCGCGATCGCCAACCTCGTGCGCAACGCGGTCGCGGTGTCGGCGCGTGGTCAGACGGTGACGGTGCTGCGCACGCTGGAGCGCGGCGCCGCGCCGTACGTGCGCGTGCTGGTGCGCGACCAGGGGCCGGGCGTGCCGCTCGACATCCGCAGCAAGTTGTTCGATGCCTTCGTCACGCGACCGGTGCCCAACTCGGGCAAGTCGTTCGGCAGCGGCATCGGGCTCGCCCTGGCGCGCGAAGTAGCGCGCGCACACGGCGGAGACCTGACGCTCCTCGATGACGCATCTCCGGGTGCGGCCTTCGAGCTACGCGTACCAATCGAGGGCGTGATCAAGCGCAGCGATGCAGCGCCACGCTCTCTGGGCTTGGACTCGACCGTTTAATGGAGACGTATGGACTTCCCCCGCTCAGCTGAACCCGCGCGCCCGCACGTCGTAGTGATCGACGACGAAGAAGACCTGCTCGAGCTGATCACGCTCCGCCTCGAGCACAACGGCTACCGCGTCAGCACGGAGAAGTCGATCCGCGGCGCGCTCGAGATCCTCGAGCGTGAAGTGTGCGACGCGATGCTGCTGGATCTGCGGCTCGGCGACGAGAACGGCATGGACCTGCTGGTCGAGGTGCAGAAGCGCGTGCTCGACCTGCCGGTGGTCATGCTCACCGCGCACGGCACCATCGAGACCGCCGTGCAGGCGATGAAGAACGGCGCCTACGGCTTCTTGACCAAGCCGTTCGATGATCACGAGCTGCTGGAGAAGCTCGCTCACGCGGTCGAGCACGGCCGGCTACGCCGCGAGGTGGCGGGCCTGCGTCGTGTCGTCGGCGACGGCGGCAGCGAGCGCCTGCTCGGCACCAGCGACGCGATCGCCAACGTGCGCGACGTGATCGCGCGCGTCGCGCCCACCGAGGCCACGGTGTTGATCCTGGGCGAGTCCGGGACCGGCAAGGAAGTGGCCGCGCGCTCGCTGCACGCGCAGTCGGGACGCAGCGGCTCGTTCGTGGCGGTGAACTGCGGCGCGCTGCCGGCCGAGCTGCTGGAGAGCGAGCTGTTCGGGCAGCGTCGCTCGGGCTCGCAGAAGGAAGGCCTGTTCGCGGCCGCGGACAAGGGCACCTTGCTGCTCGACGACATCGGCGACGCGCCGCCCAACGTGCAGATGAAGCTGCTGCGCGTGCTGCAGGAGCGCAGCTACGTGCCGGTGGGCTCCAACGACGCACGCCAGGCGGACGTGCGCGTGATCGCGGCGACGCACCGCGACCTGCGTGCGGACGTGGAGGCGGGCAAGTTCCGCGAGGACCTGTTCTATCGCCTGCACGTGGTGCCGGTGACGATGCCGCCCTTGCGCGAGCGTACGCAGGACATCCCGCTGCTGGCGGAGCTGTTCCTCACCCGCGCCGCCGCGCAGCACAAGCTCAAGGCTCCGCACCTCAGCCACGAGGCGCTGCGCGTCCTGACCGCGCATACCTGGCCGGGTAACGTGCGCGAGCTGGCCAACGTGATCGAGGGCGCCGCGCTGCTCAGCGACGACGGCGTGCTTCGTCCGCAGCACGTGCTGGCGGTGCTGCCGCGACGTGGTGATCAGAAGGGCGACGAGAAGCTCGACCTCAAGGTGGGCGCCAAGCTGCAGGAGTCCGCGCCGCCGGCCGAGTACGTGCAGTCCGCCGGACAGATGCTGACCAGCAACCAGCTGCCCCCCATGCGCGAGGCGCGTGAGGCGTTCGACCGCGCGTACCTGGAGGAGCTGCTCAAGCGCAGCGGCGGCAACGTGAGCGCCGCCGCCCGCACCGCCGGCCGCAACCGCACCGACTTCTACGAGCTGCTCCACCGCTATGCCCTGAACCCCGGCGACTTCCGCAGCTAACTGCTCGACCGATCGGAGTCAGAGCTTGATCGCCATCCAGCGGCCTCTTTGCCAGAAGGTGAAGAAGACGGCCGCCTGGGTGACGCGGTAGAGCACCTGCGCGATCCAGACCGACGTCAGACCGAGGTGCAGGCTCAGCACCAACGTCGAGACCGTCGGCAGGAACAGCAGCCACTGCAGGACCAGCGACACCACCATCACGCGGCGGCTGTCGCCGGCGCCGATCAGGCAGCTCATCAGCACGTTGCCCACCGCGTCGACGCATACGCCGAGCGCCACGATGCGGAGCGAAGGCGCGGCCAGCGCGATCGTCGCGGCGTCGTTCAGGAAGTGCGACAGCACCAGCTCCGGCGCGAGCCACAGCGGACCGCACAACACGAACACCGTCGCCGCGGCCACGCGTGCACACTCGTGGCCCCACTGCTTGGCGTCGAGCGGATCCTTGCGCCCGAGCGCCTGGCTCACCAGCGTGGTGCCCGCCATGCCGTAGCCCATCGCCGGCAGCAGCGTGGCGAGGTTGAGGTCCATCATCACCTTGCTGGCCGCCGCGCTGTCGGTGCCCGCGCGCGCGAGGATCGACATCAGCGCCGTCATGCCGGCGGCGAAGAACAGCTGCTGGAAGCTGGTGGGCAAGCTGATCTTCAGCATCGTGCGCAGCTCCTCGCGCGTGGGCAGGGCACGCAGAAAGCCCTGCGGGCGCGCGTCACGCGAGGCCATCCACAGGTGCAGGCCCACGCCGATCACCGCCGCGCTCGCGCTCGCGATGCCCGCGCCGAGCACACCGAGCCGCGGCGCGCCGAACTTGCCGTAGATCAACATCCAGTCGAGCAGCACGTTGGCCACGTGCATGATCAACAGGTTGAGCATGTAGAAGGTCGAGCGCCCGGTCGCGTTCCAGAACGCGCGAAACGAGAAGTGCATGCCGACCAGCACGGTGGCGGCGAGTCGACAGTACAGGTACGGCAGGCCCACCTGCGCGATGTCCGCGCTGCCGGCGAGGTAGGGAAACCACCACGGTGCGAGCAGGGCGATCATCGTCACCCACGGCACGCCGAAGCCGAGACAGATCGCGAGCCCACCGTTGAGCGGCAGCGCGCAGCTGTCCGCGCGTGCTTCGCCCACGCGCCGCGCCGCCAGCGCTTGCACACCCGCCGACAGCCCCATGATCGGCGCGCCCGCGACGAAGTTGGCGAAGCTGGCGAGCCCGACCGCGGCCAGGGCGGCGTTGCCCGTGTCGCGCACCATGCTGGTGTCGACCAGGTTCATCACCGTCTGCGAGAGCAGGCCGAGGATGATCGGAACCGCGATCGACAGAATCCGAGACAGCCGTGCCGCGCTCATGAAGGGGGGCGTTCTCGCGCTGTTCGCGCGCTACGTCAACCCGCGGGCGAACTTCAGGGCAGTCGCACGCCGATCGAGCAATCCCACAGGAACGCCTTGCCGGCCTGCGGGTCCTCGTTGCGGTTGCTGACCACGCGCGTGACGGGATCGACCACCGCCACCGGCTTGTTGAAGTACACGCTCGCGCCGTAACCAAAGCCGAGCTCGGCAACCAGGGCAACCGAGTTGTTGACGTAGTAGGTCGCGCTGACGGGCGCGCGCAGGTACGCGTCGACGGCGAGGTCGAACGCGTTGCTCTGCACGTACGCCGCCTTCAGGCCGGCGCCGATGCCGAGGTACAGCGGCTGCACGATGTGGATGTTCACGGTCGGGCCCGTGTACATGCCGTACGCCGTGAGGTTGGCTTGCTCACCGGGCTGCACGCCCGCGGAGGTGGTGCGCGCGACGTTGACGTTCGCGAAGCTCAGGTAGGGCTCGAAGCGCCAACCGAAGCCATCGCCACCGACGTCGATCGGCAGCGAGAGCTGCAGACCACGGCGCGCCTCGACGCGGCTGGTGTAGGTCTCGCCATCACGGCTGATCGAGAGCTTGCCCTCGCCCATGCCCGCGACACCCACCTTCACACCGATGCCCGCCACACCCATCGGGTTCTTGTCGCGCTTCTTCACGTCGTCACTCTGCTGTGACGAACCCAGCATCGGCGCGGGCGGCGCGCTCAGCGCCTGCGCTCCGCTCGCCGCCACCACACCTCGCGCCTGCGCGGAGGCCTCGCTGGCAAAGCCGCACAAAGACCCAAAAGCCAAGCCGGACGCGAAAGCCAACTGCCACCACTTCTTCACGTTTCGCCCCCTGTCCCGTCCGCGAGCGCCCGCTGAACCGGGAGCGCGGACACGCTGACCACCTATCTTCGGCAGAACGACCCGGGCACTTGAACCTTCACGGCGGAAGATCACAGCGGCAACGCGGTCAGGGGTCGCCTCGTTCCCAGCAAGTGCGCGCCTCCCGCACGAGCGCTTGCACCTCCGTGCGCAAAGAGTCGGCGAGCTGCTGCGGCTTGCCCTGGGCCAAGCGCGGCTGACCAATGGAGACCACACAGCGAGTTCGTGGGCGCGATGCGACGCGCAACACGTAGTCCACGAACGACGGCTCCGTGAACTCGACGCCCGGATCGTAAGCCAGCCCCACGGGCACGATCTCGACCTCGAGCCCACGCAGCGCGGCGAACGCACCCGCCTTGAAG
>JBEVNG010000320.1:0-10876 GCA_040508235.1 Polyangiales bacterium | reverse complement strand
GAACGATGCCAGCGTCCGAGCGGCCGCGCTGACTTACGGCAAGGCGAACGACACGCTCGATGCGCTGGTGAACAATGCGGGCGTCTCCACCGGGGGTTACGCAGTGCCAACCGGCGCCAGCGTCGACGACATGCGCGCCGTCTACGAGGTGAACGTCTTCGGCCCGGTCCGCGTCACTCAGGCCTTCGTGCCCTTCCTACGCAAGGCCGGCCAAGGGCGCATCGTCATGATGAGCAGCAGCCTCGGCTCCATCGCCGAACAGCTCGACACCACCAGCGGCACCTACGGCGTCAACCTGCTCGGCTACAACTCGTCCAAGAGCGCCCTCAACATGATCACCGTCGCCTTCGCCAAGGAGCTGGCGGCGCAGGGCATCAAGGTGAACGCGGCGAACCCGGGCTACGTGGCAACGGACCTGAACCAAAACCAGGGCCATCGCAGCGTCGAGCAGGGCGCGAGCGTGGCGGTGCAGCTCGCGACCCTCGGGCCGATGGGTCCGACGGCCGGCTTCTTCAACGACGGCGCGGAGCCCGCACTCGGTCGTCACGCCTGGTGAGCTCAGTCGTAGTTCTTCTTGAGCACCTTCCAGGTCGCGCTGTCCTTGCACAGCGTGCAGTCGGCGCCGGCGAACGTGCCCTTCCAGGCTTGATCGCCCATCAGGTAGTGGCGGAACCAGGCCGTGGTCGCGCCGCGGATCTTGGCGTCGGCGGGTGGCACCAGGATGCCAAGGTGATCGGCGCCGAGCAGCGTGCCGTAGACGACGCTCTGCGTGGTCACGGCCTCGAAGTCGGTCTGGCAGTTCGGCTGCGCCACGTCGGTCTCGCCGCAGCTCCAGAACATCGGCGCGTGCGCCTTGGCGATGCGCTGGGCGCCGTTGCCCATGTTGCCGCCGGAGATGTGCACGGTGGTGATCCAGCGTGGGTCGCTCAGGATCGTGAACGTGGCCAGGCCGCCCATCGAGTAGCCGAAGGCAGCCACGTGCGCGGTGTCGAGCTTGCCCGCGTATTCGCTGCCGGCGACCGCGTCCTGCGCGATCAGCCAGTCCATGCCCGCGACCATGTCCTTGCCCAGCGCGTCCTCGGCGCCGATCGACGGGATGGTGTTGGCCGCGATCACGACGAAACCATGCGTCGCGAGGTGCGGCAGCATCGAATAGAAGCCGGGGGTGGTACCGCCGCCGTTGCCCCAGGTCAGCAGCGGGTGCTTGCGGCCCTCGGCGCCCAGGGGGTCCGGCTGGTGGATGGTGTAGCCGCCGTTGGGCCCGGCCATGCCGTAGCTCTTGGTCTTGAACGGCCCCGCCGCCGCCGTGTCGGTGACCGCGGGGAACGTCGACGCTGGCACGGGCGGCAGGGACGCATCCGGCTTCGGCACGTCCGGCGTGCGCGCGTCCTCCACCACGGGCGCGCTGGCATCCCTCGGCGTCTCGTCGGGTACGCGCGCGTCGAGCGGCGTCGTGGTGCGCGCATCGCGGCCCGCGTCGCGTGGCGGCGTGGGTGTGTCGTCGACCTCCGCCGCATCCGTCTCGGAGGGCGGCTCGGACGGCTCGGGTTCCGCGCTCGCGCAGTGGGCCAACGTGAGCAAAGCCAGTGTGATCGGGGTATGACGCGCCACGGCGTTTAGATGGAGCCCCCATCGCGCGCGATCAACGGCGGTGAGGCGGTTTGGCGGGAAGTGCTGCGAAGTTGCCGCGTGCAGCAAGTAGCTCCCTTTGCACACGGGCAACTGACCAACATTGCTGGTAAGTTGGCGCCCGACGTCATGCGGCTCGCCAAGCTACTCGGACCCGACCTCGCCCAGACCCTCGCCCAGGACCCGGACGAGCTGCGCGAAGCGCTCGACGAGTTCCGCAGCGAGGACATCGCCGAGCTGTTGGAGGACCTCCCGCAAGAGGAAGCGATCGCGCTGTTCAAGGCGGTGCCCGCGGATCTGGCGGCGGCCGTGCTCGCGCACATGCCGGAGGACGAGCGCACGCGCATCCTCGAGCGCCTCGGCGCGGAGAACGCGGCGCAGGTGATCGCGGAGATGGCGCCCGACGATCAGGTCGACGCCATCCAGGAGCTGTCGTCGCCGATCGCGGAGATGATCCTCTCGCACATCGCCGAGACCGAGCCGGAGCTGGCGGACGGACTGCGCGATCTCGCGAGCTACCCCGGCGACTCCGCCGGCGGCCTGATGACGACGGAGTACGTCGCCCTCTCGCCGAACACCAAGGTGTGGCAGGCGATCGAGGCCGTGCGTCAGTACGGCAGGCAAGACAAGGCGGAGACGCTCTACTACGCGTACGTGGTCGCGTTCGGCGGCAAGCTGGTGGGTGTGGTCAGCTTGAAGGAGCTGATCCTCAACGACCCCGGCGTCGCGGTCGAAGACGTGATGACCGAGAACGTGATCTACGTGCACCCCAACCTGCACCAGGAAGAGGTGGCGCGCGCGTTCCAGAAGTACTCGTTCTCCGCGCTGCCGGTGGTCGACGAGCACGGCCGCATGCTCGGCCTGGTCACGGTCGACGACGTGATGGACGTCGTGGTGGAAGAGGCGACCGAGGACGCGCAGATGGCGGGCGCCGTCAGTCCCATCGAGGACGCCTACTTCGCGACCGGCGTCTGGACCTTCATCGCCAAGCGCGCGCCGTGGCTGGTGGTGTTGTTCATGGCCGAGCTGATGACCGCCACCGTGATGGACGGCACGGAGGAGGACCTGGCGGCCTGGGGCTTGGTGATCTTCATCCCGCTGATCATGAGCTCGGGTGGCAACTCGGGCTCGCAGTCGTCTTCGCTGGTCATCCGCGCGCTGGCGGTCGGCGAGGTCGCGCCCTCGGACTGGGCCAAGCTGTTCTTCCGCGAGCTCGGGGTCGGTGCGGCGCTGGGCCTGCTGCTCGGCACGCTCGGCTTCGTGCGCGGCATCATCACGGACGCCAAGGAGCCGCTGCGCGTCGCCGCGGCGGTGTCGCTGAGCGTGCTGGCGGTGGTGATGATGGGCACGCTGGTCGGCTCGCTGCTGCCGCTCGGCATCAAGCGCGTGGGCCTCGATCCAGCGGTTTCGTCGACCCCGTTCATCGCGTCGCTGGTCGACGTGCTCGGGCTGCTCGTGTACCTGAGCGTGGCGCGCTCCATCTTCTCGGCGACGTTGTAGTCGAGCGGTCGCGCGAGCAAAAAAAGGGCAAGGCATGGGCAAGAAGCGCAAGCTGGGACGAACGGGGCTGGAGGTCGACGAGCTCACCGTGGGCACCTGGGGGCTGTTCACCGAGTCCTACGGGCGCGTGTTCCCGGAGCAGCAGAGCGCCACCCTGCAGCGCGCCATCGATCAAGGCCTCACCAGCTTCGACATGGCGCCCACCTGGGGCGACGAGGGCGACGCGGAGAAGGCCGTGGCCACCGCCGTCGGCACGCGGCGCGACGAGATGACGTACATCACGCGCGTCGGTCGCGTGCAGGGCGAGCACGGGCTGACCACGGCGTTCTCGCCGGACCTGATCCGCGCGCAGGTCGAGAGCTCGCTGCAGCGCCTCTCCACCGATCGCATCGACGTGCTGTTGATGCAGCACCCGAGCATCGACGACACGCTGCGCGACGACAGCGTGCGCGAGACGCTCGACGCGCTCAAGACCGAGGGCAAGCTGCGCGCGTGGGGAGCCTCGGTGTCGCACGTGGACGATGCACGCGCGGCGCTGGTGACAGGCTCGCAGGTGCTGTGCGTGCCCTTCAGCATGGTGACGCCCGACATCGTGTGGGACATCCAGAGCGAGTGTCGCGAGGCGGGCGTGGGCATCCTGGGCCGCTCGGTGTTGTTGCACGGCATGCTCTCGGGCCGCTGGGGCGAGCGCAAGCGCTTCGCGGCCGAGGATCATCGCACCCAGCGCTGGTCGAGCGAGGCGCTGGCCGCGCGCGTGAAGATGGCCGAGGAGTTCAAGCAGCGCACCGCGCCGGGCGCCAGCAACATGAGCTCGCTCGCGCTGCAGTTCGTGCTCACGCACGACGACGTCGCCAGCGCCGTGTTCGGCCCGCGCACGCCCGCCCAGGTGGTGGCCGCGGTCGAGGGCATCGCCAACGACATGATGCTGTCGCCGGTCGACTTGCAGTTCATCTACAACTCGATCCGGTGACTACCACTCGCTCTCTTGGCCGGGGCGCGTGACCTCGACCAGCGGCGGCATGGGCACGGCGGCGCAGGTTCCCGCGGCGAGCTCGCCGAGCGCTTGCCCGTAGCAAGTCAGCCCCCGAAAGCCGCAGTCGCGTTGTTCGCAGACGCGCGCCAGCAAGACGCGCAGCGCGAGCGTCTGCTCCGGCACGAAGCGCGCGCGCGCCTGGTACGTGATCACCGGTGGCTCCGCGCGCGAGCGGTAGCCCTCGATCGAGAGCAAGAAGCCATCGGCCTCGCCGCGCACCACCACGAAGGGCTGCGAGAGCTGCGCGGCGGACACGGTGGTGGTCGAGCTCGGCAGCTCCACCGCCAGGTCGGCGTTCTCGCGGAACAGCTTGTAGTCGAGCTCGTGCAGCGTGAGCTCGCTCTTCACGGACACCGCGATCGCGGTCGCGTGCGCATCGTCCGGTGCACACGCCATCAGCGCCAGCATGCACAGCGCCCTCATGGACCGCGCCGGATCGCGATCGGATCGGCGACCAGCGGCGCGCGCTCGTCGCGCTGCCGCCCGCTCAGCCCGAAGCCCAGCCCGGTGGCCAGCGCGACCGACACCAACAACACGCTCGACCAGACCCAGCGCTGCCGCGGCGACACCTCGTCGCTGCGCGTCGGCAGCACGCTGGCGAGCACGAACGAGCCGTGGCCGCGGTCGGCGAACGGCGTGACGATGATGGGGAGCAGCGAGAGCTGCAGCGTCAGCCACTCGGCGCCCACCGCGCGCACACGACGCCGCTCGCCGAGGTGCCCCGGCAGCGCGAACTCCAGCTCGTGATCGCCCACCTCCAGCACCAGCTCGCCGCCGGGCGCGAGCTGCACCGGCACGCCGTCTACGTGCACCACGCTCGGCCAGGGCCGCCCGATCACGGTGACGTGGGTGAGGAAGTTCTCGGCGCGCGCGAGTAGCTGCTCGGTCTCCGCGCGCTGCGTGCCCTCCAGCGGGCGCACCTCGCTCGCCAGCGCCGCCGCCAGGGCAGAAGCGCTCGCGCTGTAGTTGCGTAGCGCGAACTCCGCCATGCCGATGCCGCGCAGCGCGCGCGCGTTGGGGAAGTGCTGCTGCGCGCGCGTCAGCAGCGAGCGCGCCTCGTCGAAGTTGCACAGGCCGTACTCGCGGATGCCCTCGTCGATCAGCATCTGATACCGCGCCGCATCGACGGGCTCCTGCGCGCGTGCGGGCGGTACCCCGAGGACGAGCTGTATGCAGCAGCTCGCCTGGGCGAGCCACACCCGTGTCCACATCTGCGAGGCTCCGTTCGAGATCGGCGAACCCTGGTGTACCCCAAGCCCGAGACGAAAGCTGCGCGCTCACCCTCAACGCACGCGGCATCGCCCAGCACGCTGACGTAAACCCGTTCGCATGCCCAGCGTCTTCCCACCCGGAGCGCGACTCGGGTTGCATTACCGGGTCGCGCGCTTGGTCGCGCACGGGCCGATCGCAGCGGTTTACGAGGCGCACGATCTCGACAGCGGCCAGACGGTCGCCTTCAAGTGGCTGCACGCGCCCGACGATCATCACGCGACGCTCAGCCGACTCACCGACCGTGCGCGCGAGGCGCAGCGACTGCGCCATGCTCAGCTGGTCGAGGTGCTCGACGTCGCGCGCGAGGACGACTCGCTGTTCGTGGTCTCGCGCTGGGAGGGTGGGGAACCTTACTCGCACCTGCTCGCGCAGCACCTGATGCCGTTCTCGCAGCGGCTGGACGCGCTGGCGCTGGCGTTCGGCGCGCTCGACGCGGGCCATCGCGCTGGCCTCGCGCACGCGGGTCTCCACCCTGACAACCTGTACGTGTGCACGCGCGACGGAGTGTCCGTGAAGCTGCTCGACCTCGCGCTCAACCAGACCTGCGGCGCCGCCATGTTCGGCCTGCCGCAGCAGGTGGCGGCCGGGCACCACGTGTTCATGGCGCCCGAGCAGCTGGAGCCGAGCTACACGCCCAACGTGCGCTCGGACGTGTTCGCGGCGGCGGTGCTGGTGTTCCAGGCGCTGACGGGGCGCTTGCCGTTCGTGGCGCCCGATGTGCAGTCGCTGCGCGGCCAGTTCACGCATGAGCCGCCGCGCGTGGACATCCTGCGCAGCGATGTGCCGCACTCGCTGGCGTCGTTGATCGCCGCCTGCCTGGCGCGGCGTCCCGAGCATCGGCCCAGCAACCTCGATGCGCTGCGCGCCGAGCTTTCCGAGTTCGCACGCGAGGCGGTCACGCAGCCCGCGCGCATCGCGAGCGCGGAGCTGCCGCCGGTGAGCGCCACGCAGTCGCTCGCACGCGGCGAGCTGATCGTCACGCCCAGGGACGCGCGGGAACCGGAGCGCGAGCTCGAGGACGAGCTCGAGGACGAGAGCGTGTCCCAGCCGATCTCGCTGCACGGCGAGCAGGTGCTGACGCCACGCTGGAACCAGTGGATCCTGGCGGCACTGGTCACGGGCGCCGCGCTGTTCACGCTGGTCGGATACCTGCTGCCCGCACCCAGGCCACCCGCCGCGCTGCCGCCGTCGTTGCCCGTCGCCGCGCCCGCGATCAACGTCGAGCAGCTCGACGAGCCATCACGACCGGATGCCGCGCGCCCCACCAGCGTCAAGCCCAAGCCCAAACATCGCACGCGGCACAAAGACGAACGGCCCGCCGATTCGCATCGAGCGGGCCGTCCTCTGTCACGCGACGACTTTTAGCGAAGCAGGGGCGCGATCAAGAGCGACACGACGCCCATCACCTTGATCAGGATCGACACGCCGGGGCCCGAGGTGTCCTTGAAGGGATCGCCAACCGTGTCGCCGACGACCGCCGCCTTGTGCAGGTCGCTGCCCTTCTTGTGGCCCGGCACGCCGCCCTTCTCGATGAACTTCTTGGCGTTGTCCCAGGCGCCGCCGGCGTTCGCCATCAGCAGCGAGAGCGTGGCGCCGACCGCCAACGCACCCGCGAGCGCACCGGCGAGCACCTTCGGTCCGAGCAGGAAGCCGATCGCCACCGGCGACACGATGGCGACCAGACCCGGGTAGAGCATCTCCTTGATCGCCGCCGCGGTGGCGATGTCCACGATCACCGCGGGCTGCGGCTCCACGCCTTCCTTGCCCTCGAGCAGGCCGGGGATCTCGCGGAACTGGCGGCGGATCTCCTCGACGATGGCGCCGGCGGCACGGCCGACCGCGGTCATCGTGGCGGCGCCCACCAGGCACGGCAGGATCGAGCCGAGCATCAGGCCCAGCAGCACGTCCGCGTCGTTGAGCACCAGGTTCTCGATGCCCGCTTCTTCGTTGAAGGCGGCGAACAGCGCGACCACCGTCAGCACCGCCGAGCCGATGGCGAAGCCCTTGCCGACCGCCGCCGTGGTGTTGCCCACCGCGTCGAGCTCGTCCGTGATCGCACGGACGTCCGGCCCGAGGCCGCTCATCTCCGAGATGCCGCCCGCGTTGTCCGCGACCGGTCCGTACGCATCGACGGTCATCACGATGGCGGTGCCCGCGAGCATGCCCACGGCCGCCAGCGCGATGCCGTACAGGCCGAGCCAGTAGTTGGACGCCCAGCCGACGATCACCAGCGTCAGCAGCGGGATGGCGCAGCTCTCCATGCCCACGGCGAGGCCGCGGATCACGTTGGTGCCGGGGCCCGTGCGCGAAGCCTCCGCGATCGAGCGCACCGGGCCCATCGAGGTGTAGTAGTCGGTGACCAGGCCGATGATGGCGCCGCCGAGCGCACCCGCGCCGAGCGTCCAGACCGCGTTGGTGGAGATCCCGAACATCGGCAGCACGGCGAGCGACGCGCCGGTGACCAGGAACGGCGGCAGGATCAGCGCCAGGCGCAGCACGGTGGCCGGCGGCAGCGAACTGAGCGCGCGCGTGATGAAGATACCGACCACCGACACGGCCAGGCCGATCGTGGAGAGCAACACCGGCAGGCAGACGGCGGTCATGCGCACGCTCGGGCCGTCGGCGATACCGGGCGCGAGCGTGTCGCGCAGCACGTTGATGTCCACGCTGAGGCCGAGCGCCGCCGTGGCCACCATGGCCGCGATGTACGACTCGTAGATGTCCGCGCCCATGCCCGCGATGTCGCCGACGTTGTCGCCGACGTTGTCCGCGATCACGCCCGGGTTGCGGGGGTCGTCCTCCGGGATGTTCGCCTCGACCTTGCCGACGATGTCCGCGCCGACGTCCGCGGCCTTGGTGTAGATGCCGCCACCGATGCGCGCGAACAGCGCGATCGACGAGGCGCCCACCGCGAACGAGTGCAGCGCGATCGCGAGCTTGTGCATCGCGTCGTCCTGCGAGAACACGCTGGCGGTCGCGAACAGGTGGTAGAGGCCGCCGATGCCGATCAGGCCGAGGCCCGCGACGCACAGGCCCATCACCGAGCCGCTGTCGAGCGCGGTCACCAGCGCCCGGGCCTTGCCGTGCGCGCGCGCGGCTTCCGTGGTGCGCACGTTGCCGAACGTGGCCGCCTTCATGCCGAAGAAGCCGGCCAGCAGCGAGAGGAACGCGCCCGCGATGAACCAGCTCGCGGCCAGCAGGCCGTTGTCCTTGAACATCACGAACAGCGCGCCCGACACGACGACGGAGTAGATCGCGAGCACCTTGTATTCGCGCACCAGGAAGGCCATGGCGCCTTCGCGGATGTAGCGCGCGATGCGCTGCATCGCGGCGTTGCCCTCGGGCAAGCTCTTCACGCGCAGATACAGGCCCAGCGCAATCACGAGCGCCACGGCGCCCGTTCCCAAAGCATAGATTGGAAGCTGCTCCACTCGTCTCCCCCGCCAAAGCGGCCGCACCGGCCGCACTCGCTCGTGCCGCGCGCTCGGCGGTTGGAATGGTCCGACCGCGCATTTGAGCGCTTGCCTGTTTCGCGCGAATGGCGGAAGTGGTCAAGCAGTAGTGGCGGGCTTTGCCCCGCAGGACCGGCCCGTGTCCGAAATGAATGCCACTCCGCACCGACCCCGAGCCTCGATGCCCCCTGACGGATCCCTGATCGCCCTCGAGCCCGACCGCGAACCCGAGCACGATCTCGCGCGCGACGCTGAATCGGAAGAAGTCTCCTCCCACCGCTGGCTCGGTCTGTGCGGCGCGATCGGGGCGCCCGCGGTGTTTCTGCTGCTCTGGTTCGCGCCACTGCCGCTGTCCACGCCAGCGCATCGCCTGGCGGCGATCGCGGGCGCCGTGTTGATCGCGTGGGTCACCGAGGTGGTGCCGCTGCCCGTGAGCGCACTCGCACTGGGGCCCCTGCTGGTCATGACCGGCGTTTCGCCCGCGAAAAAGGCCTTCGCGTCGTTCGCCGATCCGATCCTGTTCCTGTTCGTCGGCAGCTTCTTCGTCGCGCGCGCCATGCAGCGTCACGGGCTCGACCGACGGATCGCCGAGGGCATCGCCAGCCTGCCCATCGTGGCCGGGCGTCCGGCTCGCATCCGCGCCGCGGTAGGCCTGAGCGCGATGGCGCTGTCGATGTGGATGTCGAACACCGGTACCACCGCGATCCTGCTGCCGGTGCTGCTGGGCATGATCAGCGGCGCGCGCGGTCCGATGGCCGCGGGCAGCGTGTTGATGCTCGCGCACGCCAGCACCACCGGCGGCCTGGCCACGATCGTGGGCACGCCGCCCAACGCGATCACCGCGCGCATCCTCGCCGGCGCGGGCATCAAGATCAGCTTCCTCGACTGGATGAAGGTGGGCGTGCCGGCGGCGCTGGTGCTGACCGGCTGCGCCTATGCGTTGCTGGCCTGGACGCTGCCGGCGGGCACACAGCAGCACGCCAGCGTGCAGCGCGAGGGGCGCAGCTGGTCGCGTGCGGAGCTGATCACGGGGCTCAGCTTCGTGCTGATGGTCGCAGGCTGGATCGTGCCCGACGCGCTGGCGCTGGCGGGCGTGCACAACGAGCTCGCGACGCGGCTCGAGCCCGGCGCCGTGGCGATCGCCGCCAGCTCGATCCTGTTCATGGTGCCGGCTCGCCCGGGCGGCGAGCGTGTGCTCACCTGGGCGGACGCGGTGAAGATCGAGTGGGGCCTGATCCTGCTCTTCGGCGGCGGCATCGCGCTCGGCGAGGCGATGTTCGAGACCGGCCTCGCCGGCGTGTTGGGCGAGGGCTTCCTCGCGGTCACGCACGTGGAGGGCCTGTGGTCGCTGACCGCCGCCGCGCTCGCGCTGGCGGTCGTGCTGACCGAGTTCTGCTCGAACACCGCCGCCGCGAACATGCTCTTGCCGCTGGTGATCGGGGCGGCGGTGCAGCTCCACGTCTCGCCGATCCCACCCGCGCTGGCGGTGGGTTTTGGCGCCAGCTGCGGCTTCATGCTGCCGGTCGCCACCGGCGCGAACGCCATCGCCTACGGCACGCAGCTGGTGAGCGCGCGCTCGATGATCCGCGTGGGGTTCGCGATGGACGTGATCAGCGGCCTGATCATCTTCGCCGTACTGCGGACGCTATGCCCGCTGTTGGGCTGGGACTGAACCGCGACGCCGGGCGCGCGATCCAGCGCGAGACGGCGCAGGCTCCGGGCTCAGTCGTCGTCGCCGTAGTCGTCGTGCTTGCGGTCGTTATTGCGACGCGCGCCGCGGCCGCCTTCACCACGACCTCCGCCACCCGCGGGCGGGCCGCCGAAGCCGCCGCCAGCGCCACCGGGCGGACCGCCGAAGCCACCCCCGCCACCGCCGCCGCCAAAGCCGCGACCACCGCCGCCGCCGCCGAAGCCGCCGCGACCACCGCCGCCGCCGCCTCCGAAGCCGCCACCACCACCACCACCGCCGAAGTTGCCGCCGCCGCCGCCG
>JBEVNG010000306.1:0-13832 GCA_040508235.1 Polyangiales bacterium | reverse complement strand
AGCTCGCCGAGCTCGACGGCTCGTCGCTCGACGCGTCCGACCCGAGCAACCCGCTGCAGCTCGGCTTCGACGCCGAGGGCAAGGTGGTGGTCGGTCAGCTGATCAAGGACGCGACCTCCAAGTCCGCCGCGGGTCAGCTCGACGACTGGATCAACATCACCAAGTACGTCAAGTCGCTGCGCTCGCCGCGTGCGCCCACGAACCTCGACAAGGCCAAGGTAGCGGCAGGTGCGGACGTGTTCGCGCACGAGGGCTCGTGCCAGGGCTGCCACGGTGGCGACAAGTGGACGGTGTCCAAGCTGTTCTACAAGCCGGGTGTCGCGGTGAACGCGGCGCTCAAGACCACCAACTTCGTCGTGCCCTCGGGCTTCCCCATCAACTTGCTGCCGGCCACCGATCCGCGTGACCAGAAGCTGGTGCTCAACGCGGGTGGCGAGTCGGTGCAGTGCGTCGAGCGCAACGTGCAGACGTTCAACAAGGCGGAGCCGGGTGTCGGCATCGCCGAGGTGCGCGGCAACGATATGAAGACGCTCGCGCAGGGCGGCGGCGCGGTGCTGCGTCCGAACGAGGACGGAGACAACGATCCGGCCAACGACGTCAAGGCCGGCATCGGCTTCAACGTGCCCTCGCTGCTCGGCATGAACACGGCCGCCCCGTTCTTGCACGCCGGCAACGCGCGCACGCTGGAGGCCCTGTTCAGCAAGGACTTCGAGGCCCACAGCCGCGCGCTCGCGCCCAACCTGTTCACGCAGACGAACGCGAGCGAGCTGGAGGCCAAGCGCGACGCGCTGATCCAGTACCTGCTCTCGATCGACGAGGACAGCACGGTGGTGGACCTGCCCAAGGTGCCGGGCGCGCAGGGTGGCTCGCTGTGCCCTGACAACTTCACCGGGCAGTGAAGACTAGGCCCGCTCGACCAGCAACCTCGGGAGCTGCTCGAGCGGCGCCACGCCATCCGAGAGCCCGGCTTCGGCCACCGCGCGCGGCATGCCGTACACCACGCACGAGCTCTCGGCTTCGGTCAGCACCGACGCGTTGACGGCGCGCAGTGCACGCGCACCCGCCAGGCCGTCGTTGCCCATGCCGGTCAGCACCAGCGCGAGCGTGCCCGCGCCGACCACCTGAGCCGCGCTCTCGAACAGCACGTCCACCGAGGGATGGTGCGGTGTATCGATGGGCACCTGCGTGACGATGCCGAGCAGCTCGTTGCCGACCTTCTTGATCTTGAGGTGCGAGCCACCCCGCGCGATTACCACGCGCCCCGGCTGCAGCGCGATGCCGGGCTTGGCCTCCAGCACTTCCAGCGCGCTCAGCTCGTCGATCCGGCGCGCGAGCGACTCCGTGTAGCCGGCGGGGATGTGCAGCGCGACGACGACCGGCAGCGGAAAGCTCGCGGGCAGGGCGGGCAGCAGCCTGGTCAGCGCCTGCGGTCCGCCGGTGGAGGTGCCGATCACCAGCAGCTCGCGGGTGGCCTTGCGCGCGCCGATCACCGGTGTGATCGCGACCTGGTCGGGGCGACGTGCGTGCGCGGCGATCTTGATCTTGGCCAGCAGCTGATCGCCCAGCTCGTAGAGGCGATCGCTCGCGAGCGCGGTGGGCTTCTCCACCATCTCCACGGCGCCGCGCTCGAGCGCGAGGATCGCCAGCTCGCTGTCCGCGGGCGAGGTGCTGACCACCACCACGGCGGGCCCCGGGCGTCCCTGCAGCGCATCCAGCACGCCGATGCCGTCGAGATTGGGCATCATCAGGTCGAGCGTCATCACGTCGGGCGAGAGCTCCGCGATCTTCTCCAGCGCCTCCAGCCCATCGCGCGCGAAGCCGACCACTTCGAGCTGCGGATCGCGCGCCAACACCTCGCGCAGCACCTTGCGCACGAACGCCGAGTCGTCGACCAACAACACACGGACGGTCATGGCGGTCCCTTGCGGTAGAAAAAGCTGCCGCGGAGCTCCTCGCAGCGTAGCGCGGTTCCGAAGCGCAGGAGCGACTCGGACACCCCGACCACCAACGCCCCGTCCCGCGCCAGCTCACCGCTCAGCTTGTCGACGACCTGCTTCACGCGTCGGTCGTCGAAGTAGATGAGCACGTTGCGGCACAGGATCAGGTCAAACGGGCCGATCGGGGGTGGGTCCAACAGGTTGACCTGTCGAAACTGGATCGCGGCGAGCAAGCTTGGATCCGCCACCAGGTCGCTGCCGCGCTGGTCCAGGTAGCGCGCGGCGATGCCTCCGTACGGTGTCTGGCGCAGCGCACGCTGGCTGTAGATGCCGCGGCGAGCGCGGTTCAATGCGCGCTCGCTGATGTCACTCGCGATCAGGTTGACGTGCGACAACAGCGAGCGCTCGGCCAGCAGCATCGCCAGCGTCAGCGGCTCCTCGCCGGTGGCGCATGCCGCGCACCAGATGCGCGGTCGCTTGCCCTCGGCCACGCGCGGCGCGATCAGGGAATCGACGGCGATCTCCAGCGCCGCCAGCTCGCGGAAGAAGAACGTCTCCTGCACCACCAGGGCGTCGACCAGAGCGTCGAGCTCACGCTGCTCGGGGTCGTCGTAGCGAAGGAAGTAGTAGTAATCGAGCATCGACTCGAAGCCCGCGTCGGCGGCGCGCGCGGCGGCCTTGCCCTCGAACAGCGGGAGATCGCGCAGCGCGTACGAGAGCCCGGCACGCTCTTCGATGAGCGCGGTCAAGATCGTGAACACTTGCGGGCTACAGCGGAGATCGGCCATCGGTTCAGCCGGACAGGTGGAGCGAGCACACGCGGCGCAGCTCTGGATCGGGATCGTTGGCCGCGCACAGGGCGAGCGCGGCACTGGCCTCGCGCGTGCCCAGCGCCGCCAGGGCGTGGGCCGCCGCCATGCGCGCGGCGCGGTTGTCGAGCGTGAGCGCGGCCAGCAAGCCGTCGCGGCCGGCGTTGCCACCGAGCCGGCTCAGGCACGAGGTGAGCAGCGTGGCTAGCGTGTCGTCCGCGTCCGCGAGCCCGACCAGCAGCGCGGCGACACGCTCCGGGTGCGGCGTCGACAGCGCGTTCGCCACGCGGGCTCCCTCGCGCGCCAGCTCGATCAGGTGCAGGGTGCCGCCCGGCGCCGCCTGCAGGTAGCCGATCGCCGCGCTCTGCACGGCCTCGTCCTCGTCGCGCGCCGCTTGCGCGAGCGCGCTCAGCCCCTCGGCGGTGTGCAGCGACGCCAGCGCGGACAGCGCCACCAGGCGCGTCGCCGCATCGTCGCCGCGCGCGGCCTGCAGGAAGATCGGCAGCGAGTCGACGTCCGCACGCAGGCCCAGGCCGAGCAGTGCCGCGCGGCGCATGTCCGGGTCCGCGCTCGCCGCGCACGTGCGCAGCGTGTCCGTGGCACCTGGCAAGTGCGAGAGCGCTTCGACCGCGGCCACGCGCACCTGGCCCGCGGGATCCTGGAGCAGCGCGCTCAGGGCGGGCAGGGCGGCGTCCACGCGCAGGCGTCCGAGTGCCTGGCATGCGTAGTAGCGCACCCACGCGTCCTGATCGGCGAGCGCCCGCTGCAGCAGCGCCGTGGTGTCGTCGTCGAGCTCGGCCTGGCCCAGCGCGCGCACCGCGGCGGCGCGCAGCTTGGCATCGGGCTCACGCGCCACCTCGCGCAGCAGCGGGCGAGCGCGCGGCTCGTCGAGCATGGCCAGGCCCGCGGCAGCGGCATCGCGCAGGCGCTGATCGGGCTCGCGCAGCGCGGCCGCGAACGCCTCGAACGCAGCCGGATAGCCGAAGTAGCCGAGGATACGCAGGCCGGCACGCCGCACCTCCGGCACGGCCGAGCCCGCGGCGCGCAGCGCCAGGCCCTCGGTCTGCTCGTCGCCGAGCGCGGAGATCGCCGCCGTGGCCGCGTGCACCACGCGCGGCAGCGGATCTTCCAGCAGCTCGAACAGCTGCGGCGTCGCCGCACGCACGCCGAGTCGCGCTAGCGCTTCGGCCGCGAGCGCGCGCACGTTGGGCTCCGGATCGTGCAGGCATGCGATCACCGCCGCGCCATGCTCGCTGTGCAGGAGTCCCGGCAACAGCGCGGCACGGCGTGCACTGCTGGCCTGCGCCAGGGCATCGCCGATCGCGCGGTCCGAGTCGCGTCCAATCTGACGCAGCGCCGCGGTCGCCGCGCGCGTCAGCTCGGGCTCCCCGTCGAGCTGGTTCATCAGGGCCTGCACCGCGAGCCCACTCTGCAGCGCGCCGAGCACGCGGCAGAGCGCGAGCTTCTCGCCCTTGTCCGCGTTGCCCAGCGCTTGCGCCAGCCGCCGCACGAGGCGCTCCGAGCGCAGCTCGCGCAGCGGCTCGAAGATCACCTGGCTGCCGTACAGCTCCTCGTGCCGCTCGGCCAGCTCGCTGAGCGCCACGCAGGCGACGCGCAGGCTCGACTCCGAGGGCGTGCTCAACAGGCGCAGCAGCGGCGCGGCGGCGGCTCGGTCGGCGCTGCGTCCGAGTGCGCGCGCCGCCTCCAGAAGGTAGCGCGGGTTGTCGAGCAGCTTGCTCAGCGGCTCGATCGCGCGCGGATCGCCGGTGCGCCCGAGCACGTCGATGGCGGGGAACACGCGGAAGAAGCTGTTGCTCTCGACGCACGCGATCAGCGCCTCGACGGCGCTCTGTCCACCCAGCTTGCCGAGCGCCTCGATCGCGCCCACGGCCACGTTGTCATCCGCGTGCCGGGTCAGCGCGACCAGGATCGCGAGCCCACTGCGTCGGCGCCCGAGGATCTGCGCCACGTCCGCGACGATGGCGGGATCGGCATCCTCCGCGAGCGGAGCCAGCGCGCTCTCCACGTCGCCGCTGGAGCCGGCCAGCGCGTCGACCACCGCCGCGATGCGCGTCTCGTCGTCGCGGCGCGTGCGCAGCGCCTCCACCAGCGCCGGCACCGCCGAGGCGGACGCCAGCTCCGCGATCAGCGCGCGGCGCTCGCTCCAGCCGGCCTCGGTCAGCCGATCGATCAGCGTCACTTGGCCGCGTCCACCGCGCGTTTGCCGCGCGCCGTCGGCTTGCGCTGAGGAGCCTCGAGGTCGCCGAGCCCGGCGATGGTCTGGCGCGCTTGCTCGCGCATGGCGTTGGTCTCGCGGTGCAGTGCATCCGCCGACGCCGTCTGCTCGGTCATCGCCACCGTCACCGTCGAGGCGATGCGCGCGACCTCCGACGCCGAGGCCTCGATCTCCTTGGCGGCGCGGGACTGCTCGCCGAGCGCACGCGCCGTCTCGCGCGCCTGCTTGCGAAGCTCGCCCATCGCGCGCGCGCCTTCGCCGGCGCCGTTGGCCTGCTCGCTCAGCCCGGTGAGCGTGCGCTGCGTGGACGAGGCCACGTCGCGGGCGTTGGTGGCCACGCTGGCGAGTGCGTTGTTTTGCTCGATCATCGCACTCGCGGTGCGCGCGGTGACCGTACGCAGCGTGGCGCCCGCACGCGCGACTTCACTGGCCGCCTGCGCCTGCTCCTTGGCGCCGCGCAGCACCTTCTCGGCGGAGCTGGCCAGCTGCTGATTGGCGCGCACCACGTCGCGCAGCACGCGCGCCTGCGCGGAGGTGGCTTCCTTGGTCTGGCGCGCCATCGTCCGCATCTCGTTCGCGCCCTGCACCAGCGCCTCGGTGGAGGCGGTCTGCTCGCCCGCGAGCGTGGCGATCGAGCGCGCTTCCTCGCTGACGCGCACGGTGCCCTGGGTGAGCTGCAGGATCGCCTGCGCGTTCTCGCCGGTCGCGCGATCGATCTCGCGGATCGAGCGACCCAGCTCCTCGACGCCGCTCAGCACCGACTGCAGCCCGCGCTCGGCGTCGTTGGCCTGCTTGGAGGCTTCGTCCGAGATCTTGAGTCCGTCGCTGGCGGCGCTGACCGCGTCGCGTGCCGTACCCTGCAGGCCGCGCACGATCTTGGCGATGTCCGTGCTCGCCGCTGCCGCGCGATCGGCCAGCGCGCGGATCTCCTCGGCCACCACCGCGAAGCCACGGCCATGCTCGCCGGCGCGCGCGGCCTCGATGCTGGCGTTGAGCGAGAGCAGGTTCGTGCGGTCGGCGATCATGTTGATCGTCTGCACGATGTCGCCGATCTCCTCGCTGCGCTTGCCCATGTCCTTGATCACGACCGAGGCATCGACCATCGCCTGGCGCACGTTGCCAAAGCCGGCGATCGAGCGCGCCACGGTGGCGCCACCCTCGCGCGCGGCCCCGGTGACGCGCTCGGCGTTCTCGCGCGTGTTCTGCACGATCTGCTGGATCTTGCGCGTGGAGCCCTCCAGCTCGCGCGCGGTGGTGGCGCTGCTGGCGGTCAGCGTGCTGATCTGCTGCGCGCCCTGTGCCGCCACCTGCGCCGAGCGCGACAGCTTGTCGAGCGACTGCGCGTTCACCTCGATCACGGAGGCGGTCTTCTCGGCGGTGGCGGCGATCTCCTCCACCGAGCTGGCGATCTCCTGGATCGCGGTCGCGTTCTCTTGCGACGACTCCTCCAGGATGCGCGATTGCTCGGCGAGTGCCTGCGAGGTGCGGCTCATCTGCTCGGCGCTGACGGCGGTCTCCTCCACGGAGGCGGCGCTCTCGGTGACGTCCGAGGTGACGCGGTCGAGCGCGCCCTGGATGTTGGAGACGGAGCCCGCGATGGCGGCCACCGACCCACTGACGCCCTCCGCGTCGGTCGCCAGGCGTGCGATGCCCTTGGACATCTCTTCGATGGCGGCGGCCACCTCCTCAATTGCGGCGGCGTTGTTCTCGCCGCGCCGCGCGACCTCGGCCACGCTGGCGCTCGTCTCGCGCGAGGCCGACAGCAGCTGCTCGCCGACCGCGGCCAGGTCGTTGGCGGTGGAGGCGACGGAGCGGACGGTGTCCGCCATGCCGCCGACCGCGCCAGCGATCACCTCGACGCCCTGCGCGAGCGCGCCGACCTGACCGCTCGCGCTGCCGAGCGTGCTCGCGAAGCGCGAGGCGTCCTGGGCGCCTCCGTTGGCGCGTGGGCTTGCGTTGCGGGGCTTATCGTTGGCCATCCGGGCTCTCCTCGCCGATCACTCTCTGAGCATCGATGCGCATCAAAAGACGTTGCGGCAGCTCCACCACGTGGGTGACGAAGCCCGCGGCCTGGTCGCTGACCAGCTCCGGGGGCGGCTGCAGTGCGCTGGGATCGAGTCGCACGATCTCGCGCGCGAGGTCCGCCAGCAGGCCTACCACACGCGTGCCGTGCTCGACGATCAACACGCGCGAGTCGAGCGTAGGCGCGATGCGCGGCAAGCCGAAGCGCACGCGCAGGTCGACCACCGGCACCACGCGTCCGCGCACCTGCACCAGGCCCGCCACGTGCGGCGGGGCGCCCGGCACGGCGGTGGCGCCGCTGAACGACTCCATGTGCAGCACCTCGCTGGCGGGCAGCACGTACTCGCTGTCGCCGACGCGAAACACCACGTGCAGTACGGTCATGGGCGCACCTCGCGGGCGCTCGCACTGCGCGAGAGCGCCCACAGATCGAGCACCAGCGTGGGTCGGCCATCGCCGAGGTCGGTGCTGCCGGTGACTCCGGGCACACGCACCAGTGGATCTTCCAGCGGACGCACCACCACCTCTTGCTGGCCGAGCATGTGATCGACCGAAAATGCACAGCGCGCATCGTCGCGCTTGATCACCAGCGCGCTGCGCAGGCCCGCACGCGGCTCCAGCGCGAACAGCGACGCCAGCTCGAACAGCGGGATGTTCTCGCCGTTGCGGCGCAGGATGCGCACGGGCGCCGCGCGCTTTCGAGGGGCGGGCGCGCTGATCACCTGCGCCTGCTCCAGCTCGACCACCTCTTCGATGGTGCCGAGCGGCACCACGAACGACTGTGGGCCGCAGCGGAACACGAACGAGTCGAGGATCGACACGGACATCGGCAGGCGCAGCGTGAAGGTGGTGCCGAGCCCGGGCTCGCTGCGCATCGACAGCTCGCCGCCGAGCATGCTCACCGCCACCTGCATCACGATGTCCATGCCCATGCCGCGCCCGCTGCGCGCGTCCGCCGCGTCGCGTGTGGACAGACCAGGCCGTGCGATCAGCGCCAGCGCCTCGCGGTCATCGACGGGTACGCGCGTGCCGGCCTTCTTGGCCAGGCGTTCGCGATCGATGCCGCCGCCGTCGTCGCCGATGCTGAGCTCCAGCGTGTTGCCCGCGCGCTGCACGCAGCGCACCGTGATGGTGCCTTCCTCCGGCTTGCCCAGCTCCGCCCGCCGCGCGCTCGGCTCGATGCCGTGATCGACTGCGTTGCGCACCAGGTGCAGGATGGCTGGGAACACGCGCTCGGCGACCGCCTTGTCCAGCTCCGCGTGGCGCGCGTCGATGTCGAGCTTCACGCGCTTGCCGGCGTCGCGCGCCATGCCGCGCACCAGCAGCGGCACGCGCTCCAGCAGCTGGTGCATCGGCACCATGCGCGCATGGGTCAGCGCACTGCGCAGGTGGCGTAGCTCGCGCCGGTGCTCGCCCAGGATCGCCTCCAGCTCGCGCACGTCCGCACCGCTGTCGCGCAGGCTGCGCGCCGCGCGCTCCAGGCGATGGCGCGACACGATCAGCGCGGACAGGCGGTCGAGCGCGTCGTCGAGCCGGCGAACGTCGACGCGGATGGTGTCGTCGTGCGGGACCGGCAGATCGTCGGGCGCGTCGTCTTCGAGCGGCTCGCTGGCCAGCGCCAGCTCCAGTGGCTCGGCGTGCGCGGCCGCCGCCAGCGCCTCCGTCGACGCGGTGGACAACACCAGCAGCGAGAACGTCAGGCCGCTGGGTGCGCTCTCGCTCTTGGGCACCGAGCGCGGCACCACTTTCACGATCTCGGCCAGCTTGCCGACGCGCTCGCGCACGGTGGTGATCGAGAGCCCCTCCGCGGCGCGCGCGGGCGACGGCGAGAAGTCGAGCTGGACCGCGCGTTGTCCGCTCTCCAGGCCCTGGCTGAGCTGCTCGCGCTCGGCCGGGCTCAGCTTGTCCATCAGCTCCGGCACGATCGCCAGCGCGAGCTCGCCGCGCGGGGGCCCATTCTGGCTGGCCTGCAGCGCGTTCAGCGCGATCAACAGCTCCTGCGGCGCGGGCTCGACCGTGCGCCCGTCCGCGAAGGCGCGCACGCGCAGGCCGATGGCGCGCACGCCACGAAACAGCTGCTCGACGCCGGCCGCATGCAGCGGCGTGGCCGAGCGGTCGCGCGTGCGCAGCGCCGCCTCCAGCTCGTGCGCCAGCTCGACCACGGGCTCCACACCCACCATTGCCGACAGGCCCTTGATGGTGTGCAGCGCACGGAACAGCTCGCGCAGCATGCGCAGCTGGGGCGCGCCGCTGTTGGCCGCACGCTCCAGCTTGAGCAGCTGACCGTCTGCGTTGGCGAGGTGCTCCTCGACCTCGGCCAGGTAGCCCGCGACGAACTCGCCCCGATCGAATGCGTCAGTCACGGGCCGTGCCCGTCCCGAGCACGGCACGCGCCTCTGCCACGATTGCGTCGGGCTCGAAGGGCTTGGTCATGAAGCTGGTGGCACCCGCGGCCAGGGCCCGCGCGCGCGAGCCGTCGTCCCCGCGCGTGGTCACCACCACGATCGGCAGCGACTTGAGCTCGTCCTGCCCGCGGATGAACTCCACGACCTCGAAGCCACCGATGTCCGGCATGTTCAGATCGAGGAAAACCAGGTCGAACGGCTTCAGGGACAAACGCTCGATCGCTTCCAGGCCACTGGCGGCGTGGGTAAAGTGCGCCCCATCGAGGGCCCGTAAACAGGCCACGATCATCTCGCGCATGACCTTACTGTCGTCGACGACCAGAATTTCCAAGGCGATACTCCACGATCGAGAGCGACCAGCATTATCGCCCACGCTTTGGGCAAGTCCAGCTCGCTCGACCTTCGTTGACCCGCTGGCTGGCTACGCCTACTGTTCAGCCTTCATGACGAGTTCCGTTGCGCAGCGCATCGTCTGGGTAGTCGATGACAGCCGGCTCGATACAGAGCGCGCAAGACGTGTCCTCGCCCGAGACTACCAGGTCGAGACCTTCGCAGACGGCTCCGCCGCGCTGGAGGCGGTGGCGGCCGGCGCCAGCCCGGACCTGATCGTGCTCGACCGCGTGATGCCCGGCGTCAGCGGCATCGACGTGGTGCGCTTCCTCCGCGCCGCCGGCCCGCACACCCAGAAGATCGGGGTGCTCCTGCTGACCGTGCACCGCGAGACGGAACAGATTGTCGAAGGTTTGTCCGTCGGCGCGAACGACTACCTCGCCAAGCCGTACGAGGACGAGGAGCTGCGCGCGCGCGTGGCCTCGCTGCTGCGGACGCGCGAGCTGGTGGACGGCTTGGAGCGCGCGCAGCTCGAGAACCGCAAGCTGCTGGAGAGCGCACCCGACCCGTTCCTGGTGGTCGACGCGCAGGGCAAGCTGACCTTCGCCAACGAGCTGGCGCTGGAGATCCTCGGCACGCGCCAGGTGCTGGGCTCGGACGTGCGCACGCTGCTGCCCGGCCTGAAGCTCGACCACGTGGACCTGCGCACCGGCGAGTCGATCGTGGCGCTGTCGGATCTGGAGATCGCCGAGAGGCGCTTCTCGCCCACGCTGCGCAAGACCGCCGAGGGCAACACGGTGGTCGCGCTGCGCGACGTCACCGAGCGCCGCATCCTGGAGGAGCGCAGGCTCGACTTCTATTCGATGATCGCGCACGACCTGCGCACGCCGCTGAACGCGATGACGCTGCGCATCTCCACCATGCTGGAGTTTCAGCGCATGGGCGTGAGCTCCAACCTGGAGCGCGACCTGGAGAAGCTCGATCAGCGCCTGCGCTCGCTGGTGGAGCTGATCAACGACTTCCTCGACCTCGCGCGCCTGGAGGGTGCGTCGTACCGGCTCGCCCGCGACGAGGTCGATCTACACGGGCTGGTCGAGCGTGTGCGCGAGGACTTCATGCCGTTGCTGGAGCGCGGCGAGCTCGTGTTCAACGCCGACACCGCGGGCGCCACCGCGCCTGGCGACGTGAACCGGCTCTCGCAGGTGTTCACCAACCTGGTCGGCAACGCGATCAAGTTCACGCCCGCGCGCGGGCGCATCGACGTCGAGGTCAAGGTCGACCCGCGCTACGTCGAGGTCTCGGTGCGCGACACCGGCCACGGCATCGAGAGCGCGCTGCAGGGCAAGCTGTTCCAGCGGTACACGCGCGCGGAGAACAGCAAAGGCGGCACCGGCCTCGGACTGCTGATCGTGCGCGAGATCGTCGAGGCGCACGGCGGCACCGTGGGCGTGGAGAGCCGACCGGGCGAGGGCAGCCGCTTCTGGTTCCGCCTGCCGCGCATCGCGGGCGTGGCGCTGCGCGACGCGTGAGCTGCCGTACAGCCGGCATGTAGGGCCGCGGTGGGTGGTGGAGCGCGGATCGCGCCCTGTGCGCGCGCTACGCATCTATCCAGCGTGGGGGACGCGCACGTAGAATTTCTAACGACGTGCGCACCTGGTGGAAGCCCGCGAACGTAGCCGTCACGGCTTTCGCCTTCATCGCGATGTGGGCGGCTGGCGTCGCGCGCGCGGAGCCCTCGCTGCCGGTGGCCGGCAAGCTCGATGGCGTGGCACTCGGGCGCAACATGGCGCTGCTGGAGGACCCGGGAGGCGCGCTCACGCTGGACCAAGTGCAGCGCGCCGGCTTCCAGGCGGTGTTCGAGGACGCGCCGAACCTCGGCTACACGAGCTCGACGTACTGGGTGCGCCTGCGCGTCGACAACGGCGGCCCGCAGCCGCGCGACTGGCTGCTGGAGCTCACGTATCCGCACCTCGACGACATCACGCTGTACGAGCCGCACGAGGGCGGCTTCCGCGCGCACCACACCGGTGACCTGCGGCCGTTCGCCAGCCGCGAGGTGCGGTACCGCAGCTTCGTGTTCAAGCTGTCCGAGCCCGCGTCCTCGCAGCGCACGTACTACCTGCGCGTGAAGAGCGATAGCGCGCTCAACCTGGGCGCGCGCGCCTGGGACGCGGCCAGCTTCCTGGAGTACCAGCCGCGCGACCTCGGCATGCTGTTCATGTTCTACGGCGTGCTCGCGGTGATGGCTTGTTACAACTTCTGCATGTGGCTGTTCATGCGGCAGCCCGAGCACCTGCACTACGTCACGTTCATCCTGGCGACAGGGCTCTTGCAGTTCGCGCTCAGCGGCCACCTGTTCCAGTTCGTGCTGCCCAACCACGGCTGGCTCGCGCAGCGCATGATCCCGCTCAGCATCGCGTTCTCGCTGGCGGCGTCCTGCTTCGTCGGCAACGCGTACCTGTCGATCATCGACACGCTGCCCGCGATCTATCGCGTGGTGCGGCGGCTCGCGCTCGGCTTCTTGCTGCTGGGCCCGCTGACGCTGCTGCTGCCGTACTCGCTGCAGCTGCGCTTGTTGCTCGGGACCTTCGCGGCGCTGGTGGCTTTCTCGCTGGTGCCCGCGTTCTTGTTGCTGCGTATGGGTGTGCAGCGCGCGCGCCTGTACATCGTGGCCTGGGCCTGCGTGGTGGTCGGCTTCGCGGTGGCGGGGCTGCGCGTGCTGGGAGTGTTCCCGTCCAACCTGTTCACGGAGTGGTCGGGGCAGCTCGGCAGCTCTTTGCAGCTGGTGTTGTTGTCGTCCGCGCTGGCCGATCGCATCAACGCGATGCGCGCGGACGTGGGCGCGCTGAACAACGAGCTGTCGCGCAAGGTCGAGGCGCTGGAGGACGCGCTGCTGTCCGCGGAGAACGCGACCACACGCGCCGAGCAGGCGACGCGCGTGAAGGACGAGTTCATGGCCACGATGTCGCACGAGCTGCGCACGCCGCTGAACGCGATCATCAACGTGCCGCAGGGTCTGCTGCGCGACTTCCCGCGCGCGGACGCCGTCAGCTGCGGCCAGTGCAGCTCGACGTTCGAGCTGGAGCAGGGCGACAAGGTCACGCGCGAGACGCCGTGCCCCGAGTGCGGCGCGGTGGGTACGCTCAAGCCCCGCGCGCTGGTGAAGTACGCCGGCAAGCCAGAGGCGACCGCGCGCTACCTGCAGATGATCGAGCGCTCCGGCAAGCACCTGCTGCAGATGGTCAACGGCGTGCTCGACTTCAGCAAGCTGGAGCTCGGTCGCCTGGAGCTGGTGCTGGAGAGCTTCGACGTCAGCGAGCTGGTGCGCGAGATCAGCGACGAGATGACGCTGTACGCGGAGCGCATGGGCGTGCGCATCGAGCTCAGCCTGCCTAAGGTCGAGCCGCTGGTCGCCGACCCGGTGCGCGTGAAGCAGGTGCTGCTCAACCTGCTCAGCAACGCGGTGAAGTTCTCGGACGGCGCCGGCGTGGTGCAGGTGGGCCTGAACAGCAAGCCCGACTGCGTGGAGCTGTGGGTGAAGGATCAGGGCATCGGCATCTCGGCCGAGCACTTCGAGCGCATCTTCGCGAGCTTCGAGCAGGTGCACAAGGGCAACACGCGCAAGTACGGAGGCACCGGCCTCGGGCTCTCGATCTCGCGCTCGCTGGTGCGCATGCACGGCGGCGACCTGTGGGTCGAGAGCGAGCTGGGCGAGGGCGCGACGTTCTTCTTTCGGATTCCGCGCGGGCTGGCCGGAGGTCGCTCGCGCAACACCAGCAGCAGGTTGAAGAGCGTGACCGGCAAGTCGCCGCGTCGCGGTGAGGAGATGGCGTCGTGAAGAAGGTAATCAGCCAGCCGAACTCCATGCGGCCGACGCGCACCAGCGAGCGCGAGCGCCTCTTGTACGTCGAGGACGACGACGAGAACTGGCACGTGGCGGAGCTACGCCTGGGCGAGGACTTCGAGCTGCTGCGCGCCGCCAACGCGCGCGACGCATGCCGCGTGCTCAAGGAGAGCGCCGGCACGCTGATGGCGATCCTGATGGACATCGAGCTGCGCGGCTCGGAGCTGAACGGCATCGAGCTGACCGAGC
>JBEVNG010000295.1:0-14132 GCA_040508235.1 Polyangiales bacterium | reverse complement strand
GCCTCGGCCTCGACACTCTTGCCTGGTTCGCGCTCGATGGTCCGCTTCGCGTCGGAGAGCCAACGCCACGCTCCGTCGACCAGCGCGAGCGGCGGCGGGCCCGCTCGCACGATGCGCTCCATGTCGACCTCGGCGCCCGGTGGCAACGGGTCGTTCGGATCGAAGATCGCGCCGAGCGACAGCGACTCCACCCGGGCCAGGTGACGCGTCAAGCCGAGCGCCACCAGGGCTGGCAGCGCACCATGCACATGTCCGGCGAGCAACAGCGGCGAGCGCGGCCGGTGCGCGTACATCGCGACCAGCGGCGCGAGCTCGAACGCGGCTTCGGACAGCGCGAGGTACGGGATGCCTCGCTCCTGCGCAAAGCGATAGCTGACGTGCGCGTGATCCTTGAACGCGGGCACCACGATGCCGAAGCGCCGGTCGCCCAGGCCCAGGTCGATGCGCGTGAGATCGAGCGACGTCGCGGATGCAGCGCCGAGCTTGGCGGCCAGCTCGCGCGCGCGCGTTTGGTCGCGGGCGGCGATCGTGATCGGCAGCGAGGGATTGCGCTTGCGCAGCCAGTGCGCGATCGCTCGCCCGAGCGCGCCGGTGCCACCGATCAGCAGTACGGGTTCCATCACGACAGCGCCTCGATGGAGCCACCGATCGCGACCAGGCGACGAATGTAGGCGTCGGGCTCGATCAGCTGCTCGGGCAAGTACAACCCAGCAGCCTTCCCGATCACGCCCTCCAGCATCATCGTGATGCCGAGTGCAGTGAGCGGCGCCTGGCCCTCGGGATGCACGACCGCGTGACGCTCGCGTGTGGTCTCGCCGTCGCGCGTCTGGCCGACGAGCGTGATCGTGAGCTCGCTCGACATGGGTTGCCCGCGCCGACGACTGGAGCTCACGCCGACGGCGACGTTCAGCTGCACGTTGGGCGCATCCGTCGCCGCGGCGAGGGCCGCGATGTCGAACGGCGAGTACGCGAAGCCCTGCATCGAGGTGCCATCGACCGCGCGCAGCGGCACCTTCGCTTCGTCTCCGACGCGCCAGAAGAAGGCGCCTTCTCGACGCGTGAGCGCGGCGGGCGCGAGCTCGGTCAGCCGATGCATGTCGAGCTCCGCGGCTGGCCCGCCGATGTCCTGCTCGTCGAGCAGCGCATCGATGCGGATCTCGTCGAGGCGCACGAACTTCTTCGCCAGGTAGAGCGTGGGCAAGGTCGCTGCCCCTGCGAGCCACTCGCTGCCGAGCACCACCGGGGCCGCGCTGGGCTGGTGGATGAACGCGGACACCTCCGGCGCGATTTCGAAGCTCCCGCTGGAGATCCCGAGGTGCGGCACGCGTCGCAGTTGCGCAAACTTCAGCGCTGCCAGCGTGTCGTCCTTCAGCAAGATCACGACCGCGCCGAACGCCTGATCGCCGAGCCCCAGGTCGGTGCGGCCGAGGTCCACGCGCACGGCCTGCGCATTGCCCACTTCGTCCGCGACCAACCGCGCCTTGGCGAGATCTCGTCCACCGATGCGCAGCGCCCACTCCGGGTGCGCTCGACGCAACGAGCGCGCGGTCCAGCGCCCCACGACACCCGACCCACCAATCAACAGAATCGGCTCCATCACGACCTCCGCAAACCTACCAATGGTAATTACCTTAAGTTACCATTGGTAGGTTCGCAAGGAGGCGCGTCGCGAGCGCTGCTTCGGCGCGCAAGCGGCGTTGCAGTGAGCCCATCGCAGCAATCGCCAAGCAGCGTTGTCCGTGGCTTGCGTCCAGAGAAGTAACGGCCTCGAGCGAGCGAGCCGCGGATGTGGGGCAGCCGTGCTCGCGTTGCTTCGCAGCCAGCAGTCCGCTCGCGTGGTCGCTGCTGGCAAAACACTTCGCATGCGAATTATGTGCGGACGTGTCGTGGCATACGCGTTGCTGAACGGGGTTGCATGACCCAAGCAAACGTTGACTTCGATGTTGGCATCATCGGCGGTGGTCCCGCCGGCGCCGCGCTCGCTTCGTATCTCGCCAAGGAGGGCATCTCCACGGTGGTCTTCGAGCGCGAGCTGTTCCCACGCCCGCACGTGGGCGAGTCGCTGGTGCCGTCTTCCACCCGCGTGTTCAAGGAGCTCGGCTTCCTGGAGACGATGGAAGAGGCCAAGTTTCCGCACAAGTTCGGCGCGGTCTGGACCGCCGCCGACAGCAACAAGCTGTACTCGCACGACTGGAAGGGTCTGTCCGCTTCCTCTTATGCAGACGTCGCCTTCGCGGAGCGCGCGCAGCCGGGCGTCGACCGCGACTACACCTATCACGTGGACCGCGGCAAGTTCGACCTGCTGTTGCTGCAGCACGCGCAGAAGCTCGGCGCCACGGTCTACGAAGGCGTCAGCGTGCGTCACGCCGACTTCTCCAACCCCGACTTCGTGAAGGTCCAGTTTCAGCTCGGCAAGAGCGAGCACGACGTGAAGGTGAAGCTGATCGTCGACGCCAGCGGCCGACGCACGATCCTCGGCAAGCAGCTCGACTGGCGCATCCGCGACAAGGTGTTCGACCAGTACGCGATCCACACCTGGTTCGACGGCTACGATCGCACGATCGCCGCCAAGTACGAGAACCGCACCGAGTACATCTACATCCACTTCTTGCCGATCACCAACAGCTGGATCTGGCAGATCCCGATCACCGACACGATCACCAGCGTCGGCGTGGTCACGCAGAAGAAGCACTTCGCCAAGACCAAGGAGTCACGCGAGGCTTTCTTCTGGGAGGCGATCTCCACGCGGCCCGAGCTTTACGAGGGACTGCGCGCCTCGCAGCAGGTGCGTCCGTTCACGGACGAGGGCGACTACAGCTACGCGATGAAGCAGATCACGGGCGACCGCGTGGTCTTGATCGGCGACGCCGCACGCTTCGTGGATCCGATCTTCTCCACCGGCGTCAGCATCGCGCTCAACGGCGCACGCCTGTCCTCGCGCGACATCGTGCGCGCGGTGCAGACCAACAACTTCAAGCGCGAGGCGTTCGCCAACTACGAGAACACGATCCGGCGCGGGACCAAGAACTGGTACGAGTTCATCACCGTCTACTACCGCCTGAACGTGCTGTTCACGGCCTTCGTGCGCGACCCCAACTACAGGCTCGACGTGCTGAAGCTGCTGCAGGGCGACGTGTACGACGAGGAAGCGCCGCCGGTGCTGGAGAAGATGAAGGAGATCGTCACCGCCGTCGAGCGCGACCCGAACCACATCTGGCACCCGTTCCTCGGGGACCTCACCGCCAACGCCTTCAGCCCCGATTTCTGAGGAGAGCCCATGGAACCGCTGCAGATCGCCGATGCCCTCAAGGACTTCATCCTCAACCAGCTGCTCGAAGACGAGCAAGTGGTGGAGCTGGACTTTCAGACGCCGTTGTTCGAGCTCAAGATCCTCGACTCACTCGCCGTGGTGACGGTGGTGAACTTCATCGCCGGTACCTTTCACGTCGACGTGCCGCTCGAGCACCTCACGGCCGACAACCTGCGCAGCCTGGAGAGCATGGGTCAGCTGGTCGCACGACTCAACACGCAGGCCAACTGAACCCGGAGCGCGCGCATGAGACAGAACGAGCGTCTGCTCGCGAAGAAGCAGCTCGCGCTGCAGGCGGCCCAGGTCGACCTGCGGGCGGAAGTAAGGTTGGACGACGCGATCCGCCCGCTGGGCGAGGTCACACCCAAGTACGAACGGGCGTTCGTGACCGGAGGCACGGGCTTCCTGGGTGCCTTCTTGATCGATCGCCTGCTCGCCCAGGGCGTGCAGGTGATCAGCCTGGTGCGCGCCAAGGATGCGCACCATGCGCGCGAGCGTCAGCGTGCCGCCCTCGCGAGCTACGGCCTGTGGAAGGAAGAAGAGGCAGCCGCGCTCGAGGTCGTCGTCGGTGAGCTCGGTCGTCCGCGGCTCGGCCTCGACGCGGAGGACTACCTGCGGCTCGCCCGCGAGGTCGACGTGATCTTCCACGTCGGTGCGGTGGTCAACCTGGTCTTCCCCTACCAGCTGCTCAAGCCCGCCAACGTGGGCGGCACCGTGGAGATCCTGCGGCTCGCCACCACCGGCCGCGCCAAGTGGCTGCACCACGTCTCGACCAACGGCTTCTTCCTCACGCCCGGCTACGCGGGACGCGCGGTGCCGGAGCACGACCCGGCCGTCGACACGCGCGGGCTCGCTTACGGCTACCTGCAGTCGAAGTGGGTGGCGGAGCAGATCGTGTTGCTCGCGCGCGAGCGCGGCGTGCCGGTCTCGCTCTATCGCCCGACCTTCATCGGCTGGGATTCACGCACGGGCGCCTTCAACAACAAGGACTTCATGTGCGCGCTGATCGACGGCTGCCTCGCGCTCGGCCGCGCGCCGGAGCTCGACCTGTTGGTGGAGGTGGCGGCGGTCGACTACGTGGCCAGCGCGATCGTGCAGCTCAGCAGCGACGCGCGCTCGCTAGGCAAGGCCTTCAACGTGGGCAACCCCCAGCGTGTGCCGTGGCGTGAGGTCGTCGACCTGCTGCGCGGCGAAGGTTGGCCGCTGCACGTGGAGCCCTACGCGAGCTGGCGCGACGCACTCGACCGCGCTCGCGACAACCCGGCGTACGGCTTTCACAGCATGCTTCCCGACGTCGGCGACGACAGCGGGCAGACCGTGGCCGACGCGCTCTCGAACGAGCGCTTTCCACGGCTCGGCTTCGCGCAGATCGAGGCGGCGCTGGCCGGCACCGGCATTACTTGCCCGCCGCTCGATCCCAAGCTGCTGGCGCCCCACCTCGCGCTGCTCGCTCGCAACGCGGCCCCCAGGACCGACGCGTCCTTCGCACAGTGGGCTCCCCGATGACGATGACGGCGGAGCTCCCCCCTGGTCGCAACCTGCGCCGCGCGTTCGCGTATGCCGCCATGATCAGCGGCACTGTCGCGGCCTTCCTCGTCATCTGCCGCCTCGGCGAGGCCCACTCCGCCACCGTGACGGCACCGGTGCACGCGCTCGCGCAGAGCCACGGCATCGGTGTGCTCGGCAAGCTGCTGGTCGCGTTGCTGGTGGTGATCGTGGCCTCGCAGCTGCTCGGCGCGCTGTTCAAGCGCATCGGCTCGCCGCCCGTGATCGGCGAGATCGTCGCGGGCATCTTGCTCGGACCGTCCGCGTTCGGGCAGCTCGCGCCGGAGCTGTCCGCGAGCCTGTTCACGCCCACGATCATGCCGGGGCTGTCGATCCTCTCGCAGGTCGGCGTGATCCTCTACATGTTCCTGATCGGGCTGGAGGTCGACCTCCGTCAGCTCGCGCGGCGTGGCCACGCGGCGGTCGCGATCTCCCATGCGAGCATCGTCGCGCCGTTCCTGCTCGGAGCCGGGCTGTCGTTCGTCTTGCACCCGCGCTTCGCGGGGGAGGGTGTGTCGTTCACGCACTTCGCGCTGTTCAGCGGCGTCTCGATGTCGGTGACCGCGTTCCCGGTGCTGGCTCGCATCCTCAGCGACCGCGGTGAGCAGACCAGCCGACTCGGCGCGCTCGCGCTCAGCTGCGCCGCCGTCGATGACGTGACCGCGTGGTGCTTGCTCGCGCTGGTGGTGAGCGTCATCGGCGGCACGGCCAGCGACTCGCTGTGGACACTCGCGCTCACCGTCGCGTTCATCGCGGGGCTGTGGGCACTGCGTCCGCTGATCGAGCGTCTGGTAGGGGGCCACGATCTGCGCGGCGGACAGATCGACAAGGCCGTGATCGGCGTGCTCACGCTGGCGGTGCTCGGTGCGGCGCTGACCACGGAGCTGATCGGCATCCACGCGCTGTTCGGCGCATTCGCTGTCGGTGTGCTGGTGCCCGCGGGCTCCCAGCTGGCCGAGCGCACCACGCGCGCGCTGAGCGACTTCGTGGTGGTGCTGTTCCTGCCCGCGTTCTTCGCCTTCACCGGCCTACGCACGCGCATCGACCTGGTCAGCGGCGGCTACGAGTGGCTGATCTGCGCGCTGGTGCTGGCCACCGCCTGCGTCGGCAAGTTTGGCGGCACGCTGGGTGCGGCCAGGCTCACCGGCATGAGCTGGCGCGACTCCGCGCGACTCGGGATCATGATGAACACGCGCGGCCTGATGGAGCTGATCGTGCTCAACATCGGCCTCGACCTGAAGGTGATCAGCCCGACGCTGTTCGCGATCATGGTGATCATGGCGGTCCTCACCACGTTCGCGACCACACCGGTGCTGCAGCTGCTCAACCGTCACGCCAGGCAGCCACTGCGAGGAGAGCTGACATGCTGAACCAGGTGAACACGGCGCGCGCGCTCTCGGATCAGACGCTGCTTCCGCGCGCGTTCTCGGCCCAGGTGGAGCGCACGCCCGATGCCCCGGCGCTCGCGTTTCGCGACCGTACGCTGAGCTACCGCGAGCTCGACCGGCGCGCACTCTCGCTCGCGCACAGGCTGCGCGCGCTGGGTGTGGGTCCGGAGGTGCGCGTCGGCATCTACGCGGAGCGCTCGTTGGAGCTGGTGATCGCGGTGCTCGCCATCCACAAGGCAGGCGGCGCCTACGTACCCATCGACGCCTCGCTGCCCGCCGAGCGCGTGCAGTTCCTGGTCGACGATACGTCGATGGCGGTGCTGCTGACCGAGCCGCAGCTGCACGGAAAGCTCGGTGCGCTGTACACGCGCGTGCTCTACCTGGGAGGCGAAGCGACCGACGAGCAGGCGCCGCTCGACGACCAGCTGGAGCCGCACCACCTCGCGTACGTGATCTACACCTCGGGCTCCACTGGTACACCCAAGGGCGTGATGGTGGAGCACGGCAACCTGCTCAACCTGTTCGCCGCCATGGACGATCTGCTCGGCACGCAGCCCGGGGTCTGGATCTCGGTCACCAGCCTGAGCTTCGACATCTCGGTGGTGGAGCTGCTCTGGAGCCTCGCGCGGGGCTTCAAGGTCGTGCTGTATCGCGAGCCCGCACGCGACGGCAACAACCCACTCGACGTGTCGTTCGCCGCGCTGGTGCAGCGCCACGCGGTCACGCATCTGCAGTGCACGCCGACCATGGCCAGCATCCTGCTCGCTGATCCGGCGGCACGCGCGGAGCTGCGCGCGTTGCGCGAGCTGATCCTGGCGGGCGAGGCCTATCCGATCTCGCTGGCGCGTCAGCTGCGGACGTACACGGCCGCGACGCTGCGCAACATCTATGGACCCACGGAGACCACGGTGTACTCGGTGGCGCACGTGGTCGACCCCAACGCGAGCTCGGTGCCGATTGGACATCCGCTCGCGAACACCCGGTTGTTCATCCTCGATCCAGAGCGTCAGCCGGTGGCGGCGGGTGCCGCGGGCGAGCTGTACATCGCGGGCGCGGGGGTGGCGCGCGGCTACCTGAACCGGCCCGAGCTCACCGAGCAGCGGTTCCTTGCGCTCGAGCGGGCGCGCGTCTATCGCACGGGTGATCTGGTTCGCCTGCGTAGTGACGGCGCGCTCGAGTACCTCGGACGCATCGACAACCAGGTCAAGCTGCGCGGCTACCGACTCGAGCTCGGCGAGATCGAGAGCGTGCTCGCGCAACACCACGCCGTGCGCGAGGTGGTGGTGCTGCTGCGTGAAGACATCCCCGGCAACAAGAGGCTGGTCGCGTACGTGATCGCGCACCAGCCGACGCCCGCGAGCGAGCTCAAGTCGTACCTCAAGGGCCGGCTGCCCTCGTACATGGTCCCCGCGGCGTTCGCCTTCCTCGAAGCGTTCCCGCAGACGCTTGGCGGCAAGCTCGATCGCAAGGCGCTGCCCGCACCGGAGAAGCTCAGACAAGCGCTGCGCGCATCGCCCGCGTAGCGAGCGCGCGTCAGTTCGCGTCGAGCAGGGAGCTGGCGTCCGCTACCGTGCCGCTGTCGACGACGCCCGCATCGCCCGTGATCGGGATGCTGCCCTCGACTGCGTTGCGGCTGGTGAGCGTCAGCGTCACGTCGAAGCTGGCGCCAGGGCAACGATTCACGACGACCGCGGTCCCGCCCTCCGCCGCAGCGCGATCGGTGTGCTCTCCGCAGCTGACGCTGATGCGCGTGGTGCCGCCCACCTCGGCGGGGCGACGTAGACCGCGCAGTGCCGGCAGGTGCTTGTAGGAGGAGATCGTCAGCGTGCCGTCGCTCTCGCGATCGATGTACGAAGCCTTGATGACCGAGGGCGGCGGCTGCGTGCTCCCGGCGTTGACCAGCGTCTTCAGGTCGGCGCCATAGACCACGTCTTCGCCCTCGACCGTGTACAGCTCCACGCGCAGATCGAACGAGCTGCCGTCGAGGCTCGCGGTGCCACGGTACGACTCGCGCAGCACGCGTTGATCGGCGCGATGCGGCACCGGCGCGAGGTCGAGCAGCGGCACCGTCACGTCGTAGATGTGGTTGCCGTTGGTGTCGCGCTGGCTGAGGTTTCCGATCGCGCCGCTGCCCGCGTAGCCGTTCACGATGCCTTCCGGGTTGAACACCAGGTCGAGCACGTAGGCGCGCTGTGCCTCGATGTCCGCCGCGCTGATCGTCAGCGGCGACTGGAACTTGAACCAGTTGCCGCCGTTGCCCAGCAACACCACCGCGTCCTCGGCGGGCGCCTGATCGAGCGGCGTGGAGGGCGCGGTGTAGTACGCGCGGAACATGTCCGCGCCCACCAGCTCGACGCTGGAGACACCGTCGTGCGTGTAGAGCGTGGTGCCATCGGTGAACGGCACGGTCGCGCGCAGCTTCACCGGCAAGGCCCAGTTGATGACGCCGAAGTTGTACGAGCGCACGTCGTTCACGGACAGCGAGGTCGAGGTCGCCAGCGCCGCGCGCGACGACGCGCTCATCAGGTCGATGAAGCCCTCGTCGCTACGGCGCGCGATGTCGCCCAGCGGCCGATAGTCCTGCCGCGTGTCGTACGCGAGCTCGCCGATGTTGCGACTGTAGAGCTGGAGGCAACCACGCGGGTTCGCGAAGCCGCTGCCCTGCGCATCGATCTGTTCGCAGATGCTGATCGACGTGATGTAGTACTTCAGGCTCTCGATGGTCGCCGCGCCACCGCGCAACTTCGCGTTCGAGGCAGGCGCGCCACCCGCCGCCGTGACCTGGGTCTGGATCCGCGCGGCAGGCTTCTGCGTGCCCGCTTCGTCCCGTCCGAGCGCGCTGTCGATGCCGGCGTCGCGACCCGCGTCTTGTCCTGCATCGACCCCGGACCCGTCGTCGCGGCTCCCGCCGTCGTCGTCACCACACCCTGCAAGCAAAATGGACATGGCCGCGATCCGGACGAACTTGTTCATGGCTAACGGTACCGACCGTCCCGGCAAGCGAGCAAGACTCTGTCAACGGAGGGCCGGCGCTTCGCTTGGGGTGGTTTGGGCCGATCATCGCGCTGCCGTCGACCGCCGCTGGCCGGTGTGGAGTAAACAGCGGCTAGGCGGTAGGAATCATGCGTATCTTGTTGGTGCTGGTGTCCCTCTGCGCGCTCGTCCCGCGTGCGTACGCGCAGGACGACGCCGACGCGCGCAGTGCGTTCGAGGCGGGCCGGGAGGCCTACGAGCATGGGCAATTCGAGCGCGCCCTGGAGCAGTTCGAGCGGGCGTACGCGCTGAGCCCCAAGCCGCAGCTGCTGTTCAACATCGGTCGCGCGGCCGACTCGGACGGGCAGCCGGAGCGAGCGGTCTCGGCGTACGAGGGCTACCTGGGGGCGCACCCCGAGGCCGACAACGCGGAGTTCGTACGCGCGCGGCTCGCGAAGCTGCGACGCGAGGACAAGCCGGTGGTGGTGCCACGAGTCCAGGACGCGCCGCCCCCGGAGAAGCGTCGTTCGTTGATGCCCGCGGCGATCATGCTCGCCGCGGTGGGGGTCGTCTCGGCGGGGTTGTTCGTCGGCTACGCGATCGCCGCCAGGAACGGCTACGACCAGTGCGACGGTCCGCGCTTCTGCTCCGACAACGAGTTCGCGGACGAGCACCGCAAGAAGGTCTACATCGCGGATGGCTTCGCCGCGGCTGCGGTCGCGACGGGCGTGACCGCGAGCGTGTTGTTCTTCGTGCAGCGGTCGCGCGACAAGCGTGCGCCGGTGGACGTGTCGGTGGCGCTGGCGCCGACAGAGAGCAAGGTGGTGCTCCATGGCAGCTTCTGAGCGCATCGTCCTGCTCGCCGTACTGATGCTCGGCTGCGTGGCCGGCTGCGTGCCCAAGGACCGTCCCCTCGATCCCGCAGGGGAGGGCGAGCTCGACGAGAGCCCGGCGAACGTGCAGCCCGACGCCAGCCGACTTGATGCGCAAGTGCGCGATGAGGCCTCGCGGGATGCGACGACGACGTCCGATGCCTCGGCGACGCAACCCGAGGTCCCCGAGGCCGACGTCGAGCAAGAGGACGCAGCCACGGTCGACGCCAGCATGCCGGAGCGCGTGCCCGACGCAGCAGCCGCCGAAGAAGATGCGAGGGTGGCGCCGGATGCGCGCGTGGACGTGCCGGTGCCTCCGCCGGTCGCGAACTGGTGCAAGCCCAACGAGGAGGGCTGCCGCGAGTTCGACTTCGAGCGCGACGACGACGGCGACCCGGAGTTCGGCTTCTTCTGGTGTTACCCGTACGACTGCTCGACGTCCGCGAGGCCGGAGCTGGAGGCGCCAGGCTCCACCAACCACGTCTGGATCTCCAGGGTGTCGGGCACCGACGCCAAGGCGCTCGGCAACGGCATGAACTGGCGCGAATACCAGCGCGCTCCGTACAAGCACGCCGAGATCGACTTCGACTTCTGGCCCGTCAGCGTGCTCAACGAGGAGAAGGCGGTTTGGTTCTCGCTGCAGCGCATCGTGCCCGTCAACTCCGGGCGCGCGGTGCTCTCACTCGTCAGCAACACCGACGGCACGTACGTGTACCTCGGCCCCACGTTCGAGCCCACGCAGACGCTGCGCTTCAGCGCGCCGCCGGCCATCGGCGCGCGCACGCACGTGCGCATCGTGCTCGACCGCATCGATGACACGCGCTCGTCCGCGGCTATCACGTACGGCAGCGAGACGATCACGCTCTCGTCGTTCGCGATGCCGCTCTACAACGGCGCCGACCCAGCACCCTACGATCACCTGATCGGGCTGTTCGACAGCCAGCAGGGAGGCGCGATCGGCGCGCCCACCGCGACCGCTCGCTACGACAACTTCGTCGCGCGCACCACATTCCCGGACTGACGCACGCAAGTTCGAGGACACGCGCGCGTGCGCGTTGTCCTCCCTCGCTACTGCACGTCCGCGAGCGCGCGTTTGCCCCCCTGTTGACAATAGGAAGCGCCCTCCGCGCGCCGGTACTCCCTGAGGGAACGGCTCGTCGTGGAGGGCGAACATGGGCTTGCATGCAGGCCGATCCAGGCGATCGGCGTGGACGATTGTTGTCTCGTGCATCGTGTTGGTGGCGGGCGCGCTGTACTTCGCGCGCGAGCAGCCTGCGCACGCCGGTACGTCGCTGCAAGCTCCCCTCGAGCTCGCCGCGCAGCTGGTGCACTCGCTGCGTGCGCCGAGCCCGAGCCAGGCCATCGCGCGGAGGCAACCCGTGTCGCCGTCCGTCAAGTCAGCGCCGACGTGGCGCGACGACGCCAACCCGCTGAGCGGCAACCTCGGACGCAACGAAGCCGAGCGCAAGCTCTTCCACGATGCGGAGCAGTCGGCGATCCAAGACTGCATGAACGAGCGAGGTTTTCCGTACGAGCGCGCCAAGTACGAAGAAGACGCCAAGCGCGAGCCGGGTGCGGACGAGCACCTCGACTACGGGCTCGCCAAGTTGCTCGGCGAGAGGCACGAGGAGCCGGAAGCCGCGCCGCCGAGCCTCGAGGAGCAGAAGCGTCACGACGCGCTGCTCGGCAAGGCCGAGGGCCCCGATGACGAGGACTACGCGGGGGTCGAGGCGGACGGCTACACGCTGTCGTGGGACACCTCGTCGTGCGTCTCCGAGGCGCGTCGCCGCGTGTATGGCGACGAGCAAGGCTACCGCCAGCTGGCGTTCGCAATCGAGGCGCTGAAGTTCGAGGCGCACGAGCTCGCCGAGGCCGACGATGGCTTCACGAACGCCGTCGCGGGCTGGAAGTCGTGCATGCAGCGCGCGAACCTGCCGTTCGACAGCCGCGACCAGCTCGTTAGCTCTCTGGCTCAGCGCCACGAGCGTGGGGAGCTCGATGGGGAGCAGCTGGCCAAGGAAGAGCGGGAGGTCGCCGCGATCGATGAGCGTTGCGACGGCGAGCACAAGGTGGGCGCGAGCATGAAGTCGGCCTTCGCGCGCACGCAAAAGGAAGTCGCGGAACGAAACTCGGCGCGCCTGGACGCCTTCGCGCAGCTGCGCGAGACGTCGCTGGTGCGCGCCAGCGCGTTCCTCGACGAATGACTCGACGGACCTGCGTGGTCCGGGGAGAGAAGGAAACGATAACCATGAACAGCCTCAAGAAGTTGTTGGCCGGGAGCGCGCTGGCGGCATCGCTGCTGGGTGCGGTCTCCCTCGTGCAGGCGGCCGACCAGACCTCGTGCCAGGGCGGCGTGTACAAGCTGTGCATCCGCGACTACGAGAACGCGAACGGCACGCCCGGCACGTACAAGAACATCCAGAGCACAAACAAGAACTGGAGCTCGTTCGGCTGGGCGAACCAGGCGGACTGGTACCGGAACTACCACGCCAGCCAGAAGGCCTGCGTGCACAAGTACGCATGGTCCTCCTCGACCGGCTGGGACCCGCCCGCCCACTCGATCGGACCGGGTGACACGCTCGCCGGACGCGCTCGCTACAACCTCGGCAATGGCAACCGCTGGACCGGCGGGGCTTGCCAGTAATCGCGGGCCCCTCGACCAGCTGGCGCGGCGGTAGCGCAACAGGTCAGGCCGCGCGTCGACGAAGCAGGTGAGCGTCTGGCTGAATCGCGGCATACTCGCCGCGTGCGAGACGAGGACGTAGCTCAGACCCGCGACCGCCAGCTGTTCTCGCCAACGAGCGTCTCACGCTTGCTGGCGCAACCTGCGTTGCTCGATCAGCTGTTCAGTGTCGTGGTGTTCGTCGATCACGACCTGCGCTGCGTGCACGCGCGCGGTGAGCTGGCGGGGCGGCGCGACGAGCAGCTGGTCGGGGTCGGCTTCCTGGAGCTGATCCCGAGCGAGTGCCACGCGCGCTTTCGCGATGCGTTCGTGCGCGTGCGAGACGGCGGACCAGGCGGGTCGGTCGAGTGCGGCCGCGAGGAAGCGCCGCTGGGTTTGCACCTGAGCGCACTGCCGAGCGAGCGCCTGATCCTGGTCTCCCGAAGCCAGGCCGCCGCGCACGAGCAGCGCGTGGGCAGCGATCGCGACAAGCGTCGTCGCTACGCGGTGGAGGCCAGCGGCATCGGCACCTGGAGCTGGGAGCGCACCTCGGACACCATCACCTGGGATGTTGGCCTGTGCCGCATCTACGGTCTCGACCCCACCCGCTCTCCGCGCGTCTACGACGACTACGTGCGCTACCTGCATCCCGAGGATCGCCCGCGCATCGAGGCGCAGATCGGGCGCTGCCTGCAGACCGGCGTCTACGAGGACTTCGAGCACCGGCTGATCCGACCCGACGGCGAGGTGCGCCACGTGTTCTGCCGCGGCGCCGCCGAGCTCGATGCGGGGGGCGAGGTGATCGGCATGAGCGGCGGCATCCTCGACGTCACCGATCGCAAGCGGCTCGAGGAGCAGCTGCGCCACGTGCAGAAGATGGAGGCGATCGGCCAGCTCGCCGCCGGCATCGCGCACAACTTCAACAACCTGCTCAGCATCGTGCTGCCCAACGCGGAGCTGTGCCGGCACCACGCGCCGTCCTCGCTGCTCTTGCCGCTGGCGGACATCGAGCACGCGGCGTTGCGCGCGTCGGAGATGGTGCGCCAGTTGATGTTGTTCGCGCGCCACGAGGTGAGCACCGCCAAGAGCGCGGTGGACATCAAGGCGCTGGCGGAGCGTACGTTCCACATCTGCCGCTCCACGTTCGATCGCCGCATCGAGCTGGCGCTGTCGGTGGCGGACGACCTGCCACCGGTGCTCGCACGCGCCGGCGAGATCGAGCAGGTGCTGCTCAACATCTGCATCAACGCGCGCGACGCGCTCGACGACCCCACGCGCGCGGCTCCGCGCATCGACCTGCACGTCGACCGCGGCAGCGCGAGCACGGTGCGTATCCGCATCTCCGACAACGGCCCGGGCATCGACGACGCCACGCGCGTGCG
>JBEVNG010000271.1:0-6174 GCA_040508235.1 Polyangiales bacterium | reverse complement strand
CCAACCTGGCCAAGTTCTCGGGCATGATGCAGGGCCAGCGCTCGATCATGTCGGTGGCGCAGCTGATCATGAGCGAGCTGACGCCGCTGGTGGATGCGCAGCACGGCTCGTTCTACTTCCTCGACGGCGAGCGCGAGGACGCCAAGCTGCACTTGATCGCCAGCTACGGCTTCGGCGGCCGCAAGAACCTCGCCACCAGCTACAAGCTGCGCGAGAGCCTGATCGGCCAGTGTGCGTTCGAGAAGAAGCGCATCCTGATGGCGGACGTGCCGGACAACTTCATCTACATCACCAGCGGCATGGGCGAGGCCCCGCCGCGCAACGTGGTGGTGCTGCCGGTGTTGTTCGAGGGCGAGACCAAGGCGGTGATCGAGCTGGCTTCGTTCAAGGTGTTCAACTCGAACTACCTGACGTTCCTCGACCAGCTGATGGACTCGGTCGGCGTCATCCTCAACATGATCTCGTCCAGCATGCGCACGGAGGAGCTGCTGCAGCAGCTGAAGAAGTCCAACGTCGAGCTGGAGGCGCAGGCCGCCGAGCTCAACGACAAGGCGAAGCTGCTGGAGGTCAAGAACAGCGAGGTCGAGCTCGCCTCGCGAAGCCTGGAAGAAAAGGCCGAGCAGCTCAGCCTGATCTCCAAGTACAAGAGCGAGTTCCTGGCCAACATGTCGCACGAGCTGCGCACGCCGCTCAACTCGCTGCTGATCCTGTCCAAGATGCTGGCCGAGAACCGCGACGGGAACCTGACCGAAGAGCAGGTGAAGTTCGCGGAGACGGTGTACTCGTCGGGCAACGACCTGCTGTCGCTGATCAACGAGATCCTCGACCTGTCCAAGGTCGAAGCCGGCAAGATGCCGATCGACCCCAAGACGTTCTCGCTGCGCGAGGTGCGCGACTACCTGGAGCAGACCTTCCGCCACGTGTCGGATCAGAAGGGGCTCAGCTTCGAGATCCACATGGAGAGCAGCCTGCCGGCCACGATGTTCAGCGACATCAGCCGGCTGCAGCAGATCCTCAAGAACCTGCTCTCGAACGCGTTCAAGTTCACCTCGCGCGGCGGCGTCGAGCTGACCATCGGCCGCGTCACCGAGGGGCCGAACGAGAACCAGGTGTTCTTCTCCGTGAAGGACAGCGGCATCGGCATCTCGCTCGACAAGCAGAAGCTGATCTTCGAGGCCTTCCAGCAAGCGGACGGCACCACCAGCCGCAAGTACGGCGGTACCGGCCTGGGCCTGACCATCAGCCGCGAGATCGCGCGCCTGCTGGGCGGCTCGATCGAGGTGGTGAGCGCGCCCGAGCAGGGCAGCGTGTTCACGCTGCTGTTGCCGGCGTTCTACGTCGGCGCCGACGCCATGCCCGAGGAAGAGCAGGACGTGCAACGCCACGACAGCACGCTGCCGATGCCCCTCGACCTCGACTTCGAGGGGCGCAAGATCCTCCTGGTCGACGACGACCTGCGCAACTTGTTCGCGCTGCGCACCGTGCTGGAGTCGCGCAACGTCACCGTGCTGCACGCGGAGAACGGGCGCGTCGCGCTCGAGCTGCTGCAGACCCACCCCGACATCGACCTGGTGCTGATGGACACGATGATGCCCGAGATGGACGGCCTGTCCGCAACCCGCGCGATCCGCGACATCTCGCAGTTCCAGAAGCTGCCGATCGTGTCGTTGACCGCCAAGGCCATGAAGGGGGACCGCGAGAAGGCGATCGAGGCGGGCGCGACCGACTACGTGACGAAGCCGGTCGATCCTGACAAGCTCCTGGCCGTCGTCCATCGTTGGCTGTCCAAGCGGCCTGTGCTGCGCCAGCGTCTCCTCTCGTAATGCCCATCTCCTCCGCCCCCACGGGCCTCTACGTGGAACCGATCTCCGGGAAATCGAGCGTCTTGATCGTCGACGACGTGCCATCGAACCTGATGGCGTTGTCGGCCGTGCTCGGTCCGCTCGGCGTGCGCGTGGTCCAGGCCGAGTCCGGTCCGGAGGCGCTGGCGCGTGTGCGCGACGAAGAGTTCGCGGTGGTGCTGCTCGACGTGCAGATGCCCGGCATGGACGGCTTCGAGGTCGCCACCCGCATTCGCGCCACGGACAACGGCCGCGAGTTGCCCATCATCTTCCTGACCGCGCTGCACCGCGACGAGGCGTTCGTGCGCCGGGGCTACGCGGTGGGCGCCGCCGACTACCTGACCAAGCCGTTCGACGCGGACGTGCTGCGCGCGCGCGTGAAGGCGTTCGTCGACCTGTTCCAGCAGCGCGAGGCGATCCGGCGCGAAGAGGTCGCCGAGCGCACCCGCGAGCGCGACGAGGCCATGCGACGCGCGGTCGCTTTCGAGCGCATCGCCACCGCCGCGCTCGGCACCAACGACCTGAGCGAGTTCCTGCGCGAGCTGCTGTCCGTGCTGCTGAGCGTGTCCGAGGTGGCGGACTCGGCGACCATCCTGCTGCGCACGGGCGACGAGCTGGTGGTACGCGCGAGCCTGCTCGCCAACCACGAGCGCCTGGACGAGCGCTTCCGCGTCAAGATCGGCACCGGCTTCGCGGGGCGCATCGCCGCCCAGCGCACGCCGCTGGAGATCTCGGAGTCGAGCGAGGATCGGCAGACGCTCAAGACGGTGCTGACGGCGCGGGGTGCACGCGCGGTGTTCGGCGTGCCGCTGCAGGCCGACGGCGAGGTGCTCGGCGTGGCGCACGTGGGCTCCACCCGCGCGGCCTCGTTCACCGAGCGCGACAAGCGGCTGGTGCTGGCGATCGCGGAGCGCGCGGCCTGGGCGGTCGCACGCCACCAGGAGCGCACGCGCGTGCATGACATCGTGAACGCGGCGCCGGCGTTGATCGCGATCTTCCGCGGCCCGGAGCGCACGCTCGAGCTCGCCAACCCCAGCTACGCCAGGTTCTTTGGCGAGGGCGGCGCCAGCCCGCTGCACCCGAGCATCCTGCACGCGCTCGACACCGTGAGCCTGGCGGGCGACCCCGTGTTCCTGCCGGAGCTCCCCATCGAGCTCGGCGAGACGCGCTTCGTGAACCTGTCGGTGCAGCCGCTGACCGACCCGAGCGGCGAGCGCGACAGCGTGCTGGTGTTCGCGGTCGACGTCACCGCGGAGGTGCGCGCACGCCGGACCATCGAGGCCCACCAGCAGGAGCGCGCGCGCTTGCTGGAGCGCGAGCGCGTCGCACGTCAACAGGCGGAGACCGCCAGCCGCTCCAAGGACGAGTTCCTGGCCACCATCTCGCACGAGCTGCGCACGCCGCTGAACGCGGTCATCGGTTGGACCGCGCGCGCACGCCTCAAGGCGCAGGCCGCGCCGGAGGTCGACCGCGCGCTCGCGATCATCGAGCGCAACGCGCAGTCCCAGGCGCGCATCATCGAGGACATGCTCGACCTGTCGCGGATCATCAGCGGCCGGCTGCGGCTGGAGGTGCGCCCGACCACGCTGCGCGAGCCGATCATGGGCGCGGTGGAGGCGGTGCGTCCGGCGGCCGAGGGCAAGGGCGTCACGCTCGACGTCGACAAGATCGACGGCTCCACGCTGGACGCCGATCCGGACCGCCTGCAGCAGGTGGTGTGGAACCTGCTGTCGAATGCCATCAAGTTCACGCCGCGCGGCGGGCGCGTCTGGGTGCGCGTGAAGCGCGAGCCCGAGCGCATGGTCGTGCAGGTGATCGACACCGGCGAGGGCATGGACCCGCGCTTCTTGCCGATGGTGTTCGAGCCGTTCCGGCAGGCGGACGGCTCCACCACGCGCCGCCACGGTGGCCTCGGCCTCGGCCTCGCGATCGTGCGGCAGCTGGTGCAAGCGCACGGCGGCTCGGCGCGCGCGTCGAGCCCCGGCATCGGCCATGGCGCCACCTTCGAGGTCGAGCTGCCGCTGCGTCCGGTGACCGCCCTGGCCCAGGAGGAGACGCTCGAGCTGAGCGAGGACGAGAGCTTCGAGCGCCCCACCCAGGGCGGCCCGCGGCTCGATGGCCTCAAGGTGATGGTCGTCGACGACGAGGAGGACGCGCGCGCGCTGCTGGTCGAGGTGCTCAGCGAGCGCGGCGCCAGCGTGATCAGCGCCGAGTCCGTATCGCATGCGCTCGCGCAGTTCGGACAGTTCCGCCCCGACGTGCTGGTGAGCGACATCGGCATGCCCGAGGCGGACGGCTACACCCTGATCCGACAGGTGCGTGAGCTCCCCGCACGCGAAGGCAGTAATACGCCAGCGATCGCGCTGACGGCTTATGCTCGCGCCGAGGACGTGGCACGCAGCTTCGAGGCCGGCTTCCAGCGCCACCTCGCCAAGCCCGTGGACGCGGAGCGCTTGATCGGGATCATCGCTTCGCTCGCGCCCCTGGGGGCTACTGCTTCCCATTGAGAGGAGCGTGCATGGTCAAGAGCATGCGGCCACCGCCGGGACCGGATACGGTCGAGCCGCGCTCGGGCATCGCCAGCCAGCACCCCGGACGCATGCTGTGGCCCTGGCAAATCGGCTTCGACGACTGGAAACAGATCGTCCGGCGGCTGATCAACGACATCAGCGAGGACCGCATCTCGCTGGTCGCGGCGGCGCTCGCGTTCTGGGCCACGCTGGCGCTGTTCCCCGCGCTGATCGCGCTGGTCACGCTGTTCGGCCTGCTGGTGAGCCCGGAGCTGATCGAGGCCGGCATGACGCGGCTCAGCGACCTGATGCCCCCGGGTGCGCGGGAGCTGCTGCAGGAGCAGCTGCACGCGCTGGTCACCACTCCGAGCAGCAGCCTCTCGCTCGGCCTGTTCATCAGCGTGATCGCCGCGCTGTGGTCGGCCTCCAGCGGCGTCGACTCGCTGGTGGACGCGATCAACGTCGCCTACGACAAGGTCGAGAAGCGAAACTTCGTGCGTCGGCGCCTGATGTCGCTGCTGATGACGCTGGCGCTGCTGGTGTTCACGCTGTTCACCATCTCGCTGGTCGCGCTGGTGCCCACGTTCGAGGCCTGGCTCGGCGACCGCATCATCATCCTGGGGCTGATCTCCGCCCTACGCTGGCCCGCGCTGGCCTGCTTCGTCGCCTTCGGGCTGTTGTGCCTCTACCGCTTCGCGCCCTCGCGCAAGCTGCCCAACACCATGGACATCACCGGTCCCATCGTGGCGACCGTGTTGTTCCTCGCCGCGTCCACGCTGTTCTCGCTCTACGTGTCCGAGTTCGCCTCGTACCACAAGACGTACGGCGCGGTCGGCTCCGTGGTCGCGCTGATGTTCTGGTTCTACTACTCCAGCTTCGTGATCATGCTCGGCGCGGAGCTGAGCGCGGAGCTGGAGGGCGAGAAGCTGCGCTTTGGGGGGAGCCCATGATCATCACGCTCGAGATCGCGGCGGAGCCGTCGCAGGTGGACGCGGTCGTGCAGCTAGCGGCGCGCCATCCGGGCGTCGAGCCCAAGATCTACGTGTTCCCCGGCAAGGGCGCGACGATCACCGAGGTGCACCTGCTCGGCTCCACGCAGGCGGTGCCCACCGAGCCGTTCGAGGAGCTGCCCGGCGTGCGCAGCGTGGTGCGCGTGTCCAGGAAGTACAGGCTGATCGGCCGCCACGCGAGCGAGGCCTCGCACGCGTTCGAGTACAACGGCGTGCGCTTCGGCGACGACGCGCTGCACGTGTTCGCGGGCCTGTGCGCCGTCGACACGCGCGAGCACGTGGCGCAGGTGATGGCCGCGCTGGAGCAGAACGGCCTGGTCACCACGCGCATGGGTGCGTACAAGCCTCGCACCAGCCCGTACGACTTCCAGGGCCTCGGCGCCGCGTGCTTGCCGTGGGTGTTCGAGCTCGCCGGCAAGCACGGCGTGAAGGTGATCGCCATGGAGGTCACCGACGCGCGCCAGATCGACGAGATCTTCGCGGCGCTGCGCGCGAGCGGCGACGCCACCGGCGTGATGCTGCAGATCGGCACGCGCAACGCGCAGAACTTCGAGCTGCTGCGCGCGGTCGGTCAGCAGCGCGAGCTGCCGGTGTTGTGCAAGCGCGGCATGGGCATCACGCTCGAGGAGTCGCTCAACGCGGCCGAGTACATCGCGAGCGAGGGCAACCCCAACATCGTGTTCTGCCTGCGCGGCGTGAAGAGCCACCTGGGCGAGCCGATGCGCAACCTGGTCGACTTCGCGCACGTGCCGGTGGTCAAGAAGCTCACGCGCCTGCCGGTGTGCATCGATCCGTCACACAGCGTGGGGCGCG
>JBEVNG010000250.1:0-6335 GCA_040508235.1 Polyangiales bacterium | reverse complement strand
TGTGCCGCGCGCTCGGCGCGGCGCACGAGATCGGCATCGTCCACCGCGATCTCAAGCCGGACAACATCTACCTGATCTCGCGCGGCGGCGACCCCGACTTCGTGAAGGTGCTCGACTTCGGCATCGCCAAGGTGGTCGGCCAGAAGAGCAAACTGACGCAGGTGGGCCAGGTCTTCGGCACGCCGCACTACATGAGCCCGGAGCAGTGCGCGGGCACCGCCGTCGACAAGCGCACGGACATCTACGCGCTCGGCGTGATCATGTACGAGATGACGTCGTCGCGCGTGCCGTTCGACGCCGACAACCTGATGGGCATCCTGACCAAGCACCTGTACGAGGAGCCGGTCAAGCCGCACGAGCTGCCGCCGCCGGTCGACGTGCCGCCCGCGCTCGAGGCGGTGATCCTCAAGTGCCTCGCCAAGAAGGCGGACCTTCGCTACCAGACCATGCAGGAAGTGCTGGCCGATTTGGAGCTGGTCGAGCAGGGCCTCACGCCGTCGGCCGTGGTCGACGAGGTGAAGCGCGCCACCGCCCGCACCGAGGTCGCGGTCGCGCAGCGCGCCAGCACCGGCGGCAACTTCACCATGGACGTTGGCAGCTTCGAGCTGCCCAAGAGCAAGAACACCGGGCTGTTCATCGGCGCGGCGATCGTCGCGCTGCTGGTGGTCGGTGGTGGCATCTACGCGTTCTCGGGCGGCAGCGAGCCGGAGCCCAGCGCGCAGGTCACGCCCGAGCCGAGCCCGCCCGTGGTGGCTCCGCCGCCCACGCCTAGCCCCGAGCCGACGCCGGAGCCCGTGCCCACGGGGGCAGCCACGCCGGAGCCCACGCCCGCGGCCGCCGAGGAAGCCGTGCAGGTCAAGATCACCAGCAAGCCGGAGGGCGCGGAGGTGTTCAACGACGGCGCGCTGCTCGGTCACACGCCGTTCGAGCTGGAGCGCCCCAAGCGCGGGGAGCCAGGCCTCGATCTCACGCTCAAGCTGTCGGGCTACAAGGACCAGCCCGTGCGCGTCACGGCCTACACGCAGGAAAAGCTGTCGGTCGAGCTCGACAAGAAGCGCGGCTCGTCGTCGTCCAGCGCGTCCACGCCGACCCCGGCGCCCACCAAGCCTGCCGTCACGCCCGCGCCCACGCCTGCGCCGGCCACCAAGCCCGCGGAAGAGCCGCGTCGTCAGCGCGCGCGCCCGTCGACGGAAGTCCTCGATCCCTGGAACTGAGCCTCCGGGATCGACAAACTCGTTCAACGTTGCCGCAACTGGCCTGAGCGACTAGGTTCCGGGCCCAATGTGGACGCCCACGCTCGCTCGGATCCGTATCGCTGCATGGAGCTTGGCGTTCGTCGCCACGTCGAGCGGTTGCAACTTGCACAACGAGGGGCTGACCGCGCCCGAAGGTGTCCTGAGCTATCCGCAGGCGCTCGCGCTCTCGCGTGAGGACGACGGCACCGATGCCGGCGACGGCGCCGACTTCCTGTACGTCGCGAACACGAACTACGACCTCCGCTACAACGGCGGCAGCGTGCAGTCGTACGACCTGCGCAGCCTCGACAACGAGCTGCGGCGCAACCGCTGCCGCACGCTCGATCGACGCAACAGCACGGACGCCTCGGTCAGCGTCATCGACCGCACCATCTACGACGTGCGCGGCGCTGGCGACGCGGGTGTGCCCGACGCGGGCGATGGCTCGGTGGCGCTGCCGCCGGTGGGCATGGACGCGCAGGTGCAGCTGCCGGGACGCACCACCAGCATCGACGACGCCCCGCGCGGCGTGCTGTGCGACGCCCGCGACCCGCGTGGCGATGGCCTGACCGCGGTCGAGGGCGCCGTCGGCGACGAGGTCCTGAACCCCGACTGCTGCTGGGGCACGAGCGAGGAGCTCGGTCGCATGCGCAAGTCGCACGTGCCGATCGACAGCTACGCGAGCGGCATCGCGATCGCGCCCGACAACCGCCGGCTCTACGTGCCGGTGGAGAGCTTCAGCCGCCTGCTCTACTTCGACATCAACGAGCCGGGTGTGCCCAGCTGTGGTGGCTCGCCGGGCGAGCGCTGCCGGCGTGGCCCGGGCCTGAGCAGCACGGATGACGTGCCGGAGCAGAACTTCCCGCGCCAGATCGCGCACCTCGAGGTCGGCAAGCTGTCGGACCTGGGCGTGACCAAGGCGGGCGACCCGACCTTCATCGCCACCGCGCACGAGCTGGGAGGCTTCGGCCTGTTCGTGGAGACGAACGGCGCGCCGCTGCTGGAGGACGTGCTGGTGAACCTGCCCGTGCGCCCGACGTCGCTGACGTTCGACCCGCGCAGCAAGCTGTTCTACGTGACCTCCAACCAGCTGCCGTACTTCTCGCGCATCGGCGTGCGCCTCACCGACACCGACTCGTACGACGGCCGCGAGCTTCGTCCGCGCGAGCTGCTGTTCCAGACCAGCGCGGTCACCGTGACCGGGCCCTCGCAGCCCAACGACCTGCGCGACATCGTGCTCGACCCGTTCGTCGAGAACCGCGTCTGGGCGCTGATCCGCGGCACGCAGGAGGCGATCGCCATCCTCGACATCGACAGCGCGCGCGGCAACTCCAACGCGCGCCTGCGCAAGCTGCCGGCGGTCGATGACGGGCCGAGCAAGCTCGCGCGCATCCAGCAGGATGGGCGCTGGTTCGTGCTCGCCAGCAACTACGACCAGAAGACCATCCTGGCCTTCGATGCCGCGAGCCCGGACTCGGTGCCGCAGGTCATCCGCAACCTCTCGGGCCCGTTCCAGATGGTGCACGACCCGGTGCGGCGCCTGCTCTACGTCACCGACTTTCGTGTCTCGGTCGTGCGCGTGATCGACGTCTCGGGCCTCACCCAACGCGACCAGCCCGCGCCGCGCATCGTGGCCACGCTGGGCGACCCGCAGTTTGAAGGAGGAGCGCTCAATTGAGCCCCGCGCGCATCATCTCGTTGTTGGCCTTGCTCGCTGCCGTGGGCTGCAACAACAACACCGGCTCGGCGATCTCGTACGCGTTCAACCGCCCCGAGCGACTCGACTTCGCCTGCCTCGGGCAGTACGCGACCGTGGGCCAGGACCTGGCGCTCAACGGCACCTGGAAGGTGCTGCCGCGGCAGTGCTGCACGGCGTATGAGCCCTCCAACTTCAGCCTCTCCGGGATGTCGGACCCCGACCAGCAAGTGGCGGCCGGCACCACCTGCTTCGGCACGGCAGAGCAGCCGCTCCAGCCCGCGCTGCACGCGCTGGTGACGCAGAGCGCGCGCGGTGAGGTGGCGGCGGTCGACCTGCGCGCCAACCGCGTGCTCGACAGCGATCGCCAGGTGCCGGGCTTCACGTTCCTCGACACCGGCGGCTTGCCGACCGCGATCGTGGTGCCGCCGCACCAGCCCAACGGCAGCGAGAACGACGGACCCACGTTCTTCTACATCGCCAGCGCCGAGGACCAGTCGGTGCGCGCGATCCCGACCTGCCGCTTCCGGGGTGGCGCGCGCTGCGGTCCGGACCGCGAAGGCCCGAACGTCAACGACCCGGCGTACCCGAGTCGCCTGCGCGTCCCGCTGCCCGGCGCGCCGCACGACATGATCCTCGGACCGGACCAGGCGCTCTGGGTCAGCGTGCCGCGCGCGCTGCTGGCCGATGGCACCGAGACCGGCGTCATCATGCGCGTCGAGCTGCCCACCACCACGGCCAACGTCGATGCGTTCGCGCTCGATCCCACCACGCGACTGCCGACGGCCCAGTGGCACGGCGTGCCCGCGATGGAGGACGCGCCGATGGACGAGCCCGTGATCGACGACGTCGACTACCGCACCAGCTGTGGCCTCGGCGTCGGCTACGCGTCCACCAGCTTCACGCTGCCGCTCGCGCCGCGCGCGGACGTGAGCCCCACGCCCGAGCCCACGCGCCTGCGCTACGACGAAGAATCGGGCCTCCTGCTGGCGGGCGATCGCACGTCGCCGGGGGTGCACGTGTTCCGGCTGCGCGAGGACGGAGTGCTGACCGCGCTCGGCGCGCTGCGCACCGGCCAGCCCTTGCGCGAGTTCGCGTTGACCCGGCCGGTGCCGGCCACGGCGGTCTCGGGGCGGGCGCTGCTCGACCTGACGGCGCAGCCCGAGAACGAAGCCGCGGAGACCAAGCGCTACCTCTACGGCATCGACGACAGCGAGGGCACGGTCGCCGTGTTCGACTTCGCCGAGTCCGCGGACGACGGCCTGCCCACGCTGACGCCGCTGCTCGCGCCGGTGCCGGATCTCGACCTGATGCGCTACGCGGACCGCATTGCGTTGCCCGCGCCGGCGCAGACGCTGGAGATCATCGATACGCGCCCGCAGTCGGGCTACGTGTGCGGCGAGGAGTCGATCGCCGCACTGCGCGACCGCCGCAGCGTGCTCAACGGCATGACGCGCCCGCTCAGCGCCGAGGCCACGCGCGAGCTGCAGCGTGTCAACGCGCGCATCGCCATCTTCGACAACGCCGCCGCCGACAACATGCGCGGCGTGTTCCTGACCGTGGTCTCGGTGGCCGGGCAGCTGTCGATGGTCGACGTGCACGACCTCGACAACTCCTGCCGCGCGCAGAAGTACTGCTGCGACGCCAGCGGCTCCGGCAGCGACCCCAACGGCGTGCCGCTCAGCTGCACGGCGGACGCGAACGAGCAGCGCTGGAACGTGCCGCGCAGCAGTGACGCCCAGGAGTCCCTGCTGGTGCGTCGCCACACGCGCCGCCGTCGCGCGGCCGGCCCGCAGATCGCGGAGGTCGGCACGGCCAGCTTGCTGCGAACCCAGGTCTGCGACGCCACCGACCCGCACGCCTCCGTGCAGCTCGGCCAGGTCTGCACGCCCGCCGACAGCTACACCCAGCTCACCGAGAACTGGAACATCGACTGGCACGGCACGCTGCCCAACAGCCGCATGTCGTACGCGCACTGGGAGCCTGCCGCTGGCCTGCAGCTCAACCTGATCGCGCCGCTCGGGTTCGACACCTGCGCGCGCGGCGTCGAGGTGGGCGACCTGGTCGCGGTGGGTGGGCTCGCGCCGGAGGGCCTGCGTGGACAGTGCCCCGATCCGACCGCGGAATCCGCGCCGCAGTTCAGGGTGCTGGAGGCGCGTCGCGACCGGCTGCTGGTCGAGCCGTTCGTGAGCACGATCATGGGCGAGACCGCCGAGGCCCGGCTGGCGCGTCAGCAGTCGATCCGGGATCGCGCGGTCACGTGTTACCCCGACTTCGTCGACGTCGAGCTGCGCGCGGGCGGGTTCCTCGTGATCGGCCAGAACGGGACCTACCTGCACCGTGTGGTCGCCGGGCCGGACGGTGTGTGCGTCGACGACCCCGCGCAGGACGACCTGCTCAACGCGCGCGTGCGTCCCGGCACCATCATCCCGAGCGTGGGCGCGGCCCCGGTCCCGGCCGAGGTGTTCCAGAACCCGTTCGTGCGCTTCGCGCTCGCGCCCGTCACCGACGGCGTCGATCCCGAGACGCGCCAGACCACGGTCAGCGTGACGCGCGCCAGCGTGCCGTTCTTCGTCAACGCGGTGACCGCGGGCGACAGCGTCACCGACGCGCTGCCCTCGACGTTGCAGTACCTGCCCGAGGCGGGAAACCTGTTCCTGCTCGACTCCAAGGGCCAGGGCCTGCGCCGCTACACGCTTCGCCCCTTCGAACGCGAGAACACCGTCTTCCGTTAACGCTAAAGCGTGGGGAGGTCACGCGACCTCCCCGCCCGTCGCGGCCGAGGCGCGCCGGGTCCCACCCATCCGCGAGGTTCGCTTCGCTCACGTAGGACGAGATGGCAATCGCGAAAGGCTCGGGGCGGAACTCGCCCGTCATGCAGCAGTTCTTCCGGGCCAAGGAGCAGTACCCGGACGCGCTGCTGTTCTTTCGCATGGGGGACTTCTACGAGTTCTTCTACGACGACGCGGTCGAGGCCTCCAAGCTGCTGGAGCTGACGCTCACCTCGCGCAGCAAGGATGCCGAGGTGCCGATCCCGATGGCGGGTGTGCCGCACCACGCGGCCACCGGCTACATCGCGCGCCTGCTGGAGCTCGGGCGCAAAGTGGCGATCTGCGAGCAGATGGCCGACCCGTCCACCGTGAAGGGCATCGTGCCGCGCGAGGTGGTTCGCGTGATCACGCCGGGGCTGGTGCTCGACCCGGAGGTGCTCGACGCGCGCGCACACAACTACCTCGCGTCGCTCGCCTGGAGCGGCTCGCGCGTGGGCGTGGCGACGCTGGAGATCTCCACCGGCGAGCTGCGCGCCTGCGCGCTCGAGGACAACGCCAGCGCGCTCACCGAGCTCGCCCGCCTCGATCCGCGCGAGCTGTTGATCCCCGAGGGCGAGTTCGCGGCCGTGCTCA
>JBEVNG010000198.1:0-6600 GCA_040508235.1 Polyangiales bacterium | reverse complement strand
CAGGAACCCGGCTCCAACCCGGCGCTGGCGCAAAAGGCGCTGGGCACGCGCGACCTCGACGGCCTGCGCGACGACGTGATCGCCGGCACGCTGCCGCAGGTGTCGTGGATCGTCGCGACCGCGGAGGGCTCGGAGCACCCGGGCCCCTCGAGCCCCGCGCAGGGCGCCGAGTACACCGCGCGCGTGCTCGACGCGCTGACCGCGAACCCGGACGTGTGGAGCAAGACCGTCCTGATCCTGAACTTCGACGAGAACGACGGCTTCTTCGATCACGTGCCGCCCCCCGCGCCGCCGTCGCGCCGCGACGACGGCAGCTTCGCGGGCGACTCCACGGTGAGCACGAGCGGTGAGTACCACGAGCAGCTGGCGCCGGACGTGAGCGCGGAGCTGGAGGCGCTGCGCCACCGCCCCTACGGCCTGGGCCCACGCGTTCCGATGTACGTGATCTCGCCCTGGAGCAAGGGCGGCTGGGTGAGCTCCGAGCTGTTCGACCACACCTCCGTGCTGCGCTTCTTGGAGCGGCGCTTCGGCGTGCACGAGCCCAACATCTCGCCGTGGCGGCGCGCGGTGTGCGGCGACCTCACCAGCACGCTCGACTTCACCTCCGCGGACGACGCTGCGTTCTACGAAGACCTGCCCGACACCACCGAGCTGGCGGAGCGCACGCGCGCCCTGAAGGAGCGCGAGACGCCCGCGACGCCGCAGGTGGTCACGCCGCCCGAGCAAGACTACGGCGTACGACCTTCGCGCGCGCTCGGCTACGCCCTGCAGGTGCACGCCTCGGTGCGCGCGAACGAAGTCGAGCTCTCGTTCGACAACGACGGGCGCAACGGTGCGGTGTTCCACGTCTACGACCGGCTCGACCTGGCCGCGATCCCGCGCCGCTACACGGTGGGCGCGGGCAAGCGGCTGACCGACCGCTTCCACAGCGAGGGCGGCTACGACCTGTGGGTGCTGGGACCGAACGGCTTCCTGCGCCACTTCACCGGCAGCGTCGGCACGTCGCCCGAGGCGTTCGCGAGCTACGAGCTGATCGGCGGCAACCTGCTGCTCTGGGTGCACAACCCGACCGAGCGCGCTTTGCACGTCGAGCTGGTGCGCAACGCCTACCACGAGCGCGGCGTGCACGAGCAGCGTGTGCCCGCGGGCGCGCGCGTGTTGCTGCCGTTCGGCCTGCGCGAGAGCGGCCACTGGTACGACCTGACCGTGCGCAGCGAGGGCTTCGCGCGCCGCTTCGCCGGCCGCGTCGAGACCGGACGTCACGGCATCAGCGACCCGGCCCTCGGCGGCCAGGCGCGGATCACGCGCTGAGCGTGCGCAGGAAGCGAGCGAGCGCGTCGGCCTTGAGCGCCAGGCTCGGCAGCTCGATGTATTCGTCGTGGGTGTGAAAGCCCTTGCCGCGCGGGCCGAGGCCGTCGATCGCGGGCAGGCCGAGCGCGCCGACGGTGTTGGCGTCGCTGCCGCCGCCGATGGTCGCGGCCTCGCCGTACTGCAGGCCCGCGGCGAGCGCGTGCTTGCCGTACTGCGCGGCCAGCGCCGCACTCTGCTCCGTGCGAGCCCAGGGCATACGCGAGATGCGCAGGTCGAGCTGGAGGCGCGTGCCCTCGATGGCCGTGGCCGCGCCCTCGTGCAGGAGCGCGAACATCTGCTCCTGGCCGGCGCGATCGCGGAAGCGCAGGTCGAGCTCGGCGCTCGCCTCCGCGGGTACCGTGTTGCGTGCGCTGCCGCCGCGGATGAGGCCCACGTTCGCGCTCGCGCCCTCGATGCTCGACTGCCGCGCCGACACGTGCTCGACGAAGCGCGACAGCGCCCAGATCGCGTTGCGTCCATCGGCCAGGTTGTTGCCCGCGTGCGCGGCCTTGCCGATCGCCTGCACGAACGCCTGCCCGGAGCCACGGCGCGCGGTGATGATCGCGTCCCCCGCGCGGCCCGCCTCGAACACCAGCGCCGCACGACAGCGTGGCACCAGCGACTCCAGCAGCTGCTTGCCGCTCGGCGAGCCGATCTCCTCGTCGGCGACGGTCACGAAGCGCAGCGGCAGGTTCAGCGCGTCGAGCTGATGCAGCACCTCGATGATGATCGCGAGCCCACCCTTCATGTCGAGCACACCCGGTCCGCGCGCGACCTCGCCCTCCTCGCGGTAGCCCTCGAACGTGCCTGGCGGGAACACCGTGTCGTGGTGACCGACCAGCAGGATGGCGGGCTCACGCGTGGCGCGCTCGGTGGCGAAGCTCAGGTGGTGCGCTCCGCTTGGCCCTGCCTCGACCTCCACACGCAAGGCCAGATCGCGCAAGGCCTGGAGGATCAGCTCGCCCACGCGGTTCACGCCCGCGACGTTCGCGGTGTGGCTGTTGACGTTGACCAGCCGCTCCAGCAGCGCCTTCATGGCTCGTCCGCGCGCGTGGCGGCGCGTGTTGCCGCCAAAGACGCCAGCATCTGCGCGAGCACGGTCGCCGCCACCAGCGAGGTGTTGCCGGTGCTGTCGTGGTCGGGCGAGATCTCCACCACGTCGATGCCGACGATGTCGATGCCGACCAGGCTGCGCACCAGCTTCAGCGCCTCGTACGAGGTCAGACCACCCGGCACCGGCGTGCCCGTGCCGGGTGCGTACGCGGGATCCATGCAGTCCATGTCGAACGACACGTACGTCTTGCCATAACCCTGAAAGCGCCGCAGCGAAGCGCACACGCCGCGCAGGTCGTCCTTGATCGCATCGACGAACACGATCTCGAAGCCGTTCTCCGACGCGAACTTCAGGTCGTGCGCCTCGGTCAGCGGACCACGGATGCCCAGCTGCACGATCTGTCCGCCGCGCAGCAAGCCTTCCTCGATCGCGTTGCGGAAGATGGTGCCGTGGTGGATGTCGAAGCCCCAGGCGGGACCGTAGGTGTCGCTGTGCGCGTCGAAGTGGATCAGCGACAGCGGGCCGTGCACCTTGGCCAGCCCGCGCAGCGCGCCGAGGGTGACGCTGTGATCCCCGCCGACCATCGCGCTCACCGCGCCCGCGCGCGCGATCTGCTCGATGCGCGTGCCGATGCGGGACAGCGTCTCGTCGATCGACAGCGGCACCGCCGCGATGTCGCCGCCGTCCGCGCAGCGCAGGTGGTCGAACAGGTCGAGGCCTGGCTCCGGGTGGAAGCCGCGCGTCAGCGCGCTGGCTTGACGCACGCCGCGCGGACCAAAGCGCGCACCGGGCCGGTAGCTGGTGCCGCCGTCGAACGGGGCACCCACGATCAGCACATCGACGTCCGCCGGGTCATCGTGCTCGGGCAGGCGCAGGAACGTGGAGACGCCCGCGAAGCGCGGCACCTTGCGCGTGGGGACCGGTCGAAAGCGCTCGTTCATGCCTGCACCTCTTCAAGGGAAGATACCGCGCGCCGCGTAGCAGTCCGAGATGGAACGCAGCGCCACCGAGTACGCGGCCATGCGCTTGGACACACCGTGGTCTCGGGAGAAGTCGCGCACCTTGCGGTAGGCGCGCATCATCATGGTCTCCAGCTTCGAGTCGACCTCCTCCAGCGTCCAGCGCTCCATGCGCTTGTTCTGGAGCCACTCGAAGTAGCTCACCGTCACGCCGCCCGCGTTGGCGAGCACGTCCGGGATCACATCGATGCCGCGCTCCTCCAGCACCGCCTCGCCATCCGGGTTGACCGGCCCGTTGGCGCCCTCCGCCACCATCTTCACCTGCAGCCAGCGGGCTTCCTCCGGGCCCACCTGGTTCTCCAGCGCGGCCGGGATGAAGTAGTCCGCCGGGGTAGCGAAGAACTCCGCGCGCGAGATTGGCTCGGCGCGGTCGAAGCCGGTGATCGAGCCAGTGCGCCGCACGTGTTCGTTCAACGCTTGCACCATCAGCCCCTGGTCGTTGCGCAGCGAGCCGCTGTGGTCGCTGACCGCGACCACCTTGACGCCCATCGCGTCGAGCAACATCGCGGCGTGGGCCCCCACGTTGCCAAAGCCCTGCACGATCACGCGCGAGCCCTCCAGCTCGAGCTCGTGCTCGCGCGCCCACTCGACCAGGCAGTGCACCACGCCCTGCCCGGTCGCCTTCACGCGGCCATAGGAGCCGCCGCACGAGATGGGCTTGCCGGTCACCACCGCGCGCTGGGCGTTTTTCTGCTGCGCCCCCACGCCGTTCATGAACGTGTCCATCAGCCAGGCCATCTCTTGCGGGCCAGTGCCGACGTCGGGGGCGGGGATGTCGTAGTCCGGGCCGATGCTGGACCCCAGCGCGTGCGTGAAGCGGCGTGTCAGGCGCATGCGCTCGGACTCCGAGAGGGCGCGCGGGTCACACTGCACCGCGCCCTTGGCGCCCCCGAAGGGCACGTCCAGGAGCGCGCACTTCCAGGTCATCACCGCGGCCAGCGCCTTCACCTCGTCGAGGTGGATCTCCGGGTGGTAGCGGATGCCGCCCTTGTACGGGCCCAGGATGTTGTTGTGCTGGATGCGGTAGCCCGTGAAGGTCCGCAGCTCCCCGCTGTCCAGCCGCACCGGGAAGTGCACGATCAGCTCGGTGTTCGGCTCGGCCAGGATGGCCGACAGCTCGGGCGACAAGTCGATCACCCGGGCGGCGCGTGTGAGGTGGCTCTGGACGGCACGGAAAAATGCGTAGTCGGCGGCCATGGTCACTCCTGTCCCTGGGAGCATACCCGTTCGCGTCGCTCGCCAGCGACTGACCGACCAGACCGCCGGGATGTGGTGAACCCGCTCGCTTAATTGAGGTAGTCGCCCCCCGATGCTAGATGGGGCGCCGACATGGAGCTCCCGCAAGTTGTCCCGACCGTGAGGCCGAAGTGGCTCGCCATCGGCGCCGTGACGGTCCTACTTGGACTCGTCCTGCGCTCCAGCTGGGTCACCGAAGACGCGTACATCACGCTGCGCACGGTCGACAACTGGGTGAACGGGTACGGCCTGACCTGGAACGTCGACGAGCGCGTCCAGGCCTACACGCACCCGGCCTGGATGTTCCTGCTCAGCCTGGGCTACTTCTTCACGCGCGAGGCGTTCACCACCACGATCCTGATCGGCTGGCTCACCACCGCCGCCGCGGCGTTCACGGTGGTGCACTTCGCGCGCACCGCCGGCCACGCGGTCGCCGCGGTGGTGCTGCTGACGCTGTCGCGCGGCTTCGTGGAGTTCTCGACCAGCGGCCTCGAGAACCCGCTCTCGCACCTGCTGATCATCACGTTCATCGGCCTGTACGCGATGCGCACCAAGCCGCTCTGGCAGCTGGCGCTGACGGCGGCCGTGCTGGCCATGAACCGCATCGACGCCATCCTGGTCGTCGGCCCCGCGCTCGCGCACGCGAGCTACCTCGACCTGGAGGAACGCGGCTGGAAGGAGACGCTGCGCTCGCTGCTGCTCGGCTTCTCGCCGTTCCTGGCCTGGGAAGCGTTCTCGCTCTTCTACTACGGCTTCCCGTTCCCCAACACCGCCTACGCCAAGCTCAACACCGGCCTGCCGCGGCTGGAGGTGATCCGGCAGGGCTTCGTGTACTGGGTCAACGCGCTGGCGTGGGACGCGCCGCTGCTGATCGTCGCGCTGTTCGGCGTCGCCACCGCGTTCATCCAGAACCGCCGCCGCGACATCTTCATCGCGCTCGGCCTGCTCGGCTACGAGCTGTACGTGATCAACATCGGCGGCGACTTCATGCAGGGTCGCTTCTTCACGATCCCGTTCTTCACCGGCGCGTGCCTGATCGCGATCTCGGAGCTGCCGCTGGAGGAGCCGTCGCGCGCGGCCGCGGTGCTGGCGCCGTTCGCGTTCCTGTTCCTGCACCCGCTGGCCACCGAGGTGTTCCCGATCGCCGCGCTCAACCTGAGCGGCATCGCGGACGAGCGCACCTTCTATCGCGACGACGCGTCGCTGGTGCTGTTCACGCGCAACCGCAACATGCCCTCGCACACCTGGATCGCGCTCGGCAAGGAGCTCAAGAGCAAGAACGAGAAGACGTTCTCGTTCGACAACATCGGCTTCCTCGGCTTCGCGGCCGGCCCCGGCGTGCACATCATCGACCAGCTGGCGCTCAGCGAGCCGCTGCTGGCGCGCCTGCCGATGCGCTACCGGCACTCCTGGCGCGTGGGCCACTACCACCGCCACGTGCCGGAGGGCTTCCGCGAGACGGCCAAGGCCGGCGGCGAGTGCAAGATGACGGACAAGAAGCTGTGCGAGTACTACGGGCACCTGCGCGAGGTGATCTCGGGTCCGCTGTTCAGCTGGAGCCGCTTCAAGACCATCGCCGCCTTCAACCTCGGCATGTACGAGAAGCTGATCGACCGCGATAAGTACCGCTACCCGGACATGCAGCGCACGTCGCTCGACTCGCTGACGCCACCGGTGCCCGAGCGCGCCGGCTGGACCGCACCCGGCACCAAGACCATCGAGGACGACGGCCTGATGGTCGACCTCTCCAAGCCGTCCCACGCCGTGCGCATGGACGCGATGTTCGACGGCAACGACAACTACAAGCTGGAGTTCTTCCTGGGCGACACGTCGCAGGGCTCGATCGACTCGGCCGCGCTCGCGACCGGGCTGATGCGCACGCGCCACCTGAAGGTGCCGGAGCGCGCCAGCAAGGAGGGCTTCGACCACGTGCTGGTGCGC
>JBEVNG010000112.1:0-11599 GCA_040508235.1 Polyangiales bacterium | reverse complement strand
GTCGAGCGCCTACGCACGATCCGCGCCGTCACGCGCAACGCCAAGCAGGAGCACGACGCGCTCGGCGGCGACCTGATCCGCAGCTGGGCCGAGCTGATGACCCCCGGCCTCGTCACCACCGCCGCCAGGCTCTACTCCAAGTACCGGCTGTCGGAGCTGCATCGTCCAATTTTCAATCTGATGATCTCCAACGTTCCCGGACCGCGCGTGCCGATCTACCTGGCGGGAGCGCAGCTGGTGGCGGCCTACCCGCTCGGACCCATCTCGGAGGGCGCGGGGTTGAACATCACAGTGATGACGTACACGGCGCACGTCGATTTCGGCTTCATCACCTCGCCGGCCCTGGTCGACGACATCGATCAGCTGGCGGCGCTGGTCCCGGAGGCCGCGCGCGAGCTGCTGCAGGCGGCGGAGGCGGCGCAAATGGCGCAGCCGATCGAGGCCGAGAAGCGCGAGGCGCAGTCCTGATTTTGATGGTGGCGCCGAACTAGGCTAAACCGACTGTCTGGCATGCGTCTCTCCCTCGGCATCGATCTCGGCACGACCAACAGCGTGGTCGCGAGGAATGCCCAGGTCCTCGCGCTGCTGGAGGGCGATCAGCGCATGCCGCTGCTGCCCTCGGCCGTGGCATTCCTCCCGGATGGCGGCGCGGTGATCGGCGCTGCGGCGCGCGAGCGCAAGCCGATCGATCCCAAGAACACCGTGTACGCCTCCAAGCGGCTGATGGGCGAGACCATCGGCTCCGCGGCGGTGAAGGCGTTCCGGGAGCAATACCCGCACGACCTGGAGCCGTGTCCCCAGGGCGGCGTGCAGTTCGTGACGCGCGCGGGGCCGATAAGGCCCGGTGAGGTCGCGGCGCTGATCGCATCGCACCTGTGCATGCGCGCCACCTTCCACCCGGCCCAGGTCTCGACCGTGGTCACGGTGCCGTCCTCGTTCCGCGAGACCGCGCGCCAGGAGACGGTGAAGTCGATCCGCCGCGCCGGCTTCACGGACCTGCGTCTGCTGGAGGAGCCGGTCGCCACGGCGGTCGCGTACTTGCATCGCGCCAACCTGCGCTACGCCGCGGTCTACGACCTCGGCGGCGGCACGTTCGACTTCGCGGTGATGGACTGCTCGACCTTCCCTTTCCGCATCCTCGGCCAAGCGGGTGATCCCTACCTCGGCGGCGACGACGTCGACAACGCGCTGGCGGCGGTAGTCTCCGAGCACGTGCTGCGCACCAGCAACTGGGACCTGCGCTCGGACCCGATCGTGTTCGCGCGCCTGATGCTCGCCTGCGAGCAGGCCAAGTGCGCGCTCTCGCTGAGCGAGACCACCACCATCGACATCGCCAGCATCGACTCGGCGGCGCCCGAGAACGTGGCCGCGTTCGTGGTCGATCGCGAGATGTTGTACGCGGCGGCGAACCCGCTGCTGAGCCGCACGTTCGGCATCTGCGACGAGGTGCTGGCCAGCGCCAAGCTGAAGCCGCGCGAGGTGCAGGCCGTGTTCATGGCCGGCGGCAGCTCGCGGTTGTTCATGCTGCACACGATGGTCAGCGCGTACTTCGGCAAGCGGCTGCGCGTGGACCTCAACCCCGAGCATGTGGTCGCGCTCGGTGCGAGCATGGTGGCGGCGCGGCCCGAGCTGTGGCCGCTGCTCGATCCCGTCTGATGCGCGTCGCGGCGTTCTTCGATCTCGATCGCACGTTGATCCGCGAGAACAGCGGCAAGCTGTACGCGTACAACGAGTACCGCGCCGGGCGCATGAGCGCGTGGCAGCTGACCAAGAGCGCATACTGGCTGCTGCTCCATCACTACGCGCTGCTCGACGTGGAGGATGCGTACGGCAAGGCGGCGATGCACTGGCGCGGCGTGCCGGGCAGCGAGGTCGCCAAACTGGCCGACCAGTGGTTCACACGCGACGTCGACGCGCGGCTGACGCCCGGTGGCAAGCGCGCGCTCGCCGAGCATCGCGCCAACGGACACCTGACGGTCCTGCTCAGCAACACGTCGCAGTACATTGCCGCTGCCGCCGCGCGCACCTGGCAGCTCGACGCCTGGCTCGCCAACACCATCCCGTGCGACGCGCAGGGCAACATCCTGGGCAGCATGGGCTCGCCGCTGTGCATCGGCCCCGGCAAGGTGCACAAGGCCGAGGCGTTCGCGATGGAGCACGAGGTCGACCTGGCTGCGAGCTACTTCTACGGCGACTCGGTCACCGACGCGCCGATGCTGGAGCGCGTCGGCCATCCGCGCGTGGTGAACCCGGACCTGGGCCTCGCCAAGATCGCCCGCGAGCGCGGCTGGCCGGTGCTCGACTTCACGCGCTGAACGTACCGCGCCCACCCGGCAGCACATCGGCCGCACAGGCGTGCATTGACTTGGACCCCACCCAGATTTGGTAATTGAGTGGGGGATCGATGTCTCAAGGTACCGCGGCGCCTCAGGACGAGGCGCCGACGTCCGTGATCGCGGGTCGCTACGAGGTCACGCGACTGCTCGGTCAGGGCGGAATGGGCTCCGTGTATGCGGTCGTCGATCGCACCAACGGCGCGCAGCTCGCGCTCAAGCGGCTGCACGGCAACGCCCGCGAGAAGGCCGGCACGCTCTTCGAGCGCGAGTACCGCACGCTCGCGGGCCTGCGCCACCCCTGCATCGTCGAGGTGTACGACTACGGCACCGATGAGGCCGGCTCGTACTACACGATGGAGCTGGTCGAGGGGCGCGATCTCGGCACGCGCGCGCCGCTGCCCTGGCGCAGGGCCTGCGGTTACCTGCGCGACACGGCGTCGATCCTCGGCCTGTTGCACGCACGGCGGCTGCTGCACCGCGATCTCAGCCCGCGCAACTTGATCGAGACGCCCGACGGACGCCTGAAGCTGATCGACTTCGGCGCGCTGGCGGACTTTGGCCCCGCGAGCGACCTGGTGGGCACGCCGCCTTTCGTCGCGCCCGAGGCGCTGCGCACGGCGCCACTCGACCAGAGGTCGGACCTGTTCGCGCTCGGTGCGCTCGGCTACTGGCTGATCACCGGCGCCAACGCGTACCCCGCGCGTCAGCTCGGCGATCTGCCGCAGCTCTGGCAGCGCGAGCCGGCGCCTCCCTCGGCGGTGCTCGCGTCCGCCAACAACCCCGCGCTCGAGGTGCCACCGCAGGAGCTGGACGACCTGCTGGCCGCGTTGCTGCGCGTCGATCCCAAGGAGCGCCCCGCCAGCACCGCGGAGCTGATCGATCGCCTGAACGCGGTCGCCGAGCTCGCGCCCGAAGCCAACGAGCTGGCGGTGCAGGGCTACCTCGCCAGCAAGGCGTTCGTCGGTCGCGACCGCGAGCGAGAGCGCTTCGCGGAGGCGCTGGCGGAGGCGCGCCACGGCAAGGGCCAGCTGCTCGCCGTCGAGGGCGACTCGGGCGTCGGTCGCACGCGCTTTCTCGACGAGCTGGCGGTGCAGGCCCAGCTCGACGGCGCGCTCACGCTGACGCTCGACGCCAGCAGCGCGCGCAGGCCCTACGCGGGCGCTGGCCAGCTTCTCGACCAGTGGTTCAAGGCGTTGCCGGAGCTCGCGCGCGTGACCGCCCTGCCCTACGCCAGCGTGCTCGCGCAGGCGGCGCCGGCGTTGCGTGCGCAGCTCGGCATCGAGCGGCTGTCGCAGATCGCGCAGGGCTCGGCCGAGGGACGCGTGCGGCTGCAGAACGCACTGCTGGAGGTGTTCTCCAGCCTCGCGCAGGCGCAGTACACGGTGTTGTTGGTCGACGATCTGCAGGCGATCGACGAGGAGTCGCAGGCGCTGTTGGCCGCGTTCGCGCACGGCGTGCAGAGCTTGCGCGCGTGCATGGTGGTGAGCCTCGGCCGCGATCCGCAGCGCGAGTACAGCCCGGCCGTGAACAGCGTGCGTGGCCTGGCCACGCGCATTCGCTTGCTGCCGCTCAGCGGCTCGGAGACGCGCCGGCTGCTGGCCAGCGTGTTCGGCGAGGTCAGCTACCTCGACCGCGTGTCCGAGCGCCTGCACCGTGCGAGCGAGGGCAACCCGGCGCACACGCTCGAGCTCGCGCAGCACCTGGTGCGCAGCGGCGCCGCTCGCTACGCGGAGGGCAGCTGGGTGCTGCCCAACGAGCTGGCCGCCGAGAGCTTGCCGCGCAGCCGCCAGGCCGGCCTGCTGCAGCGACTCGATCGCCTGAGCGCACCCGCGCGCTTCCTCGGGCAGCAGATGAGCGTGCCGCACGGTGGTGCCTGGACCGTGGGACACGCCGTCGCGGCTTCCGGGCTCGACGAAGCGCGCGTGCTGGAGTTGCTGGCGGAGCTGCGCCACGAGCGCGTGCTGCACGGCGAGGAAGCCGGCTTCGCGGCCATGCACGCGGACCTCGGCGAGGCGCTGCACGGCGAGCTCGCAGAGAGCGAGCGACAAGCGGTGCACCAGCGCCTCGGCCACGAGCTGGCCGCCCACCAGACCGAGGCGCAATCACCGGAGGCGCTACGCGCGAGCGCCCACTTCGCGCGCGCGCAGGACCTGCCGCGCGCCTTTGGCATGCTGCGCCTCGCGCTCGATCACTACGCCACCGGCGAGACCGCGCGCATCTCGAACGAGGCGGGCCTGCTGGAGGAGGTCTACATCCTGCTGCGCGACGCTGGCGCGGATGACCACGCGCTCGGCAGCGTGCTCGGCATGTTGTCGGTGGCCGGCTACTTCGCGGATCGCCGCTATGCGGAGCGCTACGGAGAGCTGGCGCTGTCGACGCTGGACCGCGTGCTGCGCCTGTCGATGGCGCGCTCGCTGCGTCGCTACCTCGGCCGCCGCATCGCGCTGATGGTCGCGCTGCTGTGCGCGGGCGTGGCGCTGGCCCTGCGCCGGCCCAACACGATGCCGCTCAAGTACAACGTGCGCGCGCTGATCTCGGCGGCCTCCGCGCTGGTGGGCACGGCCGTGGTCTGCCTCGATGGCGAGCGCGCAGCCCGCTATGCGCGCGCGATCGAGATCTTCACCGTGCTCGGTCCGGACCACTCGGCCAGCGTGGTGCACCAGTTCAGCAAGACGATGGTGCTGCAGACGCAGGACCACCCCGCACGCACCGCCAGCGCGATGCGCGCCATGCTGTCGCGCCTGCGCAGCGATCGACCGATCGATCAGCTGCCCGAGAACGTGCGCATCAACTACGCGGCGGGTTGCACGCTCGCGCTGGGCGTCGCCGAGAGCTGGCGCGATAGCCCGGACGTGCTCGCCGTCGCGGACGAGCTGGAGCGCTTCAGCCCGCTCTACGCGATGAGCGCCGAGCATATCCGCGCCGGCTACTACGCGGGCCAGGGAGATCTGGAGCGCGCCGCCGCCTGCCGCCATCGGCTGGAGGTGCACGCGATCCAGCTGGGCAGCGCTTGGCAGGTCGAGACCTGGGCCCCTGCGGACGCCATCAAGATCGGCCTGCGCACGCTCGACGCCACGGTGATGAAGCGCGCCGTGCAGGAGCTCGGACGCCTGAGCGCGAGCATCCCCTCCCTGGCGTTCTCCGAGCTCAACGCGCGCGTGGGCTACCTGGTGCTGCGCGGCAAGTATCAACAGGCGATCGAGCTGTACGAGAGCAGCACGGCCGAGCAATCCCGCGGCGTGGTGGGCTACACGCGCGGCCAGGGCGTGCTGGCGCGCGCGTACAACGCCCTGGGCAAGCACGACAAGGCGCGCGAGCTGTGCCTCGGCGCGATGGCCAGCGTCGACCCCGAGGACCTCGACTATCCGGTGATGAACCTGAACGTGCAGCTGGAGCTGGCGCTCGCGGAGGCGGGCCTCGGTCGGCTGCAGCTGGCGAACACGCAGCTCGACAAGCTGTTCGAGCAACACCGGCCGAACAACAGCCCGATCACGCTCGGTGCGCTGCACGATGCGCGCGCCCGCGTGGCGCTGTCCGCGCGCGACTTCGAGCAGGCGCGCACCGAGCACCAGAAGTCGATGGCGCACTACAAGCCGCTGGGCGTCGCCTCGCTGATCGAGCGCTCGCGCGCGCTGGCGCGTCAGATCGATCGCGCCGAGAACCCCAAGGGCGTCAGCTTCGAGAGCGACGGCGCCGCGTTCGACAACGTGAACCACTTGCTGACTCGCGTGCAGCTGATGCTCAGCCAGCAGTTCGACACCCAGCTGACGGCGCGCGCCACGCGCTGCCTGCAGGTGGCGCTGGAGCTGTCGAGCGCGGACGAGGGCTTCGTGGTGCTGGCCGACTCGCAGGGCGAGCCCACCGCGCGGCTCGGTGGCAGTGACTCGCCCGAGCCGGAGCTGGTGTTGTGGGCGGAGCAGAGCTTGCTCGACGCCGATGTCGATGAGCAGACCGTGATGACCGAGGACGTCAACTCCGAGATCGACTCCAACTACAAGGTCGTCGGCCACAAGCGCTACTGCGTGGCGCCGCTGTGGGCGCGCCAGGACGGCCAGGACTCCGTGGTGGCCGCGCTGGTGCTCGGCTTCGACAACCGCGTCCCGCGCATGCCCGAGCCAACGGTGCTGCGTGCGATCGCGAGCCACTTGATCGCCAGCTGAGGAACGCGCGTGAGTACGCCCGTCATCATCGCCGATCGCTACCGCGTCGAGAGCTTGCTCGGCCGCGGGGGCATGGGCGTTGTGTACGCGGTGCGCGACGAGCTCAGCGGCGAGCGCATCGCGCTCAAGCAGCTGCAGCCCGAGGCCTCGCAGCGCATGGCACGGCTGTTCGAGCTGGAGTACCAGACGCTGGCCAGCCTCGACCACCCCGGCATCGTGCGCGTGTTCGACTACCAGCGCGACAGCGAGGGTGCGTTCTACACCATGGAGCTGGTGCAGGGCCGCGACCTCAGCCAGCAGGCGCCGATGCCGTGGCGTGTGGCGTGCGCGTGCCTGCGCGACGTGGCGGCGGTGCTGGCACTTCTGCACACGCGCCGCTTGGTGCACCGCGATCTGACGCCGCGCAACCTGCTGCGCACGGACGCCGGCCGCATGAAGTTGATCGACTTCGGCAGCCTGGCCGCGTTCGGCGAGACCGACGACGTGGTGGGAACGCTGCAGTTCATGGCGCCCGAGTCGCTCGGCGATCAGGCGATCGATCAGCGCGCGGATCTGTACTCGCTCGGCGCGCTCGGCTACTGGCTGCTGACCGGCATCCACGCCTTCCCCGCGCGCAACATCAGCGAGCTGGAGCAGAGCTGGCAACGTGCGCCGGCGCCGCCTTCCACGCTGGTCGCGCTGCTGGAGGGCGACTTCGAGGCGCCCCCGCCCGAGCTCGACGACCTGATCGGCAACCTGCTGCAGCTCCATCCCGAGGACCGGCCTGCGAGCACGGCGGAGCTGATCGATCAGCTGACCTCGTTCGCGGACCTGGAGCCCGAGTCGCAGTCGGCGGAGGGCTACCTCGCGAGCAAGGCGTTCGTGGGACGCATCCAGGAGCGCGAGCGCGTACGCGCCGCGATGACGCCGGCCAAGCGTGGACAGGGCCGCGCGATCTTGTTCGAGGGCGTGAGCGGCGCGGGACACACGCGGCTGTTGCGTGAGCTGGGTGTGATGGCGCGGCTGTCCGGCGTGCTGGTGGCCGAGGCCGATGCCAGCGCGGGTCTACGCCCGTACGGCGCTGCGTTGTCGCTGCTGCTGAAGCTGCTGCCGGTGCTCGATCGCGGTTCACCGGAGCTGGCCTTGCTCGCGCGGCTGTCGCCCGCGCTGCATGCACGGGTCGGTGGAGAGCTGCCGGAGGTGAACGCCAGCGAGGCGCGCGTGCGCTACCAGAACGCGCTGCACGCGCTGATCCTGCGCGCGAGCCAGCCGCGCGCGCTGGTGCTCTTGCTCGACGACCTGCACGCGATGGACGAGGAGTCGCTGGCGCTGTTCGCGGCGCTGGCGCACAGCGCGACCCACGAGCGCATGGTGGTGGTCGCCGCGTCCAAGCGCCACCCGGTGGAGGATCCGCCCGCGCTGCTGAGCTTCCGTCAAGTCGCGGTGCGCATCCGACTGATGGCGCTGAGCGCGAGCGAGACGCTGGAGCTGCTGCGCTCGCTGTTCGGCAATGTGCCGTACCTGGAGCGCGTGTCCGAGCGCGTGTACCGCACCAGCGAGGGCAACCCGGGCCACTGCCTGGAGCTGGCGAGCCTGCTCGTGGAGCGTGGCCTGGCGCGCTACCGCGAGGGCATGTGGGTGCTGCCGAGCGAGCTGTCGGCGGAGGAGCTGCCGCGCGATCGCAAGCTGGTGCAGAAGGCGCGCGTCGATCGCATGGCCAACGCCGCACGCACGCTCGCCGCACACCTGAGCGTGCAGCCGCGCGACGTGTTGACGTTCGAGCAGTGCATGCGGCTGGCGGCGCTGAGTGGCCTCGACGAGGCGCGCGCCCGCGCGTTGCTGGGCCAGCTGGTGCGCGACGGCGTGCTGCACGAGAGCGCGCACGGCTATCGCTTCGTGCACGAGGAGATCGCCCAGACCATGTACGGCGAGCTCGGCGAGGCGCAGCGCGTGCGCGCCCACCGCGCGTTCGGTGAGCTGCTGCTGGAGCAGGCGAGCGATCCGCTGGGCAAGCTGCGGGCTTGTCCGCACTTCTTGCGCGCCGGAGACCGTGCGCGCGGCGAGCAGCTGGCGCTCGCGCTGGCGCACTCCAAGCAGGACGTCGACTTCGCGTCGGTGGTGCGCTCGGCGGCGCCGCTGTGCGAGGAGATCCTGGCGCTCCTGCGCGGCTACCACGCCGACGACTACTCGCGACTGGAGCCGCTGGCGATCCTCGCCGCCGCGGGCTACTTCGCCGATCACCGCTACGCGACCCGCTACGGCGAGGAGGCGATCGAGGTGCTGTCGCGCGTACTGCGCGTGCGGCTCGCGCTGGCGCTGGCGCGTGTGCTCGGCGGCAAGCTGGGGCTGACGATCGCGCTGATGGTCGCGGGCGTCGCGCTGTTCCTGCACAGAAAGCGCGCCCCGAACCTGACCGTGGTGGTGATGCGCATGATGGCGGCCTCATCCTGCCTCGCCGGCACCGCGGCCGCGTGCATCGACACCGTGGGCACGCAGCGTTATGCGCGTGCGATCGAGCCGTTCGCGGCGCTCGGCCCCAACCATGCCTGCGGCATCGGCCACCAGTTCGCCAGGGCCGTGCATCTGCAGATCGAGGACCGACCGGCGGCGGCGCGCGAGGCGTTCGTGTCCTTGATCGCGCGCTTCGAGAGCCCCGTGCCGATCCGCGACCTGCCCGAGGATCACAGGAAGCCCGCGCTGGCTGGCTGCTACTTCGCGCTCGGCATCAACGAGAGCTTCCGCGAGGACGCACGCGTGCTGGAGATCGCGGACAAGCTGGAGCACTTTGGACCGCTGTTCGCGATGCAGGCCGACTACCTGCGCGCGACCCACTACAACGGGCTCGGCGATCATCAACGCGCCGCGCAGTATCGCCAGCGCGCGGAGGTGCATGCAGTGCACCTGGGCAGCGCGTGGCAGGTCGACACTTGGGCGCAGGCAGACGCGACCAAGCTCGGGCTGCGTGCGTTCGACGTGCTGATCATGAAGCAGGCGTCGCATCAGCTGGCGCGCTTCGCGCGTCACTTGCCCTCGCTCGCTACCGACGAACGCCGCGCGCGCGGCACCTACCTCGCCCTGCGCGGACGGCATCGCGAGGCGCTGGAGCTGCTGGAGGTCGAGGAGCCGCCGCTGGCGGTAATCGGCTGGGCGCGCGCCCGCGGCACGCTGGCGATGGTCTACAACGCACTCGGCCAGCACGAGCGTGCGCTCGCGGTGTGCGAGGACGTGCTGCGCCGGCTCGATCCCGCGGACCTCGACTACACGGTGCTGAACCTCGGCGTGCAGATCGAGGCGGCGCTGGCGAAGCTGGGCCTCGGTCGCGCGGACGAGGCGCGCGCGGAGCTCGACGCCCTGATCGCGCACCACGCGCCCAAGCAGAGCCCGCTCACGCTCGGCTTGCTGCATCGCGCGCGCTTCCGCGTGGCCCTGCGCCAGCGCGACTTCGCGGACGCCAACGAGCAGCTGACCAAGCTGGAGGGCTGGTACGGCACCAGCGGCATGCCGAGCTTGCTGGAGGTAGCGCGCAACCTGCGCCGCGAGCTGACGCGCACGCAGTCGCCCTTCCTCGGCGAGCTGGGCAGCGGCAGCCACGATGCCAGCGATCCCTCCCACGTGATCGCGCGCGCCGAGCTGTTGTTGAAGCGCGAGACCGGCCCCAAGCGCGTGCTGGTGGTGGCGCTCGAGCTGACCGGCGCCGACGACGGCTTCCTGCTGCTCGCGGGTGGGCAGGTGCTGCCGCTCGGACCGTCGCCCTCGAACGAGCTGTTGGGCTGGGCGGAGCACGAGCTGGCCAGCGCCAACGACTACGACGCGGAGATCCGCACCGAGGAGATCGACTCCGAGCTCGACCCGTATAAGCTGGTCGGTGGGGTGCGCTACTTTGCGTCCCCGCTCTGGCGCGAGGCGACCACCGGCCCCGGCTTGCTCGGTGTGCTGGTGCTCGGCTTCACCGGCGCCCCCAGGCTGCCGGATCGCCGCCTGCTCGGGCTGATCGCAACCCACCTCGAGCAGCTGGAGCGCGAGGCCAAGCAGGCCTAGACTCCGCCGCGTGCTGGCCCGACTCCGTATCGATCCGTACATCGCGGCCATCTTCGGCTGCGTCGCGCTCGCGTCCGTGTTCCCGGCGCGCGGACTCGGCGCCGAGATCGTCGACCATGCGATCGACGTCGCGATCGTGGCGCTGTTCTTCCTGTACGGCGTGCGCATCTCGCCGCAGGACGCCCTCGAAGGCGCGCGCAACCTCAAGCTGCACGCGCTGGTGCTCGCGTTCACGTACCTGGTGTTCCCGCTGGTGGGCCTGCTCGCGCTGCCGCTGGAGGGCCGCGTGTTGCCGTCCGAGCTGTACGTGGGCCTGATCTTCCTGTGCGCCCTGCCCTCCACGGTGCAGTCGTCCATCGCGTTCACCTCGATCGCGCGCGGCAACGTGGCGGCGGCGCTGTGCGCGGCGTCGGCCTCCAACCTGCTCGGCGTGGTGATCACGCCGGTGCTGGTGGGCCTGCTGCTCAGCAAGCAGGGTGTCACCTTCTCCACCGGCTCGATCGAGAAGCTGGTGCTGCAGCTGCTGCTGCCGTTCTTCGTCGGCCAGCTGCTGCGGCGCTGGATCCTCGGCTTCGTGACTCGCCACAAGCAGGTGCTCGGCTACGTCGATCGCGGCTCGATCCTGCTCGTGGTCTACGGCGCATTCAGCGAGGGTGTGGTGTCCGGCCTGTGGAGCCGCATCTCGCTGCAGGCGTTCGCGGTGGTGTTCGCGCTCGCCGCCGTGCTGTTGGCGATCATCCTCACGCTGACCACCTACGTCAGCCGACGGCTGGGCTTCGCCAAGGCCGACGAGATCACGATCGTGATGTGCGGCTCCAAGAAGAGCCTCGCCAGCGGCGTGCCCATCGCCACGGTGCTGTTCCCGCCCGCCGCCGTGGGGGTGACGGTGTTGCCGTTGATGGTGTTCCATCAGCTGCAACTCGTGGTATGCGCCTGGCTCGCACGCCGTTATGCCGCCCGCCCCACCGATCGATGAGTTCCAGTTCGACTGCGACCGCGCCAAGCTCGGGCCCGTGCTCGCGCAGCGCTTCAAGCCGCTCCCGCGCGACCAGGCCTTCGAGGGCTGGCTGCGCGAGTGGGGCGGCA
>JBEVNG010000091.1:0-4789 GCA_040508235.1 Polyangiales bacterium | reverse complement strand
GCCTCGTCGATGTCGCGCAGGCGCAGCTCGACGCCCGTGACGTTGTCGCCGCGGTCGAAGAAGCGCTGGTTCTCGTAGAGGTCGACGTACACGAGTCGCGAGTCGTACTCCTGGAAGCCGGCCTCGAAGATGCCAGTGACGCGGAAGTCGAGCGAGCGCGGCGCGCCGCCGTTGGCGTCCCACATCGAGGTGTCGAGGCCGGCGAGCGGCGAGATGATGCGCACGTGATCGCCGAGCTCGAGGCCCAAGCTCTGCGCGAGCGCGATGCCGACGATCACGCCGGGCAGGGTGCCCTGTGGCGCGCTGAGCTCGGTCTTGCCGCGGTCGAACGACTTCGCCTCTTCGCCCTCGTCGGGCAGCACGACATCGTCGGCGCCGGCGAGCGCGGCCTCCATCTCTTCCGGCGTCGGCACGTGCACCGCGCTGGCGACCGGCGTCGATGGCGCGTCCTTGTTCACGGCGCGGGTGGTGGCCGTGGGCTCCGACAGTGCGCGCAGGTAGGCATCGAGATCCTCCTCACCATCGAGCAGCTCGCGCGGCTGCGTGGTGTCACGGGTCGGGGGCTCACGACCGGGCAGCCGCAGGCCCTCCAGCGAGCCCTGTTTGATCTGCGCGGGCAGGTCCAACACGTTGCGCAGGCGCTCGGGGTCGACACCCTTGACCAGCACGCCGGACAACCTGTCGCCCTTGGCCAGCATCATCTCGTGGATGACGAACGGCGCGGCGCCGAGCACCTCGGGCAGCTCCTCGGCGTGGTCGACCACCTCCCGGTACTCGGGAAAGTCGATGCCGTACTTGAGGATCAGCACGTGCGCGTTGACGCCCAGGATCTTGTTGCGGAAAGCGTCCTGGAAGCCGCCTGTGATCGCCATTACCGCCAGCAGTGCACCGACGCCTAGCGCAACTCCGGCGACCGCGATGATGGTGATGACCGAGATGGTCTTCCGCTTCTTGGAGCGCAGGTAGCGCAGGCCGATCGAGAGCGCGTAGGGCAAAGTGACGTTGCCTACCATGGCGCCGTGCCCGGGTCATGGCGGCCTCGTCCAGCGGGAATGCTACGGGCTGGCCGGATTGTTTCTCGGACGCACCCGTCCTAGAGATCGGTCCCCGAACAGTTCATGTCCTTACGCGCGCTGATTCTTTGCTCCTTGCTGGCCGTCGTCGGTTGCTCAGGCTCCGAGGACGTCGCGGGAGAGCTCACGCCCGACGCTGCTGGCACCGGCATGGAGAGCCTCGAGTTCGAGGTGCCCGCCGAGAGCCCGCTGCCCAACGATCAGGTCGCGCTCACGGTCCGCTATCGCGATGCCGAGGGAAGGCCGCAGCCGGGTGTGCTGGTCGACTTCTCGTTGGTGGGCGCGGCCGCCGGCGGCTCGTTGTCGCCGACCAAGTCGCTCACGGCGATGGTGGGACAGGACGCGGTCGCGAGCACCACGCTGCGCACGGGCAGTACCGCCAGTGAGCTGCAGGTGCGTGCGCGCGCGGGCACCAATGCGTTCGCGTACATCACGCTGTCGGTGCGCTCGGCGCTTGGCACGCGCGTGTCGGTGGGCGTGAAGTACGGCGGCGCGCGCAAGATCGCGTCGTACACGGTGACGTCGCTGGTCGAGATGTCCTGTGCGCAGGCGCTGGCCTCCGGGATCGCGGGCGGCGCCACGTTCCAGTTCAGCGCGCCCGACTCGCTGGCCACGTTCGAGCTCGGTTACGGGCTCTCTGCCGCGCTGGTGGGCTGGGGCAAGGACGAGACGGGCAGCAAGCTCGTGCGCGGGTGCCAGGAGATCGAGGCGCCCACCACGGCGGATCTCGACAAGGCGCGCTCGCTGGTGACGCTGGAGCTGGTCGACCTCGACCTCACGCTGCAGCCGCCGCTGGCGCTGCAGATGGAGATCAACGCGTCGGCGGCGGTGCGTCGCTTCGCGGAGTCGGCGGGGCGCGCGGTGTCTGCGGTGGTGTCGCCCAACGCGGCGTACTCGATGTTCGCGGACGCGGACTACCTGCTCGACGCGGTGCAGAACACGCTGACGGCGCAGGGCAACACGCTGGCCGCCACCACGCTGGCCGCACGCCGCACCACGGACTCGCTCGCGGCCACGCTGCAGCCGGCGCTCAGCGCCAAGCAGGCGGGACCCACCGCCTATGGCACCAGCACGGGGCAGGAGCTGGCGCGGCGCGGCGCCAGCCTGATGTTGTTCTGGACGCTCGGCGACGAGAACCTGCGCGGGCTCTCCGCGCAGTCGGCCGACGGCAGCCAGACGTTGCCGTTCACCAACTTGCCGCCCACCAGCATCGTCACCCGCTTCGTGCCGGCCTCGGCCGAGCTGTCCATCGACCAGATGCGCGTGAACCTCGGGCTCGGCAGCTACGGCCGCACGCTGTTCGCCAGCCTCGACACGGCCGCGCGGCTGGAGAGCTCGGGCTGCGCCAGTGTGTTCGCGAGCTGGTGGACGCGGAGCTTGCTCACCGATCTGGTGCCAGAGGCCGATGCGCAGGCGGCGTGCGTGGCCGCGTTCGGTCAGCTCGACAGCGCCATCGACAGCGAGCTCGCGCAGCTCGACGTCGGCGGCAGCGCGCTGCAGCTGGCGGGCTCGGTGCAGGCGCACGCGCGCAACGACGACGGCAAGGTCGACGACCTCGGACCCGGCGAGCTCGCGGGCAGCTGGGGCATGGACACGCTCCAGGCCTCGCTGCGCAGCCCGCAGCGCACCGCGTTCCAGTGAACCCGCTCGACCCGCTCGACCGGCTGCGTCGCGAGGCGGTCGAGCAGGCGCGGCAAGGCGTTCACGCCGCGCGCGAGCCGCTGCTGCGGGCGGAGCAGGCGCTGCGCGGCGCGCGCGAGCGAGAGCATGCCGCGGAGGCGAAGCTCGGTCGCGCCCGGGCCGACTACGCCGCCTCCAGCGCGGTGCTCGAGCTGCGCGCGGCGGAGCTGCAGCTGGCCCGTGCACACGCCGTGGCCAGGGAGCTGCGCACCGTGCGCGAAGGCTGCGAGCGCACGCATGCCGAGGCGCGGGCCACGCTGGACCAGCGGGAGCGCGGCCTCCTGGACGCCGAGCTCGCGCGTCGCGCCGTCGAGGGCCGGCTGGCGCGGCAGGCCTCGGATGTGGGGCGACGTACGGAGCAGACGCGCGAGGACGAGGCGGACGATGCCTTTCGAGCCACCCGCACGCGCCGAACCCTCGCTTGAATGTTGCTGGTGGCAGTGAGCCTCTTCTAGGGTGGTCGAGTGTCCGCGCGCCGTGCCGGGGTCGCCCCCTTTCTCCTGGTCCTGATGTTGTCGTGGCGCGAAGCCCCCGCGCTCGCGAGCCCTGCGCATGCCGAGTCGGCCGATGCGCCGGCGCCGCGCTTCGACCCCGACTCGATCAAGCCGTCCAAGAACACCGCCCGCAAGGCCGCGCTCGATGCGCGCGTGCTGGGCAACCACGGCGAGGCGCGCGCCAAGGCGCTGGCGGGCATGTCGCAAGCCAAGGGCCAAGAGGCGACCTACCTGCGCTGGATCGCCGGCCAGGCTTCGCGCTCGCTGGGCGATCTGCAGGGCTCGGCCAACTTGCTGATGCCCATTGCGCAGGGTGATCACCCGCTCGCGAGCTGGGCCAAGCTGAGCGTGGCGGAGTGCTACGAGAGCAAGGACCCGGTGCACGCGCTGGCGCTGCTCGACTCGCTGCTGGCGCCGAGCCGTGACATGCGCGGCTGGCCCGGGCGGGCCCCGGCCGAGCGGGCGCGTGCGCGCGTGCTCGACAAGCTCGGCCGCCGCGAGGACGCGATCCTGGCCTTCGAGAAGCTGGCCGCGGATGCCAAGGACGAGGCGAGCTTCGTGCAGATCCTGCTGCCGCTCGCCGAGCTGCTGAAGGAAGGCGACGAGCAGGCGCGGGTGCGCAGCTACACGCTGGCCCGCCGCGTGGCCATGCGCGTCGCGCCCGAGTCGCGCGCCGGCAAGCGCGCCGACGAGCTGGCCAAGCAGATGCTCGGCACGCTGCCCAGCGAGCTGCAGAAGGAGCTGTCCAAGCCGCGCCCCGAGGACAAGCTGCTGCGCGCGGACGAGCTGGCGTCGCAGCTGCGCTACGAGGAAGCGGCGCAGGCCTACGCCGCGGTGGAGAGCGCCGCGCTCAACGAGCCCGAGGTCGCCTGCCGCGCACGCTACGGACGCGCCAAGGCGCTGCTCGACAAGCGCGCGCGCGGCGAGGGCTCCGTGCTGATGGCCGAGGTTGCCGACAAGTGCACGCTCGACACCGATCGCCGTGCCTGGGCGCGCTATCACGCCGGTCGCGCGTTCTCGTCGCTGGGCCAGAACGAGACCGCGGTGCGGCAGTTCGAGGCGCTAGAGCGGGAGGCACCGTCGCACAGCCTCGCGGACGACGCGCTCTACCGCGCGGCGCGCACGTACAAGGACATGGGCGATCCGGCCGGCATGACGTCGCGCCTGGAGCTGATCTCGCAGCGCTACCCCAGCGGCGACATGCACCTGCGCGCACGCTTCGCGCTGGCCTGGGAGGCGGCGCAGAGCGGCGACCTCAAGACCGCGATCGACATCGTCAGCGACGAACCGCGCGACGAGCCGACCGAGGATCTGCAGGGGCGCTCGGCGTACTTCCGCGCCAAGTGGCTGGCGGAGGCCGGCGACCTGACGAGTGCGATCGAGGCCTACGTCGCCGCATTCAACAAGGCGCCCATCTCGTACTTCGGGCAGCTGGCGCACGCGCGTCTGCACAACCTCGCGCCCGAGCGCGCCAAGGAAGCGGTGGCGCGGCTGTCGCGCGCGCGCGGCGTGAAGCTCACCTTCGAGCGCCGGCCCGAGCTC
>JBEVNG010000054.1:0-5659 GCA_040508235.1 Polyangiales bacterium | reverse complement strand
GTTCAGCTCGAGGTCCCGGCTCGCCTGCTGCAGTACTGGTCGAGCACGTACGGCTGGCGTACGGCCACCGGCACACGCCCTCTGTTCGTGGGCGCCCACGCTCGCGATGTGGCGCTCGAGGCGCGCGTCACCGTCACGCAGTGAGCGTGTGCCCTGCGCGCAGCTCCTCGCCGAGGTCCTCGACCAGCTTGTCGCGGTTCCAGCGGTTCTCGGTCTTGCGCACGGCGATCAAGTACGCACGCGTACCAACGAGCGCCGCGGACACCAAGAGCTCCGCGACGAACCAGCCAAAGCCCCACACGAAGCCGACCACCGGCGCCAACAGCAACACGAGCGCGAAGCGCGGCACCTGCGTCCACAGCTTCTCGTACTCCCGGTGCTCGTCGTCCAGACGGGCGATCTCGGCCCGGTACTTCCCTTCCAGCTCTCGTTCGTCCATGGCCACCCCGTCCGGGTTTCTGATCCACCACCGGACGCAGGCGATCTAACCATGGCCTAATTGATCGGCACGCAAAATCGAAATTGATCGGCCTTGATCCGGGGTGCGTAAATCAAACGATTTCTGACGCCTAAGTCTCGACGGCAATCTCGATGATCCAATCAATCACGGGAGCGCGCGCACATCGGCGCAGGTCGCATTCGTGGGCAGGCGCGCCGCCCGGAACGTCGCGGTCTGGACCGTCCACACCGGCAGGTTGTCGTCGATGAAGCCGAGCTGCGAGTCGTCGCACGGTGTGTCGTCGTCCAGGCGGCAAGCGAGCGCGCGGATGTCGAGCGTCATCGCGGACGTCGTGCCCTCGCGCGTTTCGCAGCTGGTCAGCGTGCCATCGAGCGTGGCGCCCACGCGGATCGCGAGCTGGATCTCGCTCACGCGCTCGAGCAGCAGGAAGCTCGTCGGCGGGTGCTCGTACGCGGGTCCATCCATCGGACCGCGCATGCGTAGCCGGATACCAGGCAGGCCGTCACCATCGTCGTCGCGCTGCACGACGTCCGGGATGGTGTCGCGCGGCGAGGGCCACGCTGCGTTGGCGGGGATGCCGATGCCCAGCTGCGCGGTCACGGGATCCGTGGTGAACGCGCAGCCCGAGCTCGCACAGCCGAAGTGGGCCTGCGTGTTCCAGCGCAGCGACAGCCCATCCCACACCTCGGCGGGAATGTCCGCGCCGTAGACCTCGCCGATGCTCGCCGCGAAGTCGGGCAGCTTGGCGCCGCACGCGCGCACCGTGACCGGGTGGGCGGGGCCCTCGGGCGCGATGCTGACCAGCGTTTGCACCGCGACCTTGCCGTCGCCCGGCACGATGATCGGCACGATGCCGAACAGGCGTGTGCCCTCCCAGTGCACGTCGGCCTCCAGCGTGAGCGCGAACGTGCCATGCACCGGACAGGGATCGATCGGCGCGCTCGCATCGACGGCCGCTTCGACGATGGCTTCCGCGTCGCGGGGTGCCACCGGCTCGGGCCCGGCGTCGGGAGGCTCCATCGGCGTGGAGGCCTCGACCGGTTGGATCACGTTGGGGTCCAGGCCTCCCGTGGACAGCCCACAGGCGGACAGCGTGATGCCGAGTCCACGGATGGTCGCCAGACGCAAGCGCATGTCCCTCCGTCGCAAGAAGAGGTTCACCGTCTCACGTCCGTGCGGCGCGTTCGAGACAATCCGTACTGGTCAGTCCGGCCAGCGGATCGGACAGTCCTGCTACCTCGGGCGCGAAGTCCGCTAGATCAGCGGGAAGTGGCAGGCGACGCCGCGGCCCTCGACGGGCTCACGCAGCAGGGGTCGCTCGGCCTTGCAGCGATCCGTCGCCGCCGGGCAGCGCGGATGGAAGTGGCAGCCCGAGGGCGGCGCGCTCGCGGACGGCAGCTCGCCGATCGGCGTGGTCTCGGGCCGTGCGCCCGGGTCGGCGACCGGGATCGCATCGAGCAGCATGCGTGTGTACGGATGGGCCGGCGCCGCGAACAGCGCGTCCGCCGGCGCGATCTCGACCAGCCGACCGAGGTACATCACGCCGATCCGGTCGGACAGGTGACGCACCACGTGCAGGCCATGGCCGATGAACAGCGCGGTGAGCCCGAGCCGTGCACGCAGCTCGGTCCACAGGTTGATGATCTGCGCCTGCACGGACAAATCGAGCGCCGACAGCGCCTCGTCCGCCACCACGAAGCGCGGCTCGACCGCGAGCGCCCGCGCGATGCCGATGCGCTGGCGCTGGCCGCCCGAGAACTCGTGCGGATGGCGCGCCGCGGAGCTCGCGGGCAGGCCCACCAGCTCCAGCATCTCGGCCACCTTCGCCTCGCGCGTGCGAACGTCGCCGATGCGCTGCGCCACCAGCGGCTCCGCGATCAGGCGCCCCACGGTCCAGCGCGGATCGAGCGAGCCGTACGGGTCCTGGAAGATCATCTGCATGTTGCGGCGCGTGCGCGGCTCGTCGCCGACCCGCTGTCCCTCGAAGTAGACCTCGCCACGCTGCGCGGGATCGAGCATCAGCAGCGCGCGCCCGAAGGTGGACTTGCCGCAACCCGACTCGCCAACCAGACCAAACGTCTCGCCGGCGCGGATCGACAGCGACACATCGTCGAGCGCGTGCACGCGCGATGCGGGCGCGAACCAGCCGGTGCGGTGCTCGAACCACTTGCTCAGGCCGCGCGCCTCCACCAGCGTGTGAGCCTCGACCGGCACCACGCGCAGGCGCACGCGCGGCTTGGGCGGCGCGGTCTCGTCCGGGTGAAAGCAGGCCAGCCCGGCGGTGAGGTCGGGCTCCGTCATGCGGCAGCGCTCGCTCGCATGATCGCAGCGCGGATGGAAGCGGCAGCCCGTGGGCAGCGCGTCGAGGCGCGGGATCTGCCCGCGGATCGCCGGCAGCTCGCTGCCACGCTCGCTGTCCGGCTCCACCGCCGAGCTGAGCAAGCCGCGCGTGTAGGGATGGCGCGGCGTGCGGAAGATCTGGCTCGCCGAGCCCTCCTCGACCACGCGGCCCGCGTACATCACCACCACGCGATCGGCCATCTGCGCGGCCACGCCGAGGTCGTGCGTGATCAGCAAGATGCCCATGCCGCTGTCGCGCTGCAGCTCCTTGAGCAAGGCCAGGATCTGCGCCTGGATCGTGACGTCGAGCGCGGTGGTCGGCTCGTCCGCGATCAACAGCGCGGGATCGCAGGCCAGCGCCATCGCGATCATCGCGCGCTGGCGCATGCCGCCCGAGAGCTGGTCCGGGATTTGACGCATGCGCAGCGCGGGGTCCGGGATGTGCACACGCGCCAGCAACGCCTCGGCGCGCGCGTACGCCTGACGACGCGTCAGCGGCAGGTGGCGCAGCATGGTCTCGACCAGCTGATCGCCGATCGTGAATACCGGATCGAACGCGGTCATCGGCTCCTGGAACACCATGCCGATGCGTCGCCCGCGCAGATCCTCCAGCTGCGCGTTGCGCGCCTTGGCCAGGTCCGCGCCCTCGAAGTGCACCACGCCGCCGATCAACGTCGCGCGCTGCTGTTGCTCGAGGCGCAGCACCGACAGCGCGGTCAGCGTCTTGCCGCTGCCGGACTCCCCCACCAGGCACACCGTCTCGCCGGCCCCGACCTCGAAGCTGACGTCGTCGATCGCGAGCAGCGGCTGCGCCTCGGTCCCAAAGCGCACCGCCAGCTGGTCGACCTTCAACAACGCGCTGGTCATTGCGCCCGCGCACGCGGGTCGAGCCGGCGCCGGAGCGCGTCGCCCAGTACGTTCACCGAGATCACCAGCGCGCTGATCGCGAGCCCGGGGAAGGTGACGCTCCACCACGCCACCGTCAGATAACCGCGGCCCTGCGTGAGCAGGTAGCCCCAGTCGGGCGTCTCGTCGTTCACGCCGAGGCCCAGGAAGCTGAGCGACGACGCGATCAAGATCGAGCCGCCGATGCCGAGCGTCGCCATCACCAGCATCGGGGGCAGGCAATGCGGCAGCACGTGGCCCCGCAAGATCGCCCAGCGCGAGGCGCCCGCGGCGCGCGCGGCCAGCACGAACGGACGGCTGCGGATGGCCAGCGCACGCGCCCGCAGCACGCGTGCGAAGCGCGGCACCGACGACAGGCTGACCGCGAGGATGATGGTGGTCCAGCTCGGCCCGAGCGCGGTGCACAGCGCGATCGCGAGCAGGATGTTGGGCACCGCCAGCCAGATGTCGACGAAGCGCATCAGCACCATGTCGACCCAGCCGCCCAGGTAGCCCGCGCTGATGCCGATCGCGATGCCGGCCGAGCCGCCGATGCTGACCGCGAGCACGCCGATCAGCACCGACTGGCGTGCGCCGAAGATCACGCTCGACAGCACGTCGCGTCCGAACTGGTCGGTCCCGAACCAGTGCGCGAGGTCGGGCCCGAGCAGGATGGCGCCGCCGTCCATGTCGCTGGGCGCGTAGGGCGCGAGCCAGCTCGGGAACAGTGCCGCCAGCACCACCAGCGTCAGCATCGAGGCAGCCGCCAGCGTGGTGCCGGCCAGCGAGGGCAACGCCACCTTGGTGGGGCGTGGAGGAGCGCTGTTGCGCAGCGTGATCGGTCTCGGCAACGAAGCCTGGGTCATCGTCCCCTCGCGGCCACGCGCGGATCGATCAGCGCGTAGCAAAGGTCCACCAACAGGTTGAGCATCACGTAGCTGATCGAGGCGAGCAGGATGGCGCCCTGCACCACCGGTACGTCTTTTTGGCCGATCGCCTCGACCGCGAGGCGGCCGATGCCTTGCCTCGCGAACAACGTCTCCATCACCACCGTGCCGGACAGCAGCTCGCCGAACAGCACGCTGAGGTAGGTGACCGCGACGATCAACACGTTGCGAAGCACGTGCACGTAGAACACGCGGCGCTCGGCCAGGCCCTTGGCGCGCAGCGTGGTCACGAATGGCTCGTGCAGCGTCTCCAGCATGCCGTCGCGCACGATCCGCGAGAGGTGCGTGCCCACCAGCAAGCCGAGGCAGGTCACCGGCATCACCATCGACAGCGCTCCGCCCTCCCCGATCACCGGCAGCCAGCCGAGGCCCACCGAGAAGATCAGGATCGCGAGGATGCCGAGCCAGAACGCGGGCACCGAGCCCACGCCGAGCGCCATGACCTGCAGCGCCTGGTCGAGCCAGCCGCCGCGCATGCGCGCCGACAACACGCCGAGCAGCACGCCGATCACCAGCGCGAACAGCGCCGAGAACGCGGCCAGCGCGAGCGTCGCCGGGAACTGGGCCGTGAGGCGGGCCAGCACCGGCTCCTTGGTGACGAACGAGTTGCCGAGGTCACCGCGCACCAGACCACTCAGGTACTCGCTGTACTGCACCAGCAGCGGTCGGTCGGTGCCGAGCTGCTCGCGCACCTGCGCCACGATCGCCTCGCTGGCGTTCTCGCTGGCGATCAGCTGCGCCGCGTCGCCGGGCAGCCAGTGCAGGATCAGGAAGATCAGCGTCACCGCCCCGAACACCACCGCGCAGGACGCGAGCACACGCGCGAAGATCGCCTGCGTCATGTCGCGATCCAGGTCTCGTGGAACGATGGGAAGCCGTTCACGTCGATGCCGATCTCGCGCACCGCGTTCTTGGCCGCCACGTTGTAGCTGAGCACGTAGACCGGGATCGCGAACTCGCGCTCGACGATCAGGTGCTGCGCACGCTGGTACAGCAGCGCGCGCTTGGCGTCATCGGCCTCACGCAG